>JBLHUR010000003.1:0-71478 GCA_047629805.1 Akkermansiaceae bacterium | reverse complement strand
GGCGAGGGAGATGGCGGGGACGAGGCCGCCGAGGTGGACGATTTGTTCTGCGGGCGCGGTGTAGCCGAGGCGGTTTTGGAGGTAGTTTTGGAGGGTTTCGAGGAGGGAGGGGTGGGGGACGGCGTAGCCGAAGACGCCGTGGTCGACGCGTTCGCGGATCGCGGAGATGACCTCGGGCGGGGAGGTGAAGTCCATGTCGGCGACCCAGAAGGGATCGAGGTCGGCGCGGCGGTCCCACTTGAGTGAACCGGTCCCGCGTCGGGCGATGGGAGTGTCGAAATTTGTCATGGCAGGATGATGGCTGGGTTGGGGGGATGGCCAACTCTGAATGTGGGAAAGTTGGGTTGGGGGGGTGGGGAAGTCTCACGCAGAGTCGCGGAGGGTTGTGATCTGTGGAATTGAGAAATCTGGGGACTATGGAATCGACAGTTAGGATCCGATGGGGATTATGGGAGATGAACGAAAGATGATCCGCATCTTTAATACTTTAACAATGGTAGAAAAATGAGTGACCGATTCCTGAGACAAATCCGTCAAAATTTCGATGAGAAGTCCACTTCAGAGCTGAGGCGTGTCGTTGCAGACCGAGACAGCGGGGAGTGGTCCGAAGACGGGATAAAGGTCGCAGAAGAGCTACGCGCGGAGAGATTAGAATCCCGGCTGCGACTGGTCCGTCTCATTTGTGGGGTTTCGCTAGCTGGGTTTGCCATACTGCTAGGTTGGCAGCTGATCGTCCTAGCCACCAACGGCTATCCGGAACACATCATACCGGTTGTCATTTTTTTCAGTGGCACAAAGGAGAGTGTTCCCGTGGCATATTCTTGGACGCTCTATCTGGCTGTGATGACGGTGGTGGGCACAATCGCTTCGTTCGTTGGATGTCTGGTGGTGAAGTTGTGGCTGAAAACCAACCGGAGTTGATAAGGGGCTGCGATGCAAACTTCGCGCCAGTGAGGGTAAGTTTTTAGGGGAGGTTTCACGCAGAGTCGCAGAGGGTTATGGGGGGATGAAAGTAAGGAAGGGCACGCGAATGAATGATGATTTCCGCCAGGCTGCACCGCGCGAGAACGGTAGCCGGAAGTTTAGGAAATATGGAGATGAGTTCTGAAGATTTTTCGACATCGCGCTTCGTGGCTATGCTTCTTCGCTTAGGGCAGGGGATGATCGTGACGAGCTGGTTCGTCGAGCGGCGCTTGCGCTGATTCGGCATGATCCTTTTTTTCTGATGACTGACCCTCATGGGTATATTTTGGAGGGGTTTTCGGAAGAGGATATACTCAGCTGTGTCGATTCATGGTCGGTCGAGGATGGGGGCTTGCGGCTTTGCGGGAAGGGCATCTTAGGATGGCGGCGCTTTTGATCCGGGACGCCGAAGGCGTGAAAACTTATCTAGAAAACTCAGCCCGTTGGGCTGGGCTTGGTATGAATTTGGCCTTTGGCCAAGACGAGAGTGGTGGCTCCCTCGCCCCTTGGATTCGCGGGCTCTGAGTGGAGCTTATGAAGAATCCCGACCAGTTGCGTAGATCTTGCAGTGATGGCAGATGAAAAGCTCCACGCTTCCTTGTTCTTTTTTTATCATTTCTTGCGAGCAGCTTGGGCAGTCAGCGGTGATGGCATCGCCTTCGCGGTGGCTCTGATTTATCGCGAGAATAAAAAGAGCAAGAAGAGCAAAGGCTGTGATGAGGACGGGGTGAAGTCCTGCTGTGATCAGTCCTGCGATTAGGAGGAGTAAGATGATGAAAGGCTTTTTCGAGATCGGTGGAGATTCGAAGAGGCCATTCTCCCGTTTGAATCGCAGGTCCTCGCTTAGGTTTTGATCGAGGGTGTAGCTTGACCTTGAGAATTTAGAGGGGTGAGATTTTCTCACGGGATTCTCGGTTGCGGGGGCTGTGGTTGAGAAGTGGCGGGGGCGGCACGACTCCTTTATTCAGCGGGTAGGCTGATCTTGGCGAGGGCTTCTTCGATCTTGGGGTTGACCTCGTGTTTGAGGGCTTCGGCGGCCATTTTCAGGGCGTTTTTGATGGCGAGAGAGGAGGATCCGCCGTGGGCGATGATGACGACGCCGTTGACTCCGAGGAGGGGGCTGCCTCCGTATGATTCGTAGTTGGTGCGGTCCTTGACGGCTTGGAAGGCTCCTTTTCCGAGGAGGGCTCCGGCGATGCGGACGGGGTTCTTTTTGAACTCTTCCTTCATCCACTTGGACATCGCCTTGGCGGTGGCTTCGCAGCTTTTGAGGACGATGTTTCCGGTGAATCCGTCGCAGAGGCAGACGTCGAGTTGGGTTTGGAAGAGGTCGTGGCCTTCGACGTTTCCGCGAAGGGTGAAGGGGGCGTGACCGCGGGCGACGAGATGTTTCAAGAGGACCATGGTTTCCTTGGTAAAGGTGGTGCCTTTTTCTTCTTCTTCGCCATTCGACATGATGCCGACTTGTGGGTGGGCTACTTTGAGCACTTCGTGGGCGTAGACGCTCCCCATAATGGCGTAGGCGAGGAGGTGGACGGGTTTGGCCTCGGGATTGGCGCCGGAGTCGAGGAGGTTACAGACGCCGAATTCGTTGGGCATGGGGGAGGCGATGCCGGCGCGTTGGACTCCCTTGAGAAGGCGAAGTTTTACGGTGGCGGCAGCGACGGCGGCTCCGGTGTTGCCAGCGGAGACGAGGGCTTGGGCGTCGCCTTTTTTGACGAGGTCGGCGGCGATGGAGATCGAGGAATTTTTTTTCCGACGGAGAGCTTTGGCTCCGGATTCTTCCATGCCGACGACTTCGGGAGCTTCGACGAACTTGGCACGCGGGTCGGTGAGGCCGCATGCGAGGGCGGCCTTTTTGAGTTGCTCAAGAGGGCCGGTGAGGATGATAGACTCGATTTCCGAGTTTTCGGCGAGGAGGTCGCGGGCTCCTTCGAGATTGACCAACGGGGCGTGGTCTCCGCCCATGGCATCGAGTGCAATATTCATCACAGTGAAAAGCGCGGAGGGATCCCCCGCGCTCTAAGATGAGAGAAATCTAATCAGGGAAGGAAACCTTAAACAAGGTCGACTTCGATCACCTGGCGTTCGCGGTAGGTTCCGCAAGAAGGGCAGGCGATGTGTCCTGGAACGCTGGAGCCGCACTCAGGACAGGTCTGGAGGTTGGGCTTGCGCCAACGGTTGGCTCCACGGCGGAGCTTCTGCTTGTGCTTGGAGGTGCGACGTTTTGGTGTGGCCATGAGTCTTAGTAGTTAAGAGTTAATCTTGAGAGTCGAGCGCATCGAGAGCGGCCCATGGGTTGGGCTTTTCTTGCGGAGGGGCGTTGTCTACACCATCATCTGCCGGTTTGTCTACTGCTAAATACTTCGGATCGATTTCACAATTCCCAGGGGAGTCGCCATCTTCGCAGCGGGGGATGGTGGGGAGCTCGAGGAGGATCTCTTCGCGGATGTGCTCGGCGGCCGCGACGAAGCCATCTGGCCCGATCTCGATGCTGATGGCGGCGGAGGGGATGGAGATGGTTTTCGAGAAGGGGTGGAGGCTGCGCATGCAGGTGAGTTCGAAGGTGGCCTCGATAGGGCCGGTGACGAGGAGCTCGGTGTCGAAGCGCTGGGCGTGAAGGGAATATTTGAGCGGGCTGACGCTGATGATGTCGGTCCCTTTGATGTCGAAGATTTCGGGTGGGATTTCTCCGTCGAATTGCTTCCCTTCATCGGGGAGATTGGCGAGGTCGATCTGCATAATTTGAATTGTAGGTTGAAATGAGGGCTTTGTATCGTGAAAATAAACGTGTGGAAAAAATTCCGACTGAAATCTTGCTTGGAGCCTATCTGGAAGGCGTTTTTCCAATGTCGGAGGATGGGGAGATTTTTTGGTTTCAGCCAAAAGAACGGGGGATCATCCCGCTGGATGAGGGGTTTCATATTCCGCATGGCTTGAAGAGGTCGATGAAAAAACGCCCGTTCGAAGTGCGTTTTGATTCGGCATTTCGGGAGGTGATGGAGGGCTGTGGCGATCGGGAGGAGACGTGGATTGATCCGATTATTATGGAAAGCTACTGCGATTTATTTGATCAGGGCTTTGCGCATTCGGTGGAGTGTTGGGATGAGGAGGGTTTGCAGGGGGGGCTTTATGGAGTAAGGATCGGGAGAGCTTTTTTTGGGGAGAGCATGTTTAGCAGGAAGACGGATGCGAGCAAGATCGCGCTGGTGAAGTTGGTGGAATGGCTGCGAGAGGAGGAGGTGATATTACTGGATACGCAGTGGATGACGGATCATCTGCGAACGATGGGTGGGTATGAGGTGCCGGCGGCGGAGTATCGTAAGATGCTGGATGAAGCGATGGAGATTTAGCGGGATTTATTTCGGCGGGGAATGGCTACCATTTGGTGGCCATCCTCATAGACGATGGTTCCAGGGGAGAGGGTTTGGATCTCGTTGCTGTCGCGAAGCGAAGCCGCGGCGACGAGAATGCCCCGTGGTCGTCCGGATTCGGGGTCGGGAACCTTTGTTTGGAAGCGGAGTAGCACAACGAAAAGCTTAAGGTAGGAATTCCCGTGAATCCCTTATCTAACCAGGATCAAGGTCACTTTAATTGGAAAACTTTTTTAAAGAACTCCTGCATGGCCTCCCAGGATTTTTTGTCAGCTTCCTCGTTGTAAGCAGCTCCTTTGGAGTTGTCGTTGCCGGCACCAATTTGGGTGAAGGCGTGGACCGCTCCGGGGTAGGCTACGAATTCGATGGCGGCCTTGGCGGACTTCATTTCTTCTTTGAAGGTACCCACTTCTTTTTCGGAGACGTGTGGGTCATCGGCTCCGTGGAGGACGAGGACTTTGGCTTCAACGGTGTCTTTCGACGCTGCCATGCCGGCTTGGGTGCTGAGGCCGCCGTGGAAGGAGACGACGCCGGCGAGAGGGGTGCCGCTGCGGGCGAGTTCGAGTGCTCCGGTGCCGCCGAAGCAGTATCCGATGGCGGCGATGTCGCTTTCTTTGGCTTTTGCGAGTTCCTTGAGCTGGGCAAGTCCGACGGCGAGGCGTTGGCGGTAGAGGGCTCGGTTGCCCTTATACTTGGACGCGAAGGTGCCGGACTCGGGTGGCTTGGGTCGGATCCCTTTGCCGTAGATGTCGAGGGCGAAGGCCTTGTATCCGAGTGAGGCGAGCATGCGGGCGCGCATTTTTTCGTTGTCACCCATGCCAGTCCACTGGTGGACGATGAGAACGGATTTACCGGTTTGGGGAACGTCGGGATCGTGGGCGAAGAAGCCTTCGAGATCGGTATCGCCATCTTTGTAGGAGACGACTTGTTCCTGGACGGTTGCGGAGGCGGTGGCGATGATTGCGAGCAGAACGGCCAATGATTTGAGCATAGAGGAAACTTTGCGCGATTTGGAAATTTCGCAAGGTCGCTTATGAGGGGCCAAGGATGGCCTGCTTCAAATCATCGATAGAGTTTAACAAGGGAAAATCTTCGGGTGTCCCGTATCCCCAGGAGAAGATGAGGGGGATGAGCTTGGCTGCTTGAGCAGTGGCGAGGTCGACAGTGGAGTCGCCAACGTAGGCGACTTCTGCGGGGGAGAGATTCCAGTCGGTGACGATTTGAAGAGCGGTGGTGGGGTCGGGCTTTTTTGGGAATTCCTGCTGGTGGCCACGGATGGGGGCGAAGAGTTGGGAGGGGAAAAGCGCTTCAACAATCTCGACGGTGTAAAGGTGGGGCTTGTTCGAGAGGACCGCCATTGGGATCTTTTTTTGATGAAGCTCTTGGAGGAGATCGATCATGCCGGGATAGGGGAAGGTTCCGGTTTTCCAATCGCTTGGGTAGTGTTTTTGGAAGCCGGCGACGACTTCATCGCAACGGTGGACAAGTTCGCGGCCGAGGGCCCGGATCACGAGGGTCTCGACCCCGTCGCCAATGTAACCCGCAACCGCTTTTTCGGGATGGGTTGGCAGGTTGAGGTCTTGCAGGGAGTGGTTGAGGGCCGCTGCGATCCCGGGGAGGGAATCGACGAGGGTGCCATCTAGGTCAAAAATGAGTCCGCGTATCACGGGATTGCGATAAGGGAAAAATGCGATTTTTTCGAGCCTTGTTTTGACAGAGTGGGTCGGCTGTGGAAGTAGTCTCTGCGACATGAAAATCAACTTTTCAATTAAGACTCTCGCCCTCGTTTCTGCGATGGGATTCGGAATGCTAGCTCCTGTTCACGCTGATGACGATGATGAGACTCCGCTCGGTAAGGAAATGGACACCCTCAGTGGTTCTCTGAAGAGGCTTCGTAGAGCTGAGACTACCGAAGAGAAGGTCGTCCTCGTTCATGCTGCTCAAGCCGCTACCATCAATGCGCTTAAGTATCTCCCGATGATTTTTAAGGACATCAAAGATGAGAAGGAGAAAGCCAAGGCAACTGCTGATTATAAGAAGATGTCCGGGCAGGTTTACGTGAAACTCTGTGAGCTGGAAATGGCTTACCTCGAAGGTGACGAAGACAAGGCTGATGAGATCAAGGGCGAACTCAAGGACCTCAAGAAAGAGGGCCACGAAAAATACACTGATTAATCATTAAAATAGATTTTTTAAGAAGCCCGTCTGGTCCGTCCGGCCGGGCTTTTTTTGTGCGCCTTTACCTCCTCAGCGAATTCGATGGTGACGGCCTCCGGAACGGCTTTGAATATTTCCTCGGAGGTAATCCAAAAATCAATGACGCCAAGTGCTTGGTGGAAACCGGGGTGCTCGAAATCCTGTTTTCCAGGGCGCACGGTCCCCCAATTTCCTAGATTTTTCGCCGAACGGGGTGCTCAAGGAAAGCGCGTAAATCGATCCCGATGCCGCCATCGAAACGACTACGCTGGCGCGCTGTGCAGCCGACCAGCGCGCTCCCTTAGCAGTTCCTGCGCTTGGGGGTGGAGGAGTGAGCAAAAAGAGTTTTTTTTCTACCGGTTCTTGGCCTTCCACTTTTCGGCAGCTCCAGGATCATTGATGGTCCATTGTTCGAGAATCCGGCTCTTTTGCCCGGCGGTCGCCTCTGGATTACTCATAGTGCGGCCCAGTCGAGGGCGACTTGGGAGTTAGCGTGGGAGACTTTGCCGATGAAACCGGTGATGGCGGAGTCGCGGAGGGGGGCTTCGGTATGGACTGGAGCCAGGAGCTAGCTACTTCGAGGTTGGCCAATTTACTAGCTGCTAGGCTGATCATGTGGTGTTCGGTTTCGGACGAGATTGAGCGGGCCAAGGTGAGGGCTTTTTCGATCGGTTCGTGGCTGAGTTGATCTTGAGAGAAGGGCTGGCCCGGGTGAAGGGTTTTAAGGCGATAAGGTGCTCGGCGGGCCTTTGCCTCCTCAGTAAGAGCGAATTTGAAAGTGACGACGTTTCCGACGAGGTGCTTGCTGCGCTCGTTGGCAAATATGATGGTCTCCACGTATTTGTTACCCACGAGGGTGAAGGTGCCGTCATGGGGGAAGATCACCTTAGCGATTTTAGGGTCCTTTTGGACAATCTCCCAAGTGTCTCTCTTGCTCGTCTTGATCCGTCCTCCTGCATTTCGTTGTCGATTGCTAATAAAGTGGAAAGGAGGGAGGCCGCGATGCCAGAATGAGAAGCGAAAATCTTTTCGAAGATGGTGGCTTAGTGAATGCAGCGAGGAGCGTCAAAGCCCCCTTCAAGGGGCATTATTAGCTCGATTTATAGGTAATTACGTGAGATGACTTACTTTTGTTAAGTATTAAGCTGGATGAGCTGAGACTTTGAGAATGGCTGGAACCTTTGCCACTAGGGGAAAGAGGAGACTTCGGGAGGAGGAAGATTAATTTTTTGAGAAAATTTCCCAGAAACGCCTTGCCAGATCGTGTTTTATTCCTAGAGTCGCGGCCCCCAAATCGGGGTTGGCGTTCAGAACTCCTCGAGAATTCAGCGTTTCAGCTCCTTCATCAAACGATTAACTATCGGGTGCACACCGGAAAAATGGCTCTTGCGAGGAATCTCGCTGAGTTTCCCGGCGACCCTCCGGTTGAGAATCAGCGACACATTCAAACTTTCTCCTAGAAAACCTCATTTTACGAACCCGCTTAACCGCCATCCCAAAACGATCGCATTATGCCCACCATTAATCAACTCGTCCGCAAAGGACGTAAGAAAGCAGTCACGAAGTCGAAATCACCGGCTCTGAACAACTGCCCGCAACGTCGCGGCGTTTGTCTCCAGGTTTACACACGTACGCCAAAGAAGCCTAACTCCGCTCTCCGCAAGGTCGCTAAGATTCGTCTGACGAACGGCTACGAAGTCATCGCCTACATCGGTGGTGAAGGTCACAACCTCCAGGAACACTCAATCGTCCTCATTCGTGGTGGCCGAGTGAAGGATCTTCCTGGTGTCCGTTACCACATCGTTCGCGGATCACTCGATACCCTCGGGGTTGATGGTCGTAAGCAAAGTCGTTCCAAGTATGGTGCGAAGAAGCCTAAGGCAGGCGGCAAAAAGTAATTTCTTCAATTTAATATCTGACCAACCAAGACCATGGCACGCAGAAAAAAAGTTTACCCAACCAAGATCTACCAAGATCCAAAGTTCGACAGCCAAGTTGTCGGTCGCTTGATCTCCAAGGTGATGAGAGATGGCAAGCGTTCACTTGCTGAGCGTATCGTATACGCCGCGATTGATCGCGCTAACGAAGGCACCGACACCGTCGACCCGCTCGAGATCGTTAACCGCGCTATCGAGAATGCCAAACCCCGCGTTGAGGTTAAATCCCGCCGCGTTGGTGGCGCAACTTACCAGGTCCCTTTGGAAGTAGATGGCAGCCGTTCCGAGTCACTCGGGATGCGTTGGATCATCACCTTCGCCCGTTCCAAGAAGGGCACTCCGATGGCCATCGCCCTCGCAAACGAGATCAAGGACGCTGCCAACAACACCGGCAATTCCGTCCGTAAGCGCGATGACGTTCACAAGATGGCTCAGGCAAACCGTGCCTTCGCCCACTTCCGCTTCTAATTTCCCTTCCTGATTTAAGAGAATCTCTTTCCCACTAAACTGATGAGCAAAATCGCAACAGCCCCAACCCGTTCCGTTCCCCTTGAGAGGACACGGAACATTGGGATTGCTGCGCACATCGATGCCGGAAAGACCACGCTCACCGAGCGGATTCTCTTCTACACAGGAATGATCCACCGTATCGGTGAGGTGCACGATGGTGCCACCACGACCGATCATATGGAGCAGGAGCGAGAGCGCGGAATTACGATCACCTCCGCTGCCGTGACCTGCGAATGGATGCAGCAGAAGGAGGAGGGTGTTACTAAGCTCTTCACTGGTGATAACCAGCGTATCAACATCATCGATACTCCAGGTCATGTTGACTTCACAGCCGAAGTTGAAAGATCGCTCCGTGTTTTGGACGGGGCGATTGTTGTTTTCTGTGCCGTCGCCGGAGTTCAGCCTCAATCTGAGACAGTCTGGCGCCAAGCGACCACCTATAATGTTCCCCGCATTGTCTTCGTCAATAAGATGGACCGAGTGGGGGCAGACTTCGACGCAGCAGTCAAAGAGGTTGAGGAAAAGCTCGGCGCTCGCACCGTTCGCATCCTGATTCCAATCGGATCCGAAGAAAATCTTCGCGGCCAAATTGACGTTCTTAATAAGAAGGCCGTTCTTTACAAGGACGACGACATTCTTGGCTCAACTTACGACATCGCCGATCTCGATGAGGCACAACTTGCGCTCGCTGAGAAAGCCTACTCCGAACTTCTCGAAGCCGTCGCTGACGTTGACGAGCAAGTCGGTGAAAAATTCCTCATGGAGGAAGCGCTCACTGTAGCTGAACTCAAAGCCGGTCTCCGCCGCGCGACCATCGCGAACGAGTTAGTCCCCATCGCAGGAGGTTCCGCCTTCAAAAACAAAGGTGTTCAGTATCTCTTGGATGCGGTTGTCGATTATCTCCCAAGCCCGCTCGAAATCCCGCCTGCCAAGGGACTCGACCCGAAAGACGAGAGTAAAACTGTCGAGGTGAAGACCTCTGATGACGAAAAGTTTTGCGCCCTCGCTTTCAAACTCTGGGCCGACAAGTATTTTGGCAAACTCATCTTCTTCCGCGTTTACAGCGGCACCGTCTCCAAGGGAGACATGATCTACAACCCACGGACTCAACAAAAAGAGCGCGTGGGTCGTTTGATTCAAGTGCAAGCCGATAAGCATGAGGAGATCGAAACCTGCTTCGCTGGCGACATCGCTGCTCTGGTAGGTCTCAAAAACGTCCAAACGGGCGACACTCTTTCCCACCAGCAGGCAGGCGTTCTCCTTGAGCCTCCGAGATTTCCTGAACCCGTCATTTCGATGGCTGTTGAGCCTCGCACCAAGGCTGACTCCGATAAGATGACTCTCGGTCTCGACCGACTCTCTGACGAAGATCCCACGTTCGTGGTAAAGACTGACGAAGAGACAGGACAAACCATCATCGCCGGAATGGGCGAACTCCACCTGGAGGTCATCATTGACCGCCTCAAGCGCGAGTTCGGTGTTCAGGCCAATGTCGGGAAACCACAAATTGCTTACCGCGAAACCATCACCGCGACTGCGAAAGGCGAAGGGAAGTTCATCCGCGATGGCGCACTCGCTGGCAAGCCCGCTTACGGTCACGTCATCCTCGAACTCTCGCCGAACAAGCAAGGGGAGGGGATCACCACCGAGGACAATGTTTCCGCCAGTGCCTTCCCGAAGGAATACATACCTGCCGTCATGAACGGCATCAAGGAAGCCTTCACCAACGGACTCGTCGCCGGATTCCCGGTTGTCGATATTCATGCGAATGTTCTCGGCGGCTCCTTTCACGAAGTCGATTCCAGTGACAACTCTTTCAAGATCGCGGCCATCTTCGCGGTCAAAGAGGCCATGAAAAATGCGTCACCCGTTCTTCTCGAACCCATTATGGATGTCCAGATCGCGACACCCGCCGAGTTCCAGGGAGACATCATGGGAGACCTTAATCGCCGCCGCGGTCAGATCCAAGAGATCGAGACCAAAGGCCCCGTCGCAAATGTTTCCGCAAACGTCCCACTCTCCGCAATGTTCGGATATTCCACGGACGTCCGCACCCTTTCTTCCGGTCGCGCTTCTTACTCCATGGAGCCGCAGTGCTTCGAGGAAGTGCCTCGCAACGTCGTAGATAAACTCGTCGCAGAACGCGGCGGGGGCTACTAAGAACACCAATCATCCACAAGATACCTTTTCCATCATGAATCAGAAAATCCGCATTCGCCTTCGCGCATTTGACCATCGGGCCATCGATCGCTCTACCATTGAGATCGTTGAGACCGCCAAGCGCACTGGAGCAAAAGTCGCCGGTCCTGTCCCTCTCCCTACCAGGATTGAGAAGTTCTCCGTCAACAGCTCGGTTCACGTCAACAAAAAGGCTGCCGACCAGTTTGAAGTCCGCACTCATAAGCGTCTCCTCGACATCGTCGATCCTACCGCCCGCACCGTGGACGAGCTTAAAAAGCTTAATCTACCAGCTGGTGTCGATATTCAGATCCACATTTAATCTCCCTCTTTTAACTCAATCTTTCCACTACGGAACCTAAGACAATGTCACTCGGAATCCTCGGTAAAAAAGTCGGTATGACTCGCGTTTTTGACGCAGAGGCAGGCTGCATGATCCCCGTCACTGTCGTCGACGTGAACGGGAACGAATTTCTTCAGGTGAAAACCTCAGAGAAGGACGGCTACTCCGCCATTCAGGTCGCCTACGACGACCAGAAGGAGTCTCGCCTCAACCTTCCTGAGCGGACTCACCAAGCCAAGCAGGGTGCCACTGGCGCTAAGAAGCGGGTGCAGGAATTCCGCTTCCTCTGCGACGAAAACCTCCCTAACAAAGAAGAGGGCCACCCCGGTGCTGCTCTCTTCGAAGTAGGCCAATGGGTCGATGTCATCGGCGTCACTAAGGGTAAGGGTTTCCAGGGTAACGTGAAGCGCCACAACCACAACGGACAGCCTGACGGACACGGTCACATGATGCACCGCAGAACAGGTGCAATTGGTGCCGGTTCGACTCCCGCTCGCGTTTGGAAAGGCCAGAAAATGCCCGGCCACGATGGTGTCGTAAATCGCACCACTCAGAATCTCAAAATCGTGCAAGTTCGTCCTGAAGACGGCGTGCTCCTCATCTCAGGCGCTGTTCCAGGCCACAACGGTGCTTATGTCACTGTTCGCCCGGCTCTCAAAAAGTCCGCCGCAAAGTAAACCTAAGTTTAGAAAGAACCTGATCCATGTCAGCATTCACAATTCAAGACGCCGAAAAGGCAAACATCCAGCTCATCGCTGATGGCTCCAAAGGCAACCAGGCCGTTCACGACCTCGTTGTTGCCTACCAAGCCAACCGCCGCTCTGGAACCGCTCAGACCAAAACCCGTGGCGAAGTCCGCGGAACTGGTAAGAAGATGTATCGCCAGAAGGGCACCGGTGGCGCTCGTCACGGTGACCGCAAAGCTCCTCTCTTCGTTGGTGGTGGTGTCGCATTCGGCCCACGTAACCGCTCCTACGCCAAGACCGTTCCTAAGAAAGTTCGGACCCTCGCTCTCCAGCGTGTCCTTGGTGAAAAGATCAATGCTGAGCAAGTCATCAGTGTCAGCTCCTTTGAAGTAGCCTCGGCTAAAACCAAGGACTTCTCCAAAGCGGTCCGCGAAATTACCGACGCCACCAAGGTCATCATCATTGGTAAGACCTTCTCTGAAGAGACCTACCGTGCCGAGCGCAACCTGACCTGGGTTCTCCTTCAAACCGCTGAGAACGTCAATATCGAAGAGCTCCTCTTCTGGGATGTCGTAATCATCGTTGATGACGCCCTCGAAACCCTCGCCAAGCGCACCGCTTAAAACTCAGCAAGCTATGAGAGATATTTACACAATCATCGATACCGTCCGCATGTCTGAGAAGGCTGCCCTTCTTCAGGAGAACGAGAACACCTACACTTTTAAGGTTGATCGTCGTGCCAACAAGATTGAGATCAAAAACGCCGTTGAGAAGTTCTTCAAAGTGAAGGTTCTCGGTGTGCGCACTTGTAACTATGCCGGTAAGGCCAAGCGCCGTCGCCGCGCTGACGCTGGACGCACCGCCTCCTGGAAGAAAGCCTTCGTTCGTCTTAAGGACGGAGATTCCCTCGACCTCCTCTAATTTTATTTTTCCCGTAACCTCACTCAGAAAGGACCATTCCAATGCCTCTGAAAAGTTTTAAACCCGTCACTCCCGCGAATCGCTATAAAATGCTTCCGGGTTTCGACGAGATCACAAAGTCAAAGCCTGAAAAAAGCCTCCTCGAAGTTAAAAAACGCTCCGGTGGTCGTAACAATCAGGGCCGTATCACCATGCGCCACATCGGCGGTGGTCATAAGAAAAAGTATCGTCTCATCGACTTTAAGCGCACCAAGCGTGACGAGGTAGCAACCGTGATCGGGATCGAATACGATCCTAATCGGACTTGCCGCATCGCACTCCTTGAATATGCTGATGGAACCAAGGCTTATATCCTTGCTCCTGCCGGTCTCACCGACGGTGCTAAGCTTCAATCTGGCGAAAATGTCGAGCCCACAGTCGGTAACGCGATGCCTTTGAAAAACGTTCCTCTTGGAACTGCCATTCACAACATCGAGATGCGCCCGGGATCAGGTGGTAAAGTGGCTCGCGCTGCTGGCCAGCAAGCGATCCTCGCATCACGTGACGAAGGTTACGCCTTCATCAAGATGCCTTCCGGCGAGCTACGTAAGTTCCATGAGGAGTCCTACGCAACCATCGGAACCGTCGGAAACCGGGATCACATGAAAGAGGTCTCCGGAAAAGCAGGCCGCACTCGCTGGCAGGGTAAGCGCCCTTCCGTTCGCGGAATGTGTATGAACCCAGTCGATCACCCCAACGGTGGTGGTGAGGGTAAGTCCAAGTCCGGTGGTGGTCGTCAGCACCTTAAGTCTCCTTGGGGACACGTCAAAGGTCAGAAGACTCGCGACAAGCACAAGAACAGCACCTTCATTGTCGAAGACCGCCGCAAGGCCAAGCGCAAGTGATTCTAGCCTGCAAGTTTCCAATCAAATTTTATTATGTCACGTTCACTGAAAAAAGGACCCTACGTTGATCAAAAGCTTCTCGCTAAGATTGATGCATCCGTTGAGTCCGGCAATAAGAAGCCCATCAAGACTTGGAGCCGTCGCTCCATGATCACACCAGACTTCGTCGGACAGACCTTCGGCGTCCACAATGGTAAGACTTTCGTCCCTGTTTTCGTCTCCGAGAACATGGTCGGACATAAGTTGGGGGAATTTTCTCCAACTCGTATCTTCAAGGCTCACGGCGGTATCGGTAAGAAGTAATTTTTCCTCGTAGACCCCTCGTTATGCATTTTCCACTCACCACATCCATCCTCACCGGGCTTTTCGCCCTTGGGGTTGCGGTGGTCGGTGCTCAGGAAACGCCGCTGGAAAAAGCCCAGCGTGAGAATCGCCACCTGAATCTTCAGTTGGCGAATATCAATAAAAGCTTGGCTGCTTCTCTTGCAAGAGAGGAAACCAAGACGAAGTCACTCAGGAAGATTAGAGAGTATCATGCGCTCTTCGGAATAGATATTTTCGAAGGAGGTGATAGCAAACTTCTCCACGCCGCCACAGATTATCAGATCGCCAGAGAAGACCTCAACAACCTTGAGGCCGCTGTTAGCAATCTGATTCCACTCATTCAAAACTACCTTCGCACTGCCCTTGGTTCCGATCCGGAAGCCCGTAGAGCAGTTGAGGTTAAAATCCGCGAACTCGAAGTCGCACTTGGCCTGCGTCAGCAGCCCAAGCGCAAGATCGAGCAGGGGACCGCCCAAGAAGCACGTATTGTTACAGTTGACTCCAGCACTGGGGTTGGCGTAATAAACGCCGGCTCTGATGCGGAACTCAGCGTCGGAACCCGATTTCGCATCGAACGTTCCGGCACCCATATATGCGACGCAGTCGTCGCTGTCGTCAGGCCCAATGTCTCAGGCCTGCTGATGCTATCGCTCACCAATCCTGAAGTCTCGGTTCAACCCGGAGATTTCGCCAAAATTATTACCTTCATTCCAGACCCGACAAACTGATGTTAGTTCGTTCGACCACCAAATACGCTCGGATTTCTCCGAAAAAAGCTCGCCACGTTGTTCGTGAAATCCAGGGACTTTCCGTCTCCGATGCTCTCGACACCTTGACCTATACTCCTAAGAAGTCTGCTCACCTCATTGGTAAGACGCTGAAAAGCGCGATCGCCAATGCTGAGAACAACCACGAACTCTCTGCCGATGAACTCATCGTCAAAGAAGCTACCGTCGGTGAAGGCCCTACTCTCAAGCGCTTCAAGCCACGTGCTCGTGGTTCCGCTGGAGCGATCCGCAAGCGCACTTCTCATATCTTCATCACTCTGACCGACGAGTTCGAAGCTCCTGAAGAGAAGAAGCGTTCCGGGAAGCCTAAGAAGCGTGACACTATTAAGTCACTCTTTGGAAAAGCTGCAACTGCTCCTAAAAAGGAAGAAACTGCTCCTGAGTCCGAAGAGGAAGTGCCCGATGAAATGGGACGTGTTTTCGAAGAAGCTCCTGATCAGGTCGATGACCTTAAGAAGATTTCTGGAGTCGGACCTGGCATCGAAGAAAAACTCAATGGCTTCGGTGTTTATACCTACGCGCAGATCGCCGAATGGAATGATGCCAATATCGTCACCTTCGACAAGCTCCTTTCCTTCAAGGGGCGGATTGAACGTGACAATTGGCTCACACAGGCCAAAGAGCTCGAAGCCGCCAAAGGCTAATCCTCACTCGCAACTTTTAAAAATTTAAGAATCATGGGACAAAAAGTTAATCCAATCGGTTTCCGCCTCGCCGTCAACAAAGACTGGCGCTCCAAGTGGTATGCCGAGGGCAAGGACTTCACCAACAAGCTTCACGAAGATCTCCGTATCCGTAAGTATATTTCCGGTCGCCTCCAGGGCGCCGCACTTGCGAAGGTGATCATCGAGCGTGCTTGGAACAGTGTTCGTGTCACTCTCCACACCTCACGCCCCGGTCTCGTGATCGGTCGCAAAGGCTCCGAGATCGAGGCCATGACCACCGACATCACTAAGATTGCCGGCGGTTCACAGGTGAAGATCGACATCGTCGAGATCCGTAAGCCCGAGCTCGACGCCCAGTGCGTTTGCGAGCAGGTCGTGATCCAGCTCGAGCGTCGTATCGCTTTCCGCCGCGCCATGAAGCGCGCTATCCAAACTGCCATGGAGTTTGGCGCCAACGGAATTCGTGTCCGTTGCGCTGGTCGCCTTGGGGGTGCTGATATTGCGCGTGCCGAATGGTATCGTGAGGGCAAAGTGCCTCTTCAAACCCTTCGTGTTCCCATCGACTATGGATTCGCCGAGGCCAAGACCGTTTACGGAATCATTGGTGTCAAGTGCTGGATCAATAAGGACGAGGACGCTGACAAGGGAGGTCGCCCTCCTGGTCATGATCGCCCACGTCGTGGTGGTCGTGGAGGCCGTGGCGGAGATAACCGCGGTGGAGACAACCGTGGAGGCCGCGGCGGAGATAACCGCGGAGGTGGTGGAGGCCGCCCCGATAATAATCAAAACAAGCCCGCTGCGGGTGGAGGCGCACCTAGACCTGCCGCTTCTTAATCCAGCACTCATTTTAAAACCAATATTTAGGAGGACAGAATTATGCCTTTAATGCCCAAAAGAACCAAGTTCCGGAAAGCCCATCGCGGCAGCCGGAGTGGTAACGCCCAGCGTGGCACCGATGTGAGCTTCGGTGACTTCGGACTACAGGCCCTCGGTCGCGGATGGATGACCAACCGCCAGATCGAAGCCTGCCGTGTTTCTATTAACCGCTTTCTCAAGCGTAAAGGGAAGACCTGGATTCGTGTCTTCCCTCACAAACCTGTCACCCGCCGTCCGCCGGAAACCCGTATGGGTAAGGGTAAGGGCTCCGTTGATACTTGGGTTGCCGTGATTCGTCCCGGCGCCATGCTCTTCGAAGTTGGTGGTGTCCCCGAGTCTCTTGCTCGTGAAGCCATGCGCCTTGCTTCCTATAAGCTCGGCTTCGAAACCCGTTTCGTCTCCCGCTCTGCACACTGATCCCTTCTTTAAGGAATCTCACTCATCATTGAACTGTCCGAAAGGAATCACGTCATGCCAAAAGTTAAATTTACCGAAATCTCCGAGCTGAGTATCGAGGAACTCTCCACCCGTCTTCGCGACCTTAAGGAAGAGGCTCTCAATCTCCGTCTCCAGCAGGCCACCGGCCAGCTTGAAAATACCTCACGTCGCCGTGTTGTCCGCCGCGAAATCGCACAGGTCATGACGGTCATCACTCAGCGCAAGTCCGCCTAAGGAATCCTGAATTAACCAAGCTCTTAACCCATTTCTAAAAAAATGTCAGAAAATCAGGAAGCCGCTCCCAAGAAGGACTTTGTCCCATCCGAGGGATCCGCCAAGAACAAGAAGACCCGCGTCGGGATCGTAAAATCTACCAGCATGGAGAAGACCATTGTGGTGGAGTACGTCAACCGCGTGCCTCACCCTAAGTTCAAAAAGATCATCAAGCAGTCGAAGAAATTCTACGCTCACGATGAAACAGGCGAAGCCGCCGTGGGCGATAAAGTCCGCATCGAAGAAACCAACCCGATCTCCAAGCTTAAGCGCTGGAAGCTCGTCAAGGTTCTCACTCACTAAACCAACTCTTTAACGATACCAATTTTGCCATGATCCAAATGGAATCAAAAGTCGTAGTCGCCGATAATACCGGGGCGCGCCAAGCCAAGATGATCGGTGTCATCGGCAAGCGGACTAAATCTGCTCGCGTCGGCGACATCATCACAGCTCACATCCGCGAGTCCATCCCCACCGCCTCTGTCAAAAAGGGCACCGTGGTGAAGGCCGTTGTTGTCCGCACCGCTTATCCTGTTCGTCGTGCTGATGGATCCGTTCTCCGTTTCGACGAGAATGCCATCGTCATTATCGATAAGGATAATAACCCAAAGGGCACCCGTATCTTCGGACCTGTTGCCCGTGAACTTCGTGAAAAGAACTTCATGAAGATCGTCTCCCTCGCTCCCGAGGTTCTCTAATCTCCACTTTAATCGGACCATGAAAATTAAAACCCACGTGAAGCCAGGCGACGAAGTAATCGTCATCTCTGGAAACCACAAAGGAAAACAAGGTGCCGTCACCTCCGTCAACCCTGCGAAAATGCAGGTCGTGGTCGAAGGTGTCCGCAAAATGAAGAAAGGCATTCGCAAATCCGAAGAGAACCCAGATGGGGGAATCGAAGAGGTCGATGGCCCAATTCACATCTCTAACGTAAAAAAAGTCTAGCCCGTGGCTCCTGACTGTGTCAGGAACCCGGCCCGCTCCAACCACTCGGATTAACTGGGAAGGGGAGCACCCCGCGCGCTTAAGCACAATTCATCACGCTGACCCGCCATAATACAATGAAACCAACACTTCAGAGCCTCTACGAGGAGAAGCTTGTCAAAGCTCTCCAAGAAGAATTAGGCCTCAAAAACGTCAACGAGGTCCCGCGCCTCGAAAAAATCTCAGTCAACTCCCACGTTGGCCATTACGCAAACGAGCGTAAGGCAGCTGTCGAGGACGCGGTTGACGAAGTCGCAAAGATCACGGGCCAAAAACCTTCCGTGGTTTACGCCAAAAAGTCCGTTGCGAACTTCAAAGTCCGTGAAGGCGAAGCCGTCGGAGCCCGCGTCACCCTTCGAGGTGATCGCATGTGGGAATTCCTTGAGCGCTTTATTGCAATCACCTGCCCTAACATCCGTGACTTCCGCGGCCTGCCCTTCAAGTCTTTCGACGGTCGTGGTAACTACGCCGTCGGTTTCTCCGATCAATCCATTTTCCCTGAGATCGAGCTTGACCAAATCAAGCGCCAGATTGGTTTCGACTTCATCTTCGTGACTTCCGCGAAGTCCGACGCCGAAGCCAAAGCGATGCTCAAAGCCCTCGGCATGCCTTTCCGCGACAATCGCAAGGATGAGGACGCCGCCTAATTTAACGACCTGGAAACACTAGAATACCATGGCAACACTCACTGACCCCATCGCTGACTTCCTCATTCGTTTGAAGAATGCTTCCCGCGCTGGCAATGACTCCTTCCGCGCTCCACACTCTAAAATGAAAGTGGAGATCTCTCGTATCCTTAAAGAACAAGGCTACATCTGGAACTACGAAGTCGACACCTCTGGGCAATTCCCCCAGATTGTTGTAAAGACGAAGTATGTTGACGGTGTGCCGGCTCTCACTGATCTCAAAAGGATCTCCAAGTGTGGCCGTCGCAAATATTCCGGCTCACAGGAAATTCCCCGCGTCCTCAACGGCATGGGCATCTCCATCATGTCGACGCCCAAGGGTCTCATGACCGGGCATCAAGCCAAGAAAGACAAAGTCGGCGGAGAAATTCTCGCCTTCGTTTGGTAGTAAACCCTCACTCAATATACAGAACCATGTCAAGAGTAGGACTCAAGCCTATCCCCGCAGTTGATAAAGTCACCGTCAAGGTTGACGGAAATCAAGTCACCGTCGAGGGAGCCAAGGGCAAACTTTCCCTGGAACTCCCGGAGGGCATCACCGTCGAGGTGAGCGATTCCGAGATTACCGTCGTCCGTGCCACTGAGCTTCGCCATGTGCGTGCTCTCCACGGCACTTTCCGCAGTCTCATCCAAAACCTCATCGTTGGAGTCAGCGAGGGTTTTGTCAAAGAGCTCGAAATTCAAGGAGTTGGTTTCCGATCCGCAGTCAAGGGCAAGGCCCTCGACTTGAGCCTCGGAAAATCACACCCCATCTTACACCCCATCCCCGAAGGTCTCACTGTGACTGTCACTGACAACACGAAGATCAAGGTGGAAGGAATCGATAAGCAACTCGTCGGCCAATTCGCCGCTGAAGTGCGTAACTACTACCCGCCCGAGCCTTATAAAGGTAAGGGAGTCCGCTACGTCGGCGAATACGTCCGCCGCAAAGCCGGTAAGTCCGTTAAGTAAATCCTGACGACAACCCAGAACTTCATATTCCAAATGAGCACTCTCAATCGAAAGGAACTCCGCCGCAAGGTCCACCGCCGCATCCGGAAGAAACTCGCCGGAACCGCCGAGCGTCCCCGCCTTGCGGTCCACTTCTCAAACAAGAACGTCTACGCCCAGGTGATCGACGATATCGCCGGCAAAACACTTTGTTCTGCATCCACCCTCGATTCATCGATCGAGGCCACCGGGGCCAGCAAAGCCACTGCCGAAGCCGTCGGGAAACTGGTCGCTCAGCGCGCCGCTGATGCCAAGATCGAGGCAGTTGTCTTCGACCGTGGTGGCTTCTTCTTCACAGGTAAGGTCAAAGCCCTCGCCGACGCCGCCCGCTCGGGTGGCCTTAAATTCTAATCCTTGCTCCCGAATCAACATGGCAAATAACGAAGACTCCAAGCCTGCTGAAACTCCAGCAGCAAAGCCAGCGGAAGCAAACGCCGCGGCTACTCCAGCTCCAGCCGCTACTCCAGCGCCTGCTGCCACCCCAGCACCCGCTGGCGATCAACGACCTGCCGGTGCTCAAAGGCCTGGCGACACCAATAATCAAAACAACCGTGGCGGTGATAACCGCGGCGGAGGTGGTGGCTTTAACCGCGGAGGCGGAGATAACCGTGGCGGTGGTAACCAACGCGGCGGCTTCGGCGGCCGCCCACGTGAAGCCGCTCCTACGGACTCCGAAGGAAATGAACTGACCGAGAAGGTTGTTTTCATTAACCGCTGTTCCAAAGTTGTCAAAGGTGGACGTCGCTTCAGTTTCTCCGCTCTCGTCGTCTCTGGTAACGAAAAAGGCTCCGTCGGAGTTGGATTCGGTAAAGCCAACGAGGTTGCCGAGTGCATTAAGAAAGCTTCTGGCATCGCCAACAAAAGCCTTGAGAAAGTGAAGCTTAATGGTCCTACCATTCCTCACGAGGTTTATGCTGAGTTTGGGGGTGGCAAGGTTCTCCTAAAGCCCGCTTCACCCGGAACCGGCGTCATCGCAGGTGGTGGTGTCCGTGCCGTGTGTGAGGCCGTTGGCATCCACGACATTCTCGCCAAGTCCCTTGGTTCCAATAACCACGCCAACGTGGTTAAGGCGACCATCAAGGCTCTCACCATGCTCCGCAACAAAGAGGAAGTTTTCACTCTGCGCGGTTTGAAGAAGGAGAAGTCGGTTTAATTCCGCTTCCTCCGAAATACTGAAACACATTTCAAAAAATGAATCTCCATAATCTTAAGCCCAATCCAGGAGCCAAGCACCGTAAAAAGCGCCTTGGTTGCGGAGAAAGCTCCGGCCTCGGAAAGACTTCCGGAAGAGGCCACAAAGGACAAAAGTCCCGCTCCGGCGGTGGCGTTCGTCCTGGCTTCGAAGGTGGCCAAATGCCCCTTGCACGTCGTCTTCCGAAGCGTGGTTTCTCGAACCTACAGTTTCGTGACACCGTCGCTATCGTCAATGTCTCTCAACTTGAGCAGTACTTTGACGCTGATGCTGAGGTGAACGAAGAGACCCTCCGCCAAGTCGGGCTTGTCAAGGGACAGTGCGATAAGGTCAAGGTCCTCGGTCAAGGCGATATCACCAAGGCCCTCAAGGTCTCGGCGAACTTAGCCAGTGCTTCCGCAAAAGTGAAGATCGAGAAGGCCGGTGGCTCCCTCGAGCTCTCCTAGTTGCTTTTCTTTCACACTCCTGTGAAAAGCGCCTCTCACGCAATTTCCACGTTGAGCCCGGTCCGCCGGGCTGCAGCGTTTTTTGCGTTCTTGGGATTTCTCACTCTCACCTCTTGCGGAGAGAAGGAGAAGACCCATGTTTCTCTGCTCGATAAACAGGCCTCGGTCGTCAACGAGCTGCATGATGTCATCTCCGACTCATCCGTAACACCTGAAGAGGCTGCGGATAAAATCGTAGTCCTCATCGAGCAGTTCAAAAAACTGAAGCGGGAGACCTCGGAACTCAAGGCTCCTTCGGAAGAAGAAATCGCGGCCATTGCCAGTCATCGATCCTTACCTCAGGCCCACGAGAAACTTTTGAAACTCATCCATCGTCTTGACTCAGAAGCTCCCGAGACCGCGCATCTCATCTCATTGATTCAAGGCCTCCACGATCCCGTTCCGATGACCGGAGAGGGGATCACCCAATAATTTTCAGACATTCCCATCAATCATGATCTCCGCATTTACTAATACCTGGAAGATTCCCGAACTTCGCGACCGCATTCTTTTCACCATGGCCATGATCGTGATCGTGCGTCTTGGTGTCCACCTCCCACTTCCGGGGGTCAATATGGATGTCATTCGCGAGTATCTCGACATCTTGAAAAAGGACAACGAGGGCGGGGCCGGTGGTGGTGTCGGAGCGATCTTGAACGTCTTCTCCGGTGGTGGTCTCACCAGCATGGGTCTCTTTGCACTCGGCATCATGCCCTATATCTCCGCCTCGATTATGATGCAGCTTCTCAGCGCGGTTGTTCCTAAATTGGCCCGCCTCAAGAAACAGGATGGTGGTCAGCAGAAGATCAATCAGTGGACTCGCTTCGTCACGATCGCGATTGCCATGATTCAGGGCTTCTTCCTCGCCAAGTCTCTTGAAAATCCCGAGAGCAACCCGCTCCTTCAGGGCATCGGTCGTGCCATCGCCAACACTGGTCAGGACCTTGTTCCCGCTTTTGGGAGTGGCTTCGTTGCTCAGACCGTCCTCATCATCGTCGCTGGCACCTTGTTCCTCATGTGGATCGGTGATCAGATCACCGAGCGTGGCATTGGTAACGGTATCTCACTCATCATCTCGGTGAACATCATTTCGGCTCTACCTGGTGTCATCGTGACTATCTGGAATACCTTCGTGATTGAGCGCACCAGCCCCTTTAGCCCGCTCTTGATTGTCTTTATGGTCGTTCTCTTCCTCTTCGTGATTGCCGCAGTGATTACGGTGACGCAGGGCCAGCGAAGGATTGCGGTGCAATACGCTCGCCGTGTCGCGGGTCGTCGGGAAATGTCCGGAGGCACTCAGTATCTCCCTCTTAAGGTGAACTATGCCGGCGTCATGCCTGTCATCTTCGCAACGGCCATTTTGCAGCTTCCGACCCAGCTTCTCGGTCAAATGTTCCCTACCAGCGATTGGGTCGGCACGATGGGTGAAATTCTCTCGCCCAACGATATTTGGTTCTACCTCATCTCTGGCTTCATGATCTTCTTCTTCAGTTTTTTCTGGGTTGCAACGATGTTTCAACCCTCCGAAGTGGCCGAGAACTTGAAACGCGGTGGGGGTTACATCCCCGGTGTCCGTCCCGGCAAGCCGACCTCGGATTTCCTGGATTACACCATGACCCGGCTCACCTTTGCGGGTGCGATGTTCCTCACCTTGATCTTCATGATGCCCTTCTTCATCGGGATCATGCTGGGGCTAGGTGCGAACAACCTTGTGACCTCCTTCTTTGGCGGCACTAGTCTTCTGATTCTGGTCGGGGTGCTTCTGGACATGATGCGCCAGATTGAAACCCACCTTCTGCAACGCCAATACGACGGCTTCCTTCGTAAGGGCAAGATCAAGGGCCGCCAGCAGCGCCAGATTTCCGGGCAGCAGGCTTCCAGTTCCTCTATCCTCTACCTTTGGGTCGCCCTTGCGGTGATCGTGTTGGTCGCCATCGTGGCCTTCTTTATTAATTCGTAAATGAAGAATCGGCACCTCGTCTTCCTCGGCCCTCCGGCGTCGGGGAAGGGGACTCAGGGTCGTCGCCTCGCCGAGGAAAACGGCTTGGCTTATCTTTCGACGGGCGCGCTTTTACGGCGCGCCCTTCGCGATGATACGGAGCTGGGAAAACTAGCCCATCCGTTTTTGGAGCGGGGAGAATTTGTCCCCGATGACATCATGGTCCCCATGGTTTTGGAGTGGACGACTTCCCAGATCGATGGGTGGTTGCTTGATGGGTTCCCGCGGACTGTTCCGCAGGCTGAGGCCTTGGATGCCGCTCTCGATCTTGAGCCGAGTGCCATCGTGCTACACGTTCCCGATGATGAATTACGCCGTCGCGTGACTTGTCGGCTGGAGTGCGAGAACTGTCACCGGGTTGCTCGCGAAGGTGAGGGGACGCATTGCCCAAAATGTCAGGGCCTTCTTGCACCGCGAGCTGACGATGCTTCTGGAAATTTTGAGAATCGTCTTTCGGAATATCGCCGACTCGTGATCCCCACAATCACCTATTATTGCGATCGTTGGCGGGCTAGAATTGTGAACGGAACCGGATCACCGGATGAGGTCTACGACCGGGTTCGGGGTTAGTTCTATTGTGGGCGACCGCGTTGCCAACTGTCGACGCGCCCGTTGAGGAATTTCACCCAAGCCGAGCGGTAAGGAACGAAGTTGATTTCGGTGCCGAAGCTGTTGTATGGGTAGTATCTGCGCTCATATCCTCGGCGGCTATAGCGACCGTATCCGTATCCATAGCCACCGTAGAATGATTGGCTATAGATGGGGGCGATACTGGTATAGGTCCATTTCTCAAAGGTCTTTCCGCCTTCCTGACCTTCCGCTTGTGAAGCAGGTTTTCCCCAAGCAAGATAAACAGCATCGCTGGTCATGCCATTCTCAATCTTGCCGCTTTCGACGAGGGCCTGATGTCGGGAATTGAGTGAGGTGTAGCGTCTGGGATTTTCTTCAATTCGCTTGGCCGGAGTGCTGGAGGCACAACTGACCACAAAGAGGGCGAGGAGGGGAAGGATGAGAATCTTTTTCATGGCGCGAAATTAAGGTCAGAGGTTCGACGGCGCAACAGCTTTTAAATTCCTCACACTTTTGTGAAGACCATGGCGAGGAGGAAGAGGCGGGTCGTCCAAGCGATGCTGCGGATCCAGTTTGAGCGGACAAGAGCGGGGACCTTTTCAGGGGTGAGTTTGGTGTGTTGGGGGACTTGGATGAAGGCGGTGGAGGCCCAGGCGATCGCGAGGAGGATGGTGGGGAAGAGGAAGTCCTGCCATTTTCCGAGGTAGAGGCAGGCGGCGCAGGTGGTGGCTTCTAAAAACATGAAGGGTGCGATGACGTAGGTCACGTGATTCATGTAGCGGGTGTGGTAGTCGTCAAAGGTCCTTCCTTCGAGTCGGGCCAAGAGGGGGTAGATGGCCACTTGGACCATCCAGATGATGCCTGTCATTGCCGCGCAGGCGATGAGTTGGAGGGTGAGAATGAATTCAAACATCGCCGCTATTCCGAGGCTTCGATCACGACTCCGCCTACCGCCATGGCGTGGGCTTTGGAGGGTGAGGCATCGGGGTGCCAGGGACCGATATTTTCGTTGAGTTGGAGGTCCATGATGGTGTTTTTGGGATTGGCAATGGGGGTGATGTTCTCGCCGGAATAAAGAGCGGCGGGGGTGAGGCGGACGGAGTCGATGAGGCCGGTGAAGTGGGCTGTTGCTTGGCCGTTGTTCGAGACGTCGCCTCCGATGATGAGGGGGAGTTTGTTGTCTTTTAGAGAGCCTGTGCCTTCGGTTGAGCCGATGAGTTTGCCGTCGAGGTAGAGGCGCGCTTCCTTACCGTCATAGACGCCGGCGAGGTGGTGCCAGGTGTTCACTTTTAGGATGGGAGAGGATGCGGCGGCGCTGAGGTATTTTCCGTCGAGGTTGATGATGAATGTGGGGCGACCGTCGCTGATGAAGATGCCGTAGCCGGAGTTTTCGGCCTTGGTGACGAGTCCGGTGCGGCCCAGGAAGGAGTGGGCTTTGAAGCGGCATTCCAGGGTGACTTCTTTGGTGATTTTAAAGCGGTTTGAAGGGATGGTGAGAGCTTGGTTTTTTCCGTTGAAGCGAGCGGCTCCATTGGGAAGGTCGTCGGAGCGGTCGAGCTGGAAATCGAGCGGGACGGGGATGGAGCGGCGGGGGATTTCATAAGCGAAGCCTTTGGCGAGGTATTCTGAATCGAGATGAAAGGAGGGGGCGGAGAAGGTGCCGGAGGTTGTCGTGGCATTCCATGAGATGGAGAATGGGAAGTCCTGTGATTCGCCCGCTTTGAGGGTGGCGTGGTGATGATCGGGTTGGCATTCGAAGCCGAATCCGTGGGAGCCGTTTGAGAGGACGATGGAAATGGGACGGTCACTGGGGTTGGTGAGGGTGACTTTGAGTTCGTGTTGGCCTCCTTGGTTTTTTTTGAGCGAAAGGGACGGGTCGATTTTGACGGGCGAGGTATTGACGCGGTTCACTTGGGCGATGAGGTCACCGGTGATTTCACGGACGTCAAGGACTTCGCCGACGGGGACGGCGGCGAGGGCAATACGGTCCTTGCGAACGGTGACGATGTCATAGTGGTGGAGGTATCCAGCTTGTGGGATGGCTCCGGATTGGTTGCCGCCGGTGGTGGCGAGGGTGACGTATTCGATGCCATCGCGTGGGCCCTCGTAGCGCATGGTGTGAATGTGTCCGGCGAAAACGGCTGAGACGTTACCGGCTTCTTTGAGGCGTTTGTGAACGCGTTCCCAGTCATCGCCGTAGCCGCGTCCGAGCCAGCGGGGGTGGTGAACAAAAAGGAAGACGTGCTCGGCCTCTTTCGCTTTTTTGAGGGTGCCATCGAGCCAGGTGAATTGCTCCGGGCTCATTTTTTGGGCGGCTGGTTTGCCGAAAGTTCGTTCGCCGGTTTTGGGATCGCCTTCGTCGGAGTAGAGGACGATGAACCAGGAGTTTTTGTGCTGGAAGGCATACCAGAGCGGGCCGAAGTGCATTTCGTAGGCGGTTTCCATTTCGCCCTCTGGCTTCTTAGATTTGTCGGGGCCGCGCCAGTAAATGTCGTGGTTTCCGGCGACGGGGAACCAGGGACAGGCCAGCTCGTCCATGATGGATTTGTATTCCTTCATTTGCTTCATCCAAACTTTCTCGTTGCTGTAGCCATTGATGAGGTCGCCGACGGTCATGACGAAGTCGGGCTCGAGGAGGTTGGTGTCGCGGACGGCGTCGGCGAGGATGGAAACGCCGCTGTCAGGCCCGCCGGTGCGGTCGCCGTAGACGATGAAGGAGAAAGCGTCCTTTTCGTTGGGGAGAGGGAGTTTTACAGGGCTTTTACGGGAGGTGTCGAAGCGTTCAGGGGTGGGCGCGACGGTTTCATGTTTTTCCCCGTGACGATGGAGGTGGTGATTGTGACCGATGTTGGGATTGACGGCGGGAGGTTCGGCGAGGGCGGGGGTGATGCAGAGGGTGAGGAGGGCGAGCCATGAAAATTTCATTGGAATGATACGGGGTGAAGGGGGGAGAACTTCGTATTCTTTTGCGAGCGTTTTCTGGTCCTCGCGGTCGCGATTCGGAGATCGCGGTTCCTTTCCGAAAAAAAACCGGTCAGCGCGTTTTGCGGTGACCGGTTTTTTGGAAGTATGGGGTTTGTCCTACTTGTAGTTTTTCAGGAAGGCGACCAGGTCGGCGACGTCCTGGGGGGTGAGGGCCATCTGGTCGGCGGAGAGCATGAGGGAGTGCTTCAGTTTGTAGGCTTTCTTTTTGATTCGGTCGCGGGGGATCATCTGGGTGATGCCGCCGGTGGAGGTGATGATGAGAGGGTCACCATCGTTGATGGCGATGCCGTGGACGTGGCCGCCTTTTTTCAGAGCGACGCCGCTGCCGGAGTAGCCGCTGGAGATGTCGGCGGAGGGATCTATGATGGAGCGCGCGATGACGTCGGGTGTTTGCCCTTGTCCCCAGCCTCTAAGGTTGGGGCCGTAATTGACTCCGGTTCCGTTGAATTCGTGGCACATGATGCAGCGCAGGGCGGTGGTTTTTCCTTTGGTTGCATCACCCTTTAAGCTGAGGACGTCTTCGACGGAGAACTTGGGCTTCTCTGGGTTGGGAGCGGTGACGGCGGTCACCACGATCTTGGCGGGGTCGTAGATCCCACGTTTTTGGAGTTCACCTGCGATGTCATATTTCTTCCATTCACCGTTCCCGTTTCGGAGGAGCCAGTTGGCGGCATCACCTTTGGTAAGGCCTTTGGTGGCGAGGTTGAGGGTGGCTTCGGCGGCGGACTTGTCGTCAATGAAGGCGAGGGACTCGATGGTGAAGGCGCGTTGCTCGGGGCTGAGTGAGGGGTGCTGGGCACGGGCTTCGAGATCAGGGACGGCGGCGGCAGGCCAGAGACGCCAGGTGAGTTTGGCAAACTGCTCTGACCATTCGTGGGGAGCTCCGGGCTTCATGGCTGCCTTGATGGCGAGCCAGATTTCGGATTCCTGGTTGGCGGCACCGAGGCCGATCGCTTCGATGGCGTTTTTATCGGTGTGATCAACCTTAGCGGCGAGCTTGGCGAAGATGTGTTTTGTCTTGGCGGCGGGGAGGTCGCGGAGGGAGAGGGCGACGTCGCGGAGGATCGCTGAGTCGGGATGATTTGCCATCGCTTCGGCGAAGGGGATGATATCGACTCCGGCGCGGCGGAGGGCGCGGTAAGCGGTGAGTTGAACGTTGACCTCGGGGTGGTTCAGCAACTGCGTACACTCGGTAAATCCTTTTCCACCGAGGTGGGGCAGGAGCCAGATGGCGCGGGCGGCCACTTGTTTGTTGGAGTGGGTGAGGACTTCCTTAAGTGCGGGGATTGCTTTTTCGCCCATTTCCTTGAGGGCGGTGAAGCCGAGGAAGCGGGTGTTGACGGCGGGGCTTTTGAGGGCGGTGATGGCTCCTTCGATCGTTTTGAGATTGAATTGCGGGACGCTTGGTTTGAAGCCTTTTGGGGCGATGCGGTAGATCGTGCCGGAGCAGGAGTCATCGCGGTCGGCGTGGCCACCGACGCGGGCGTCATACCAATCGGAGATGTAGAGGGCTCCATCCGGGCCTACGACGATGTCGGAGGGGCGGAAGAGGATTTTTGTGTCGTTGGGATCGGCACCACCGCCGACGAAGTCGGAGCCGGCGTATTCCTTGTTGGGGTTGGTAGTGGTGAGGTTAGTTTGCTCGAGTTTGAAGGTAGCCCCTAGTGGCTCGGGCTTGTAGTGGAAGACGGTGTTTTTACCGGGTTCGCAGGAGAAGAAGGAGCCGTTGTAGCTCTCGGGAAGGGCTCCGTTTTCATACATGCTGACGCCGGTCGGAGATCCGCCGCCGTAGATGTGGCCGGCGTCCATGGTGCCGGGGTCGTCTTGACGCCAGTGGGCCCGTCCGTGGTCCTGGCCGGGGCGTTTGACGGCGCGATAGCCTTGCTTGGCATCGCGGGTGAAGTAACCGGCGCAGCCGTATTCGAGGATGTAGGAGACACGGCACGCGGGTGGATCGTCGTTGTCGTTTTGGAAGGCGTTGCCGAAGGAGTCGAGCGATTGTTCGTAGGAATTACGGTAGCCGTGGCCGATGATTTCGGCGTCGGTGCCGTCGGGGTTCATGCGAACGGTGAAGCCGGAGGTCCAGATGTGACCATCATCCGAGCGTTTGCCGGAGACGGCGATGTGGTCGACGAGAAAGTCGCCGCCGCCGCCGCCGTATGGGCCGCCCATGTAGAAATTCTTGCCGGAGTTGTCTTTAAAGACGGCTCCGCAGTTTCCGTTGTTGAAGTAGAGTTTTCCATCCGGTCCGCCCGTGACGGAGTGGAGGGAGTGGTCGTGGTTGCGGGCGTTGAAGCCGGTGAGGAGGACTTCGCGTTTGTCGATCGCGGGGTCAAATTTGAGATTGCGATCGACGTCGGTGTAGACGAGGAGTTCGGGTGGTTGGGAGACGTAGATGACATTGTCGAAGACGGCGACGCCGAGGGGGGCGACGAGGGCTTTTTCTTGGACGAAGGTGTGGGAGGTGTCGGCTTTGCCATCGCCATTGGTGTCCTGGAGGACGGCGATGCGGTCACCACCGGGGCGGCGTCCGTTGTGGCGGCGGTAGTTGACTCCTTCGGCAACCCACATGCGGCCGGCGTGGTCGATATCGACGTTGGTGGGGTTATAAAGGTGGGGGGAGGTGGCCCAGACTGAGATTTCGAGATCGGCTGGGAGTTTGAACGAGGCGAGGTCGACGAGGGCGGGGTCGAGATCGGATTCCCAGGGGGCGTTGGGATCTTTGGGGCCTTTTGGGGTGCGGATTGTGAACTGAACGGAGGCTTCGGAGACTTTGCCGCCTTGTTTGGCTCCGCCATCGTCGATACCGACTTGGGCCGTGAATTTGACGGCACTTTTGGGGATTTTGAGTTGGATGGTGGACTTGGCGTGGGTGCCGAGGGCGTGGTCGTAGGTTTTGCCGTCGATGGTGAGGGCTCCGCCGCCGACTGATTTGTTGAATTGGAGATCGCGCCAGGCTTGTTCAGAGTGGGCGATGTGAGCTTTGGTGACGGGAATTTTTTTGCCGTCCTTGGTGTGGAAGGTTGGGTTGACCCAGGCGGCCCAGTCGTGTGATTCATTGCCTAGGTCGTTGACGTGGAGTTCCAGAGTTTCGATTCCGGCGATGTCGGCGGAGAGCTCGTGGAGACGCTGGGTGTCCGCGGCGTGGAGCTTGGGGCTCTGGGCGAAGTCCTTGGCGAGGAGGGGAGAGGTTACTAGGAGGAAAGCTAAAGTGAATCGCATGAGAAGGAATTTACGGGAATATGGGGAGGATGCTATCACTAATTGAGGCTCACGCAGAGCCGCGGAGCCGCAGAGGTTATTTGAGGCTGTTGAGGGGGAGTCTCACGCAGAGCAGCAGAGGATTTGGGGGGCTTTCCCTTCGCTCTGCGAGGAGCTGCTGATGAAAAGGCTGGGGGAAGGGTGCTCTATTTTTGCCAGGAGGTGATGTTGTCCTTGTTGGTTTCGGGGGTGCCGGATTGGCCGTCGGGGCCGGGGGACCAGGCTAGGACTTTGGTGTCAAAGTAGAGTTGCTTGTCTAGAGGGAGGCGGAGTTCGTTGTCGTAGTCATAGTTGAGAAAAAGGTGGTATGGGTTGCCCCAGGGGTCGAAGAGTTCAGCTCCGTTTACGAACCGGGAGAGGCCGTCTTTTTTATCTTTTGCCACTTTGAAGGTGAAGAAAGAGATGAGTTTGTAGTTCTCGTCTTTGGCTGATTTCATTCCGAGAAGGGCGGCCATGAGGAAGCTGCCAGGTTCTTCGGAGGAGAGCGGGGTGATGGTGGTGTGGGAGGAATCGGTGTCGGATATGGAGCCGAGGGGGAGTTGTTGATATGCTTCGTAGTAGTCTTCACAGGCGAAGACGAGTTGCGTGAGGGCTGTTTCAGCGGAGGCGATGTTCGCTCGTTCTGTTTGGAGTTTCCGGGTTGAGCGAGTGACTTCTCTTTTTGAGGAGCTTTCGGTGATTGGGGAGGAGGAGGTCACGTCTTGGTTTGTGTCGTGGTCTTCCGTTTGTGATTTGTTTTCATCACACGAGGTGCAAACCAAGAGGAGGGGCAGGAGGTATTGGTATTTCATGTGGTTATTGTGTGAGTGAAGATGATTGGGGGTTTATCGCCAAGAGTAGAGGTTATCTTTGTTGGTTTTGAGGGTGCCGGTTTTCTGGTCGGGTCCGGGGGACCAGATGAGGACTTTTTGGTCTTTGATGATTTGGCCGGTGAAGGGGTCTTTGAGTTCGTTGTCGTAGTCATAGTTGAGAAAAAGGTGGTAGGGGTTGCTCCAGGGGTCGAAGAGTTCGGCGTGGGTGCCATCTTCGTTGCGGAGGAGGCCGCCTTTGCGATCCTTAGCTTTTTTGAAGGTGAAGTGATTGCGCACTTTATATGATTCGTCCTCAGCAGTGACGAGTGAGCAGAGAGAGGTCATGATGGTGTCATTTCCTTTACCGGTCGTGAGTCCTTTCCCGTCGGAGTTGCGGGTGGATCCGAGCGGAAGTTGTTGGTAGTCCTCGAAGTAATCATCACAGGCGATAATGAGATCCGAGATGGCTTGCCTGGCATCGGATTTTTCGGAGATACGCCTGCTCTTGTTGTGAAACCAAATCAGATGCCACATGATGAGACCGATGATTAGAGGGATCAGGAGCAGTCGGACCTTTTTCTTCATTTTAAGAAATCTAGTTTCGATGGTTGGGTGTTGCAAAAGGAATCTGGATCTTGATTTTTTTGAGTAATGTTGGAAATTGGCGGCGTGATTGATGAACTGCGTGAGCTTTTGGGGGATGAGAAGGTTTCGACTTTGGCGGAGGTTTTGGAGGTGCATGGGACGGATCGGTGGGACTTTGCGCATCCGCCGGAGGTGGTGGTTTTTGCGGAATCGCGGGATGATGTGGTGGCGGTGATGAAGTTTGCGAATGAGCGTGGGATTCCGGTGACGACCCGGGGGGCGGGGGTTGGTTATGTGGGAGGTTGTGTGCCGGTGAAGGGCGGGATTGCGCTTTCGGTGAGGCGGATGGATCGGGTGGTTGAGATCGCGGTGGAGGATGGGGTTTTGGTGACGCAGCCGGGGGTGATTTTGAAGGACTTGCAGGATGCGGTGAGTGATCTGGGGTGGTATTACCCGCCGGATCCGGCTTCGCTGAAGGAGTGTTCGATCGGGGGGAATTTGGCGACGAATGCGGGGGGGCCGCGTTGTCTGAAGTACGGGGTGACTAAGAATTACGTTTTGGGTTTGGAGGTGGTTTTGGCGAGTGGGGAGGTTTTGCGGGTTGGGGGGCGTTGTCATAAGAACAAGACGGGCTTTGATTTGCTGCATTTGTTTGTGGGGAGTGAGGGGATGTTGGGGGTGATCACGGAGGCGACTTTGCGGATTATTCCGCATCCGCAGACGCGGGCGATGTTGACGGCGACTTTTCCGGAGTTCACGGAGGCGGCTGGGGCGGTGCAGGCGATTTTGAATGCGGGGCATTTACCATCGGCGTTGGAGATCACGGATCAGTTTACGCTAAAGGCGGCGCGGGCTTATTTGGGGGCGGATTCTTTGCCGGCGGGGGATGCGCATTTGATTGTGGAGATTGATGGGCGGGCTGCTGCGGTGGCGGGGGAGTTGGAGGAGTTGCGTGAGGTTTTGGTGGGGGCGGGGTCTTTATCGGTGGAGGCTCATGGGGATGCGGAGGCTTGTGAGAAGGTTTGGCAGTTGCGGAGGGATTTTTCTTATTCGTTGCGGGCGACGGGCTTGACGAAGTTGAATGAGGATCTTGTGGTGCCGAGGTCGAAGTTGGTGGATTTGGCGAATTTTGCGGCGGGGTTGGAGGAGAAGACGGGGATTCCGGTGGCTTGTTTTGGGCACGCGGGGGATGGGAATATTCATACGAATTTGATGGTGGCGGATTATGATGATCCGGTGGTTAAGGAGAAAGCGGATGCGGCGCTGGATGTTTTGTTTACCTGGGTTTTGGAGAATGGCGGGGTGATTACGGGGGAGCATGGGGTTGGCTTGGCGAAGAAGAGGTGGATTAAGGATGCGCTGGGGGAGGCGGGGTTTGCGGCGCATTTGAGGGTGAAGGATGCGCTGGATCCGAAGGGGATTTTGAATCCGGGGAAGTTTTTGGGGTGAAGGGATGGGCTTGGTTGCGTAAAGGGCTGCGCCCCACGCGATTTTTGGTTGAGGGGTTTTTGAACCGCGAAATACGCGAAACTTGGTTGGGGGTGGTTGAGGAGTGGGGCCAACCACGAAACTTGGTTGGGGGTTTTGACCACAGAGTTAGCTGAGAGAGCTGAGCTTGGTTGGGGGGAGGGGTTAGAGTTTAGGATTTGTCCCCTTAGGATTTAGAATTTTCCCGCCTTGCGGGCCTTTTACGTTGAGGCGGGGTGGGAAGTGGTGTTTGTTCTTAGCTAACGATGGCGACTCGGAAAGAAGTTCGGCTGCAGATGGCTTTGCAGGCCTCGAAAGAGGGGATCTGGGATTGGGATTTGGTGAAAAAAACCATCTACTATTCTCCACGGGTTTATCGTTTTTTGGGGTATCGGAAGGATGAGATGCCTCATTTGTTTGAGGACCGGGGGGAGCATATGGAGGCGGAGTCGGTGGTGGCGGTGGATGAGGCTTTGCGCCGGGTGACTCAGGAGGGGGAGGATCTTTTTGCGGTGGAGCCTCATGTGCAGACGGGGAAGGGGACCTGGAAGTGGTTCCGGGTGCGGGGGACGCCGGTGCGGGATGAGTTGGGGAAAGTGATCCGGATTGCGGGGAGCTTGATCGATATTTCGAAACGGATGGAGGCGGAGCGGGCGCTGGCGGAGGAGCGGCATTTGATCAAGACGTTGTTGGATAGCATCCCCATGAATATTTATTTCAAGGATGAGAAGTCGCGCTTTGTGATGGCGAATTTACCGACGGCGAAGAAGATGGGGTTGGCTTCTCCTGATGAGTTGGTGGGCAAGAGTGATGCTGATTTTTTTAGTGAGGAGCATGCCCGGCCGGCGCGGGAGGATGAGGTGAGGATCATGCTGACGCGGCGGGGGATTACGGATTTGACGGAGCATGAGAAATGGGAAGATCGCCCGGATACGTGGGTGAAGAGCACGAAGCATGCATGGCTGGGTCATGATGGGAAGGTGCGGGGGACCTTTGGGGTGACGAGTGATATTTCGGAGTTGATGCGGGCGAAGGAGGAGCAGGAGTTGATCGGGGCGGAGCTGGATTCGCAGAATGGTCTGATTGAGGAGGAGCGGCAGTTGATGAGGTTGGTGATCGATAGTGTGCCGCTGAATGTGTATTTTAAGAATCGCGATCATCAGTTCTTGATTGCGAATCAGGCGATTGCGGATTGGTTCGGTTTTGAGAAGCCGGAGGATCTTTATGATAAGAGTGATCGGGATATTTTTTCGGATGAGCACTGGCAGGAGACAGAGGGAAATGAGGATGAAATCATGAGGACGGGGAAGCCGATGGTGGGTCTCATTGAGCGGGAAACCTGGCAGGGAAAGAATGATACGTGGGTGCTGACTTCGAAGTATCCGTGGCGGGATAGTGATGGCAAAGTGGTGGGGACCTTTGGGGTATCGAGCGATATTTCGGAGATGATGCGGGCGCAGCGGAAGTTGGAGAGGTTGGCGGATACCTTTGAGGTGAAGAATCGGGAAATGGCGGATGAGTTGAAGTTGGCGCGGGAGGTGCAGCAGGCACTTTTACCGGATGAGTTTCCGGTGGTTTCATCGGGTGAGACGGGGCTGAAATTTGAACGGCTTTATCGTCCGGCGGTGGATCTGACGGGGGAGTTTTTTGAGGTCTTGCCGTTGGGGCCGGATCGGGTCGGCTTCTTGATGTGCGAGGTGATCGGGCAGGGGGTGAGGTCGGCTTTGATCGTGTCGATGTTGCGCGGGTTGATTGAGCAGGAAAGTCGTTCGGCGGGAGATGCGGGGGCGTTTTTAACGGGTTTGAATGTGGGGATGTCTCATCTTTTGGTGGAATCGGGGTTGGGGATACGGGCGACGGCTTTTTATGGAGTGGTGGATTTGGGGCTATCGCAGATTCAGTTGGCGGTGGCGGGACATGTGAATCCGATTGCGGTTTTCGAGGATGGGGTGAGGCAGTTGGTTCCACCGCTGTATGCCAGTGGTCCGGCGCTGGGGGTAATGGAGGAGACGAGGTATGACTCGGTTACGGCTCCAATGCATGGATTGCGCCGATTAATTTGTTTCACGGGAGGGATGAAGGAGGCCCGCAACGGGAATAAGGAGCCGTTTGGGATGACGCGGATGTTGGAGGCGGTCGAGCGGGGCGGGGAGTTGTCGATGGTGATGGAGAGGTTGGCAAATGCGGTGGAAGAGTTCAGCGCGGGCGATGATTTTCGGAAGGCGATTTGTTTGCTGGGATGGGAGGTGACGAGATGAATATTGATGAGGAGAGACTAGATTTGGCGTTGAAGGCCTCGAACGAGGGGATTTGGGATTGGGATGTGGCTTCGGGTGAGATTTATTACTCAAACCGGCTGTTAATGTTTCTGGGCTATGGCCGATTTGGAGCGCCCAATATTTTTACGGAGGCTGGGGTTCATGTGCACCCGGATGATCTTGCGATTTTTCAGAAGAGGTTGGATCGGGTGTTTCTTCGTGGGGGGAGATTGTTTGCGACGGAGTCGCGTATTCGGACGAATGAGGGAGAGTGGAAGTGGTTCCGGGTGCGCGGGGTGCCGGAGCGAGATCCGGATGGGAGTGCCATCCGGGTCGTGGGGAGTTTGATCGATATTTCGAAGCGGCGGGTGGCTCAGATCGCGTTGGCGGAAGAGCGGAGCATGATCGATCTGGTGCTGGATAATGTGCCGGTGAATGTTTATTTTAAGGATCGTGATTCGAAGTTCGTAAGAGCGAATATTGCGACGGCGGAGCGGATGGGTGCGAGGTCAGTGGCGGAATTGATCGGGAAGACGGATCATGATTTTTTTGACCGGGAGCATGCGGATGTTTCGCGTGCGCGAGAGGTGGTCATTATGGAAACGGGAGGAGGGCAGGAGGAGAGGATCGAGCATGAGGTGTGGGAGAGTGGGAAGGAGTCATGGGGGTTGGTGACGAAGAGTGTTTGGCGGAGTATGCATGGGGATGTGATCGGGACGTTTGGTTTGACGCATGAGGTGACGGAGTTGGTGGAGACGCAGAATAAGCTGAAGAAGGTGGCGAATGAGCTGAAGGGATTGAATCAGGAGATCAGCGAGGAGCGACACTTGCTGCGACTGGTGATTGATAATGTGCCGGTGTTTGTTTATTTTAAGGATCTGGACTCAAATTTTGTTTTGGTGAATCGGCGGATGGCGGATTTGGTGGGGGTGGCAACTCCAGATGAGGTGATTGGGAAACATGACCGGGATTTTTTCCTGGCGGATTTGGTAAAGGACTCGGCAAGCGATGAGCAGGTGATCATGGAGACAGGAGAGCCCATCGTTCAGAAGTTAGAAGAAATCCGATGGAAGGATCAGCATGTGACGTGGAGTGTTACTTCGAAGTATCCTTGGTATCATGCGGATGGAACTTTGCGGGGGACTTTTGGGGTGTCTTCAGATGTGACGCGCTTGATGCAGACGCGGGAGAAGTTGGAACATATTACCTATGTGTTAGGGCGGCAGAATGAGTCGATGGAGGAGCAGCTCAATCTTGCGCGGGAGATCCAGCAGGCGGCGTTGCCGAGTGAGATTCCTTCGGTCGTTTTTGAGGGGCGGAAGGCGCGCTTTCACCATCGCTATCAGTCGGCCTCGAAGTTGGCGGGTGATTTTTTTGAGGTGTTTCCGTTGGAAGACGGGAAAGCTGGTTTTTTTGTGTGTGATGTGATGGGGCACGGGGTGAGATCGGCTTTGATTGTTTCGATGTTGCGCGGGTTGACGGAGAAGCAGCGTGATACGGTGGGTGACCAGCCGGGGGTATTTTTGACGGGGCTGAATGATGGCCTTTGTCATTTGCTGGAGCGGACTTCGCAGATGATTTTTGCGACGGCGATTTACGGAGTGGTGGATTTGCCCGCTGGCGAGGTGAGGTTGGCGGCAGCGGGGCATCCGGATCCGATTGTGCGTCGAGGTGGGATGGTGGAGGGGTTGGCGATTGACCCGATGGTGAAGGGGCCGGGGCTGGGGGTGGTGCCGGAGTTTGAGTTTTCGGAGATGTCGATCCGATTGGAGGGTTTGGAGGGGATCTGGTCTTTTACGGACGGGGTTTTTGAGGTTTTGGATGAGAGTGGGGAGGAGTTTGGAGTGGAGCGTCTGCGGGCGGCAATGGGAGGAGCTGATGCGGGAGTGGAAGTAATCGATCGAGCGGTGGCTGCGGCTCGTGGGTTTTCGGCTGCGGGTGCTTTTGACGATGATCTTTGCTTCTTGGGCGTGGAATTTCTCGGTGAGGCTTGAGCTTGTGGAATTATGTGCTACATGACGCCATCTTGAGTGAGAAAGTAGCTATCCTGACTTCCGGCGGCGATGCGGCCGGGATGAATCCCGCGGTGAAATTTACCACGGAATATGCGCGGAAGGTCGGGATGGAACCCTATTTGGTGGAGTGGGGCTTGCGTGGGTTGATTGAAGGTTGGATAAAGCCGGCAACTGAGGAAATGCTCACTGGGTTGATTCATCGTGGCGGGACTGCGCTTGGCTCTTCTCGGTCGAAGAGATTCTACGATCCTCACTTCCGGAAGCAGGCCTACGACCATCTTCAGAGGTTGGGCATTACGAAGCTGGTGGTGGTGGGTGGTGATGGTTCTTTTAGCGCGCTCAATCAATTTTACACGGATTTCCAGGTGCCGTTTGCGGGGATTCCGGCGACGATTGATAACGATATTACGGGCACCGATTACTGTCTGGGGGTGGATACCGCGTTGAATATGATTCGCTCCAGTGTGGACTGTATTCGCGATACGGCGTCGTCGTTTTCGAGGGCTTTTGTGATCGAAACGATGGGTCGCGATTGCGGGTATCTTGCCATGACGAGTGCGTTGGCGACGGATGCGGAGGTTTGTTTGGTTCCGGAGATCGAGTATGATCTTGAGGCAATTGGGGAGAGGCTCCGTAAGGAGCGGGCTGCGGGGAAGAAGTATCTTTTAGGGATCGTGGCGGAGGGAACGGGAATGGGGGAGGCTCTGACTCGCTGGATGGGGGATGTGCTAGGGATGGATGCGCGGCTGACGGTGCTGGGACATGTGCAGCGCGGGGGATCGCCGACAGTTTATGACCGGATCATGGCGTATAAGTTTGCGGTGGCCGCGATTGATAATTTGCAGGCAGGGGAGACCAACAAGGTAGTGGTTTTCCGGGATGGGGCATTTGGATGTGTCTCGATCAATGAAATCACGGATCATCGGCATCAATGTGATCCTAGCTTGGTTGAACTCTGCCGTGGGTTGAGTTCTTAGTTAGCGGATAATGCCACGCTCGGAGGTTTCGATGAAGGTCAGGAGCTGGCTGACTTTCGGGTTATCGCGCAGGGCGGGGTCGAGTGATTCGATGGCCTTGGTGAGGTTTTGGTCTTTCTTGAGGAAGAGCTTTTTGTAGGCGTTGCGGAGGGCTCGGATGTCGGTCTCACTGAAGCCTCGGCGTTGGAGGCCGATATGGTTGATGCCGCGAACGATGCCAGGATTTCCATCAACCATGGTGAAAGGTGACACGTCTTGGACGATTTTGGTAAGGCCTCCGATGAGGGCATGGGCCCCGATGCGGCAGAATTGGTGGACGCCAGCGAGGCCGGAGATGATGACGTGGTCACCGACATGGACGTGGCCGGCGAGGGTCCCATTGTTGGAGAGGATGATGTGATCGCCGATTTGGCAGTCGTGCGCGATGTGGGAATAGGCAAGGCAGATGTTGTCGGAGCCGATGCGGGTGGGGGAATCAGGGTGGGTGCCGCGGTGGACGGTGGTGTTTTCCCGGAAGACATTCCGGTCACCGATGATGAGGGAGGTGGGTTCGCCGGCGTATTTGAGGTCTTGGGATTTGGTGCCGATGGCGGCGAAGGGGAAGAATTCGTTTTGCCTGCCAATGGTGCTATGGCCGTGGATGACGACGTGGGAGTGGAGCTTGCAGCAGTCGCCGAGGGTGACGTTGGCCTCGATGACGCAGTAGGGTCCGACTTCGACTTCGGAGCCGATTTTGGCGTGTGGGGAGATGATCGCGGTGGGGTGAATCATGCTTTCGATCAGAGATCTGTAGCTGACTCATCGGAGAAAAGCGAGCGTCCTTCCACGCTGGCTTCGGTGAGCTTCCATTGGCGGTCGAGGTCGAGCCGGAAGCTGGCGAGGTGAGGGTGCGGCCATTGGTCGGGCGCGATCATGGAGAGGATGTTTTTTCCGCGAATGCGGTAGAGGTGGTAGGATTCGCCGACGGTGGGTTCGAAGTTGATGTCGGCTTCGTAGACGAGCTTGTTCCAATTGAAGTGCTCGATGGTGGCGATGTATTCCTCGCGCATTTGGAGGAGCTTTTGTTGGAGGTCGCGCTCGACTTGTGAGATGCCGCGGGACTTGAAGGTGGAGAGGTCGTTTGGGACGATTCTGGGGCTGAGGGTGGAGACGGGGTAAGGCATGAAGGCACCTTTGTTGATGATGATTTCGGTGGTGAGTTCGTCCATGATTTTTCGGAAGGTGGCAGAGGTTTTTGGAAGGGCAAATGGGATTTTTTTGGGTTGGAGGGGGTGGCCAGCCACGAAATTTACGAAATGAACGAAACTTGGTCGCGTGAAGGGGTGCACTCCGCCCGATTTTTGATTGGGGGGATTTTGCGACAGAGTGAGCGGAGGCTGGGTTGTGGGTTTTTGACCACAGAAATAGCGGAAGGAGCAGCAGCTTGAGGGGTGAGCTTGGGAATCTTTAAAAATCCCTACCCCAATCTTCATGAATCTGATCAGGAATTTGGCGGGTCGATGGATCAGGTTGGGAGGGGCTTGGTTGAGAAGTGGCGAGGGCGCCACGGCTTGTGCCTGTAAAGTTGAGAGCGACTATAAGCCGAGGGGGTATTTGACGACGGGCGTTTGGTCGCCGAAGAGGGAGTCGGTGCCGGCTTGGAAGAGGTGGGTGCGGCCTTTGGAGAGGGGAAGGCCATTTTTGCCAATCTTGCCTTGTTTGCCGGAGCCATCGACCGCTCCGTAGACGTAGTAGTCGGCGTAGGGACTTCTGTCGAAGAGAGGGACTTCACCTTTGGCTTTGATGGGGGCAATGACGAGAGGGGTGATGCTTTTGACATCGACGAGTCCTCCGGCGATGGCTTTGGCGTTGTTAAGGGTTTTGGTTCGGGCACTAGCGAGTGATTTGTGGTGTTTGACAGGAGTAAAGATAAGCCCAAGAACGACAAAGAGAAAAACGGCGAAGAGGAGGTGTGGCCAAGCGAGGCCTTTTTGATGTGAGGATGCCATTGGTGGATTTTGGCAGATGAGGGAGGCTTTGTCGAGATGGCGGGAGACTCGTGATTGGTCCTAAATTCCGTGAGAAAGTATGACCGCGATTATCTCGGCGAGTGAGTCGCCTTGGTGTCACGATGCTTCCGCCGAATTTTGTTCAGGCTGGGTCTTCGTGGGCTTTGGTTTGGATGCGGCAAAGAGTCTCCAGAGGAGGGTGAGGAGGAGGAGTAGGATGGCGACGTGGCGCCAGTTTGGGAGAGGGAGTGGTTTTGGGGTGGGTTTTAGTCCGAGGGGGTATTTGATGACGGGGAGTTCTTTGCCGAAGAGGGAGTTTGGGGTGCCGGATTCCAGAAGATCGGTGCGGTCTTTGGACATGGCTTGGCCGGTGGGGGAGATTTCGCCTTGTTTGCCGGAGCCATCGACTGCGCCGTAGACGAAGTAGCCATCGCCTTCAAAGGGGATGGGGTCGAAGGTTGGGATCCCTTTGATTTCGTGGACGGGGGCGAGGACGAGCGGGGTTACTGCGCTGACGTCGGAGAGGGCTTCCTCGTTCTCGGTCATGAGGTAGGCGAAGCCGTTTTCGCCGCGGGCGAGGATTTTTTCAGGAGTGTCGATGAGGTCGTCGCCCTTTAGGGAGCCTGAGCTTGAGGCGTAGAAGTAGGTTTCGGAGTCGATGATTTCGGTGACGATGAGCTGAGCGAAGTAAGCGTTGGCGCTGTTACCGGGAGGGAGGTTTTTGTGGCCTTGCTCTTCGAGTTGATTGCGGGTGTAGGCGGAGGGGTAGGAACCGCGGTCGGATTTAAAGGTGACGAGGCCACCGGCGATGGCTTTGGCGTTGTTGAGGGCTTCGGTGCGGGCACCGCCTTTGGAAGCTCTGAAGACGAGGGGGGTGGCGAGGCCGGCGAGGATGAGGATGAGGGCTAGAGCGAAGAGGAATTCAAGCCAGGTGAGGCCTTTTTTATGGTGGGACATGGGAAGGGGGAGCTTAAAAATGGGGTCTCACGCGGAGGCGCTGAGACGCAGAGTGGTTGCGGATTTTGGAGTTATGGTTTTTCGGGGAAGAGGATGACGGGGACTTCGTCGCCGAAGAGGGAGTCGGGGGTGTTGTTTTCGAAGAGGTGGGTGCGGCCTTTGGACATGGCTTGGCCGGTGGGGGAGATTTGGCCTTGTTTGCCGGAGCCATCGACAGCGCCGTAGACGTAGGAGTCGGCGAAGGGGATGGGGTCGAAGGTGGGGACTCCGTTTACGAGAGAAACGGGAGCGATGACGAGGGGGGTGTTGCTTCTGACATCTGAGAGAGGTTCTCCGTTGAGAGTCATGAGGTAGGCGAAGCCGTTTTCGCCGGGGGCGAGGAGTTTTTCGGGGGTGCCGATGATATCGTCGCCTTTTCGGATGTCAGGACTTAAGGCGTAGAAGTAGGTTTCGGAGTCGATGATTTCGGTGACGACAAGTTGGGCGAGGTAGGCATTGGCGGTGTGGCCGGAAGGGAGGTTGGTGATTCCTTCCGCTTCGAGGGTTTGGCGGGTGGCACCGGAGGGGTAGTAGCCGTATTCGGCTTTGAAGGCGATGAGTCCTCCGGCGATGGCTTTGGCGTTGTTGAGGGCTTCGGTGCGGGCACCGGCCTTTGACTCGTGTAAGATGAGCGGGGTGCTAAGACCGGCGAGGACCACGATGAGGATGAGGGCGAAGAGGATGTGGAGCCAGGTGAGGTTTTTCTTGGGTGGGTCGCTCATTTTTTCTTTACGGGTTTGGGGAAGGTGACGATGGGGAAGTCTTCCCCGAAGAGGCCGTCTTCTCCGGTTTGGAAGAGGTGGACCCGTCCATTGGAGATGGCGTTGCCGTGTTTGTTGAGCTCGGCGTATTTGCCGCTGCCATCGACCGCACCGTAGACGGCGATTCCCTTGTAGGCTTCTTGGTCAAAGGTGGGGACGATACCGGGGACTTTTACCGAAGCAATGGCGATGGGGGTCATACTTTTGATATCGGAAAGAGCCTCATCATTGAGGGTCATAACGTAGGCGAAGCCGTTTTCTCCTTCGGCGAGGAGAGTTTTGGAAGAATCTTTGACGTCGTCGCCCTGTTGGAAGCCTTCGATTCCGGGGGTGTAGAAGTATTTTTCGGAGTCGAGGGATTCGGTGACGATGAGTTGGGCGAAGTAGGCGTTGGCGCTTTTTCCAGCGGGGAGCTTTTTTCGTTGGTCTGCTTTTAGAGTTCTGGCGGTGGCTTTGCAGGGATAGGAGCCGTATTCGACCTTGAACACGATCAGGCCTCCGGCAATCGCTTTGACGTTATTGATGGCAATGCGGCGATTATTCTCTCTTCCCTTTGTGAATTGTTGGGCGGAGATCAGGGTGACGAGGACGATGAGGAGGATCGCGGCGAAGGCGATGTTGAAGAAGCTGGGGCGTGATTGGTAGGAGTAGGACATGATGGTTGGGGCTTATTTTGTTTTGGTGGGGAGGATGACGATAGGGGTTTCTGTTTTGAAGAAGGTGCCGGGGCCGGTGGCGAAGAGGGGGGTGCCGTCTTTGGTGAGGGCTTGGCGGTGTTTGTTGATGGTGGCGATTTTGCCGGAGCCATCGGCGGCTCCGTAGACAAGTTGTTCGGCGTAGGGGTTGGGGTCGAAGGTGGGGTTGCTGCCTCCGGTGAGGGTAGGGGCGAGGACGAGGGGGGTGTCGGAGGTCACATCGGTGAGGGGTTTTCCGTTGGGGGTCATGACGTAGGCGAAGCCGTTTTCGCCGTAGGAGAGGAGTTTTTCGGGGGTGCCGATGATGTCATCGCCTTTGATGGCACCTTTGACTCCGCTGGCGAAGAAGTAGGTTTCGGAGTCGATGATTTCGGTGACGATGAGTTGGGCGAGGTAGGCATTGGCATCTTTGCCGGGTGGGAGGTTGGTGATTCCTTCCGCTTCGAGGGTTTGGCGGGTGGCATCGGAGGGGTAGTAGCCTTTGTCGACTTTGAAGGTGATGAGTCCTCCGGCGATGGCTTTGGCGTTGTTGAGGGCTTCGGTTAGGGGGGCTCTGTCGGTTCGCCGGGGGAGCACGAGAGGAAGAACAACGAACAAGACGACGACGGTGACGAGAGTTATGAAAAGAATATGAAGGCGGGTGAGGCCTTTTTGGTGGGAATAGGACATGGGGGTTTAGTATTTGCGGGTGGGGATTTTGACGTCGGGGATTTGGGAGCCGAAGAGGGAGTCTTTGCCGGTTTGGAAGAGGCTGGAGCGGCCTTTTGAGAGGGCTTGGCCGCTGGGGAAGATTTTGCCTTGTTTGCCGGAGCCATCAGCGGCGGCGTAGACGTAGTAGTCGGCGAAGAGGGTGGGGTCGAAAGTGGGATTTGAGCCGCCGGAAACGATGGGGCTGATGACGAGAGGGGTGATGCTTTTGGTATCGGAGAGAGATTTACCGCCTTGGGCCATGATGTAGGCGTAGCTGTTTTCGCCGGGGGCGAGGAGGGTTTCGGGGGTGTCGATCTCGTCGTCGCCTTTGTGGAAGCCTTTTCCGGCTTTGCAGTGGAAATAGGTTTCTGAGTCAATGATTGCGGTGACGACGAGTTGGAGGAAGAGGAAGCCCTTCCACCCCATTCCTTGTTTCGCTTTTTCGGCCGTAAGGAGATGATAGCATAAAAAAAGCGAACCTCGCAAGAGGTCCGCTTTGTCTGAAAAATCAGAGTGACTAGGTCTAGTTGACGCCAGTAGGAGGCTTGATCACGGGAATCTCATCACCGAAGAGTGAGTCGGTTCCGGTTTGGAAGAGGCTATCGCGTCCTTTGGAGACTGCTTGGCCTTCTTTGCCAACTGCGGCCTGCTTGCCAGAGCCATCGACTGCGCCATAGACGTAGTAGTCAGCATAGGGGTTGCCATCGAAGATGGGGTTTTCGCCACCTTTTTTCATGGGTGCGATGACGAGAGGAGTGATGCTCTTCACGTCGGAGAGAGCTTCTTCATTCTCAGTCATGATGTAGGCGAAGCCGCACTCACCACGGGCGAGGAGTTTCTCGGGGGTGCCGATGATGTCATCACCTTTGATCGCATTCTTAACACCAGCGGCGTAGAAGTAGCTCTCAGAGTCAATGATTTCGGTGACCACGAGTTGGGCAAGGTAGGCGTTGGCGTCGGTTCCCGGAGGGAGGTTGTCAACACCATCGCTTATAAGTTGCTCGCGGGTGTAGGCACTGGGATAGGACCCCTTGTCTACCTTAAAGGTCACCAGTCCGCCGGCAATGGCTTTGGCATTATTCAATGCCTCGGTCCGGGCACCGGCCTTTTGGGCCCTAAGGATGAGCGGGGTCGCAATTCCGGCAAGAACGGCGATGATCGCGATCACCACGAGAAGCTCCACCAAGGTGAAGCCTTTCATTTTCTGTGTTTTCGTCTGTTTCATTATTTTGTTTATGGTTTGGAGGAAATTTCCTCCGTTTTTTAATTTGGGAGAAGCTCCGAAGAGCTTCTCGCCAACCAAAGGTAATCTGCGGTGAAGTCACCGCAAGATAAAAGGATGGGTTGGGTGGAAAAGGAGGAGGAGCGCGATGGCCGCTGAACGTAGCTTTTCCGAGGCTGGGTCTCCGTGACTTGCGATACGGGTCTAGCGGAAGGCGTTGGCGAGGCCTTCGAGGTCGGCTCCGGTGGCCTTGTCTGCTGCTAAAATTGCTTCTTTTTGGAGCTCTACGAGTTTGGCAATGCCATCGCGGGAGAGGTCAAGCATGGCGGTCATTTGTTCGCTGGTGAAGACGTCTTCTTCTCCGCTGCCCTGGAGTTCGACGTATTCTCCGCTTTCGGTCATGACGACGTTGAAATCGACGGAGGCATCGCGGTCCTCGGGGTAGTTAAGGTCAAGGATGGCCTCGTTCTTGTAAATGCCGGCGCTGACGGCGGCGACGAGTTTCTTGAGTGGGAAATCCTTGAGTTTGCCTTGGGACATGAGCCGGTTGAGGGCGATGGCTGCGGCGACGCATCCGCCGGTGATGGAGGCGGTGCGGGTGCCGCCGTCGGCCTGGAGGACGTCGCAATCGATCCAGATGGTGCGCTTGCCGAGTTTTTTGAGATCAATGACGGCGCGGAGGGAACGGCCGATGAGGCGTTGGATCTCGGAGGAGCGCCCGTCGAGCTTGCCGCGGCTGATGTCGCGTTGTTTCCGGTCGTGGGTGGAGTAGGGGAGCATGGAGTATTCCGCGCTGATCCAGCCGCCTTCGACATTTTGATACTTCATCCAACGGGGAACGTTTTCCTCGATGGTGGCGGCGCAGATGACGCGGGTATTCCCGAAGGAAACGAGCACCGAGCCGGTGGCGTGGGGGGCTACGTTGGGAATGAAGGAGATCGGGCGGAGATCGGGAATTGCGCGTCCATCGGGTCGGTCCATGCGGGGAATTAGAACTAGCGGGATTTCAAAGCAAGTTGATTTGGGTATTTTAATTAAGAGCCCCTCCGGTGCCCACGATATTTCGAAACGAGGGCAGATTCCGTCATCTCAGCGTAGTCGACGAACCGTATGAATTCCTTTAAAAGGATCTGTGTCAGCCTTGGTCATAGAAAAACGGCCCCCATTTTCATTTCGAAAGCAGGTTGCCGGAGGGGTCTTAAAAGGGGTTAAGGGGTTCGATTTGTCACTTTGATGACGATTTTAGCCGGAAAGTCTAAAAAAACCTTGCCTCTAAGACCAAAACGAATACCTCTCCTCCTCCCATGGCAAGAAAGTGCTGGATAGAGCGCAACAAGCGCAAAGCAAAAACCGTAGCGAAATACGCTGACCTTCGTCACAAGTTGAAGAAGGAAAAGGATTATGTCGGATTGACAATGCTTCCTCGTGACGCAAGCCCTACCCGTTTGGTGAATCGTTGTGAAGTGACCGGTCGACGCCGTGCCTTCCTTCGTCGTTTTCGTCTTTCCCGGATTACCTTCCGTGAAATGGCGTCTCACGGCATGATTCCCGGAGTGACAAAGTCCTCCTGGTAGAATAGGTTCGTCGCCGGGTTGTGAAAGAGAGTTATCCGAGCTTTGGGTGATCTCTCTGCCTACCCTACGACCATGCCCATTTACGAATATCAATCTGAAGATCCGGAGGACCCGGATCAGAGTTGCCGCGTCTGTGCCAAAGGCTTTGAGCTGCAACGTCCGATTGATCGGGAGGCGCTCGTGAAGTGTCCCCTCTGCCGTCACCCGGTTCGCAAGTTGGTGAGCCGAGTGAACACGAAGGTCGCCACCAAGGAGACTTCTGACTCCGAAGCAAAAGCGGCTGGCTTCCACGTCTTCAATAAGAACTGCGACGGGGGCTATGACAAAGCTTAGGCCGAACGCCCCATGAATGAGTCCTTGTTCATTTTGGCGAGTGCCGCCACCGAAATCGCTTCGGAATATCCCACTTGGGGCGAAGCTGCCTTGTATCTCACGGGGATCATTTTCTTCCTCCTTCTGAACGCCTTCTTCGTGGCCTCGGAATTTGCGATTGTCAAAGTCCGCCCCAGCCAGATCGAGGGGCAGCTGGAGAGTAAGCCACGTCGTGCCGGGATTTCGAAGCACGTCGTCAGCCATCTCGATGGTTACCTCTCGGCAAATCAGCTGGGCATCACAATTGCCTCCCTGGCCCTCGCGTTTTTGGGCGAGCCCTTCATCGCCAAATTGGTCGGTCCCATCTTCTTGCAAACGGGGCTTTCGGAACAGGCGATCAAGGTGAGCACCTTTGCGATCGCGATGATCTCCTTTACCTTTCTCCATGTTGTGATTGGGGAGCTTCTGCCCAAATCGATCGCGATTCGTAAGTCGCTCGTCACGACGCTGATCATCGCGCGTCCGCTCCATATTTTCTATGCTGTTTTTCGGCCAGTTATTTGGATTCTCAATGGCACCGCGAACTGGCTTTTGAAGCACGTCTTTAAAATCGATCCGGTCTCGGAGGGGGAGGCGGTGCATTCATCGGAAGAGCTGGCGATGTTGGTGGAAGAGTCGGAGCGCCAGCAAGAGGTGACCGAGACCGAGCGTGAGATTTTGATCAATGCGCTGGAGCTGAATGATGTCTCGGTGAAGGACGTGATGACGCCACGGAGTGAAGTTGTGTTTCTCGATCTGGACCTTGGATTTTCGGAGAACCTGGAAGCAGCGATTGAGTCGAAGCACACGCGTTTCCCGCTCGTGCAAGGTCATCTTGATGAGACTGTCGGCCTAATTCACATCAAGGACGTGCTCCGTCTGGTGGGTAAGGATGAGCCAAATCTCAGCGATATCCGCCGGGATCTTAAGATGGTTCCAGAGACGATGAAGCTGGATGATTTGCTGCAATTCTTTCTTAAGGAAAGAGCGCAACTCGCTCTCGTTGTGGATGAGTTTGGCGACCCAGCGGGACTCGTGTTCATGGACAATATTATGGCCGAATTAGTCGGTGATATTCATGACGAATTTGATGAGGATGAAGAGACCGATTTTTTGAGGATTAACTCTGCGGAGTTTGTTGTCGAAGGAGGGCTGAGTCTTAATGAACTCTCGGATCACGAACCAGCGATCGACATCGAGAGTGGCGAGGTGAGCACGATTGGCGGATACATTGTGCAGCAACTCGGGCATCTTCCGGACCCCGGTGAGACGATTGAGGTGGAGGGATTTGAGGCGAGTGTGACGAGCACGGATGGTCGTCGCATTGAGCAGCTACGCTTTGTGAAGTTGCAAGATAGGATGCCGGAAGCGAGCGAGACTGAGGCGGCGAGTTAAGATTTTATTGCGATCCTAGAAGAGTCTCGAAGACTTTCGCGGCGATGGGGGCGGCGAAGGTTCCTCCGCTTTTGGCTCCTGCGAGGAGGACGGTGACGGAGTATTGTGGGTTTTCGTATGGTCCGTATCCTGTGAACCAGCTGTTGTGAGTGGGATACTTTTTCGAGTTAACTTGTGCAGTGCCTGTTTTTCCGGCGAGTTCGATTCCGGGAACGGTGGCACGCTTGCCGGTGCCGCGCTTGCCGTGGACTGTGAGATGCATGCCCTCGCGGATCACATCAAGGCTGTTGGCGGTGATTTTTCCTTGGCCGATGAGAGGGGTAGAGGGCTTTGTTTTAGCTTGGCCAAGAATGAGCTGAGGTTGGTGCCAGGTCCCGCTGGCGATCGCCGAGGTGATGGTGTTGACGTGGAGTGGAGTGAGCGAGGTGTTACCTTGTCCTATGCTTGTGAGTGCCAAAGTTGCAGGGGTGTAATGCTCGCCATCGAATAGCTGGTTCCAACGTCCTTTCGAGCTGAGGAGGGCATCGAGGGGTTTTTCATTGAGGTGAAAGAGATTCCCGACTTGAGTCAGTGACTCTGCTCCTGCTCGATTCGCTAGCTCCATGAAGTAGGGGTTGCAGGAGGTTTCGAGTGCTCCGGGAATGCGGAGGAGTTCGTCGCGGTTTCGTTTCCAATCTCTAATTTTCAGTTTTCCTTCCTTTCCGAAACTCATGAAGCCTTTGCAGTGAATTTCAGGGTTGTTGAGACCCGCGTATTCTCCGGCCAAGGCGGCGAGGAGTTTTGCCATTGGGCCGGGGATGAAATTTGACGTTGCGCGATTCACGAATGGATGGCGTCTATCATCGTTTAAGATGTCAAAGTTCTCCTTTGTGATTCCCGGAATGAAGAGGTTGTTGTCGAAGGAAGGATAGCTGACTAAGGCGAGGATCTCACCCGTTGCCGGATCCTGCACGACGATGGAGCCGGGATGTTCTTGGGCGGCGAGGAGGTCGTAGCAGTGCTTTTGAAGCTTGGAGTCGATGGTGAGTGTGAGATTTTTCTTCTGGGAAAGGGTGGGGTCTCCAATCATTTCCATCCCGAATATTCTGCGGGATGGGATGGGTTCTTTACTGTCGTTTTTACCAACGTAGCCAACGAGATGGGCGCTTGATTTTCCAGTGGGGTAGGTGCGGAGTCCTTCGTGATTGTCGATGGCGAGCGGGACATTTTTTCGGTCGAGGATGCTACCGCGATTGCGAGCGTTGTTTTCAGGTTCTTGGATGACTGGGAGCGCGGGTTTCTCGTCGCTAAAGCCGATGGTGGTGAAGGCGAGAGTTGCGAAAAGGGCAAGAGCAGAGGTGAGGGCGATGGTTTTCATGCTGGTGGGTTGAGGTTTTTCGAGGATGTGGCGGATGCGGTTTCCGAGTTGGGACCACTTGGCCATCGAGAGGGCTTCGGAAGGGGTGAGGTGAGAGTGAGTGGCAGAGGCGAGGAGGTCTTCGGCATAGTCATCTGGGCGCAGGCCGTGGGTGAGGGCGGCTTGGTCACAAGCCTGTTCTTGGGCGGCGATGAGTTGGCGATGCGTGAGCCAGACGAGGGGGTGAAACCAAAAGGCGGCTCGGACGATGGTGGCAAGGACGCGGACGAGCGGGTCGCGCCGCTGAAGGTGGGCGGCTTCGTGGAGGAGGGTGGCATTGAGCCGACGGAGTGGCCAGGCGGGGCTATCGTCGGGAAGGAGGACGCGAGGTCGGATGAGTCCGCAGGTAAAAGGAGCGGCGGGCGATGGGGTGAAGGAAAGCGGGGGTGTTTTGCGACAAGATTGGTGGATCTTTTTCCAAAGAGAGAGGGGAGGATCGAGGGCTTTTGATTGCGGGAGGCCGGAGACTTTGATGGCGGAAATGAGGAAGGGAAGGAGGGTGAAAAGTACTCCGATTGCGAAGAGAATGGGGATCCAAGGGAGAGGGGTAGAGGCTTCTTTTGGGCTTTCTTGTTGGGGAGTTGTGGGAACGAAAGCTTCAGGAAGATCGGACGGCGGGGGGATGGAGATGAGAGATGGATCAAAGGATTGATCCGAGGTGGATTCGTTCGGAGGGAATGCTGAGATGCTGGGGACGGGGGTGATCGTGGAAGAGTTTTGTGACGGAGAGGGAGACTTTGGGATGAGTTTAAGAAGAGGGGTGGTGAAGGAAGAGAGAAAGAGGAGGGGTAGTAAGAGAAAGGTAAGAGTCAGAAGGCGTGCGCGATGAACGGGGTTTTTAAGAAGAGGGGCGAGAGCCAATATGACGAGGAGCCCTGCCGTGATCTTCGCAAGGGCGAGGAGAAACTGGGGGGAGGAGAGGAGGTTCATTTTTTGCGGGCTTCCTTGATGAGGTTTTCAAGCTGGGTGAGTTCTTCGGGGGAGATTTTCTTTGAATCACCGCTGAAGCGCGCGGCCACGGCGCCGCTGAGGGAGCCGTCGAAAAAGACATCGAGAACCTTGGAGAGAGCGGATTGGGCGGCTGCGGATTTTTCGGTGGCGGGTTGGTAGATGAACTCACGGCCCTCCTTGATGCGGGTCACGCTGCGCTTGCCTTCGAGGAGGGTGAGGAAGGTTCGGACGGCATTTCGCGAGAGCTTATCGGGCATCTGGGCGGTGACTTGCGCGACGGTGGAGGGCCCCTTGGCGTAGAGGATGTCCATGATTTGTCGTTCGCGGCGGGAGAACTCGGCTTTGCTCATGAGGCGAACATTGCAGGGGCGCAAAGACTCGTCAAATTATAAACTAAGTTATTAGTTTTTAGGGGTGATGTTACTCGCTTAGGGGCCTGACTCTGCGGTAAGAGATCGCAAGTCTGTCTTATCCGAGCTCGATTCCTTTTAGCGGGAGCTTTAGAAAATCAGCGAGCGAAGACGGAGGTGCGTTCTTCGTCGTTGAGTTCCTTCCATTCGCCGACCGGGAGGTCGCCGAGGGGGAAAGCGCCGATGCCTTCGCGGAGGAGGCGGAGGCAGGGGAGTCCGACGGCGGCGGTCATGCGACGGACTTGGCGGTTTTTACCTTCGCGGAGTTCGAGGCGGATCCAGGTATCGATAATTTTTTGGCGAACGCGGACGGGGGGATTGCGCGCGGGAAGCGGGGGGGCTTGTTTGAGGGACTTGGCGCGGCAGGGTCGGCAGGTGTGGCCTTTGATGACGATGGTTCCGCTACGGAGTTTGGTGAGCGCGGCTTCATCGGGGACTCCTTCGACGAGGACGAGGTAGCGGCGGCGGTGTTGATAGCGAGGATTGAGGAGGCGATCTTCGAGCGATTTTTCGTCCGTGAAGAGAAGGAGGCCTTCCGAGTCCATGTCGAGGCGGCCGAGCGGGAGGCATTTTGGAGGGAAGCCGAATTCCTTGAGAGTGCGTTGTCCTTCGTCGCCGGGGTTGGCATTGAACTGGCTGAGAACTCCGTAGGGTTTGTTGAAGGCGATGAGCATGGTGGGAGCGCGAGTTATGAGGGATCCTGATCCGAAGAGTTCAGTTTGTCTGACCTCGCGGCTTTCGGAGTTTTGCTAGAAGGTGGGGTGGGTGAGATTGGCCCGGAGTGCAAGGATGATGAGGTCCTCATTCGGCGGTCGCGTCAAAGGGATCGACTTGGGAAACGGTGACTCCGGACGCCTAGATGGTTCCACCCCTCAAAACGCCAAAGGCAATCTTTCGATTCATGACGGGGGAGTGTATTCGGCGATGCCCCGGAAATACCACCTCATTTTTTGATAGCTCGACGTTCACGAGTCCGTCTACCTTCCCACTGATGATGCGACTTTGGCTTTCCCTACCCATTCTCTGTTGGCTTGCTGTTCCGAATTTGGCTTCTGCTGAAAATATCGGGATGGATGAGGCCTATGCGATCCTGAAGCCTGCTCGTAAGGCATCCTCAAACCAGAAAAGTCCCTCGGGAATTCGTGGACGTGTGATGACGGGATATCAGGGTTGGTTCCGCGCGCCTGGCGATGGTTCGGGGATGCGGTTTTATCACTATGAAAAGCGGGGGAAGTTTGAGCCGGGTCACGCTACCATCGATTTGTGGCCCGATCTCAGTGAATTCGATGATGATGAAAAGTATGACACTCCTTTTAAACACCGGGACGGCAGCACTGCTCAGGTCTTTAGCTCGTTGAATCCAAAGACGGTCAACCGGCACTTCCAATGGATGAAAGACTACGGGATCGATGGCGCTTTTGTGCAAAGGTTCGCCTTGGTGGGAGCGAAGGAATACCGCTCATATAATCACTTGAAGTCGGACAACCGGAAGCTCCTGCATTGCCGGAATGCCGCAATCAAAAATGAGCGGGCCTACGCTCTTATGTATGATCTTTCCGGGCTGAAGGACGATGACTTCGAGCGTCTGGCACGGGATTGGAAAAACCTGCGCACGAAAATGAGGCTGGGAGTTGATCCTAACGATCATGCCTACCTGCAACATAATGGGAAGCCACTCGTGGCGATCTGGGGAGTGGGCTTCAGTGATGACCGGGGATACAGCTTGGAGAAGGCGGAGGGCTTCATCCGGCTTCTCAAGGACAATCCTGACTGGGGTGGTTGTAGTATCATGCTTGGCGTCCCTTTCGGTTTTCGGGAGCAGGAACGCGATGCCACGGAGGATGAAAATCTTCACCGGGTTTTGAAGCTCGCTGACATTATCAGTCCGTGGTCGATTGGGCGATATCATGAGGTGGACTTCGAGAGCGGCAAGCATGTCGCGAATCTTGTCGAGGATCGGAAGTGGTGTGAGCGGAATGAGATCGACTACCTTCCCGTCGTTTACCCGGGCTTTAGCTGGCACAATATGAAAGGAGAAAAGTTGGATGCCATTCCTCGTCGCAAAGGGAAATTTCTCTGGGACCAATTCGTGGCGACCCGGGCGGCAGGGATCGATTCGGCCTACGTGGCGATGTTCGATGAAGTTGATGAGGCCACCTCCATCTTTAAGGTGAGTGATAATCCTCCGGTAGGAGCTGGCTTTGAATTCCTTGATAATGAGGGGCTCCCCAGTGACCATTACCTTAGGGTGACGCAAAAAGGTGGGGCCCTGCTTCGTGGCGAGATCTCCGGGAAATGATCTGTATTCCCGTGATAGGGACTGGTTCGATGCGGTCTGATCGTTTTTAATTCAAATCCATTTCAATGAAGCAATTTTCTCTTTTTACCACGGCTTGGGTCTTCTTTGTCGCCTTCGCACCTGTCTCAGCGGCTGAAGACCGGCCGAACGTCATCTTCTTAGCGGTGGATGACATGAACGACTGGATCGGCTGTCTCAACACGACGCCGAGCGCGATCACGCCGAATATTGATAAGTTGGCGGCCCGTGGGGTGAACTTTTCCAATGCACACACGTGCGGAGTTTATTGTGCCCCGGCGCGGGCTGCGATTTTTTCGGGGCAGTTTGCTTCGACGACGGGATGTTACCAGTCGGCGGATTACTTTACGGATCACCCGGAGATCGAGGGTTTACAGACGAGCTTTTCGAAGGCTGGTTATACCACGCTGGGGGCGGGGAAGCTGTTTCACCATCGCGAGGGGAGTATTGATGTGCGGGGATGGGATGAGTTTTTTCTGCGGAAGAAATCGCAACGTAAAGAGGGTTGGACGCTTGATTCGTGGAGTGAAGAGACCCCGTTTCCAGAGCCCTTTCCCGCGAGTGTTTTTAATAAAGGGAAGAAGGTGACCGGGGGACTTTTTCTAGAGTGGGCTGGTTTACCGAATGAGCGGGAAGAAGAGATGGCGGATACCATCCGGGTGAACTGGGCCGTGGAGCAGTTGAAGAAGGAGCATGATAAGCCATTCTTTCTGGCGTGTGGAATTTATGCGCCGCATTTTCCGAACTACTGTCCGCAGAAGTATTTTGACCTCTATGATCGGGATAAGATTGAACTGCCTCCTTACAAGGCGGATGACCTCGATGACCTTCCCGCGCGGATCAAAAAGGCGAAGACAGGTCGCTCACGAATTCATAAGGAGCTTGAGGAAAAGGGGGCGGTGAAGGATGCGATCCATGGATATCTCGCCTGTATGAGTTACGCGGACGCGATGATGGGGCGTGTTTTAGATGCGCTCGAAAAGAGTCCTCATGCGGACAATACGATCGTGGTGCTTTGGAGTGACCATGGGTATCACCATGGTGAGAAATTCGATTGGGGAAAGCACACGCTTTGGGAACGGACGTCGAACGTGCCTTTTATTTGGGCCGGGCCGGGCGTCGCGAAAGGGGAGGTTACGGATGTCACGGCGAGTCTCATCGACATGTATCCGACCTTTGTTGAGATGTGCAGCTTGCCCAAGCCTCATCAGAAGCTTGAGGGGACTTCGCTGGTGTCAACTTTGGCCAAGCCGGAGAAGGCACAAGACCGCGATGTTTACCTTCCTTATATGGCTCCTGGGGAGTTCGCGGTGATCAATAAAGACTGGCGCTATATTTCTTACGGGAGGGATGGGGAGGAACTTTACAAGGTCAAGGAGGACCCGAACGAGTGGTTTAATATTGCGGCCAAGCCTGAACATGCTGCGGTGAAGGCGAAGCTCCGTAGTTCTGCTCCCAAGGAATTCGCCGCCGCCAATCCCAAGCGAAACATCAAGAAGGACCTCATCATTGAGGGCGAGAGTTTCCACTGGCGCAAGGGAGATGAAGAGAAGAAGCCTGCGTCCAAAAAGGGATCGAAGAAGGGGAACAAGAAAAACGTTCTTTTCATCGTCTGCGATGACTTGAATACGCACGTTTCTCCATCGGGCTACGATCACATTAAGACTCCGACGTTGGCGCAGTTCGCCTCGGAGGCGATGACTTTTAATCGTGTATTTTGTCAATATCCGGTGTGTGGACCCTCGCGGGCCTCTTTTTTGAACGGGCTGTATCCAGAGTCGAGCGGGGTGATCGACAACAAGGCTGATGTGCGGACGGCGCGTCCGGGGACTGTTTCGATGCCGCAGTTTTTCAAGGAGAACGGCTACTGGACGGGGAGTGTGGGGAAGGTGTTTCATTCGCCTCGTCATGAACATGGTGAGGTGGCGTGGAGTGAGTTTCATCGGTTTGAGAATGATGAACTTCCAGTGGTGACGGCGGCGCGCGAAATATTTGAAGCGGCGAATGGCTCGGTTGAACTCCCCAAGAATCGCAAGGTTTGGCGCACTTTAGCGAAACGGGCGAAGGCTAAACTTGATGCGCAAACTCCTCCGGGCTATGGGCCGAGTGGGCTCAGTGACGAACAGCATAAGGATGGCAAGAATGCCCGGACGGTTGCGAGATGGCTTAAGGAGAAAAAGAACGGGGAGAAGCCCTTCTTCATTGCCTGTGGCATTCAGAAGCCGCACGTGCCTTTCCTCGCGCCGCAGAAATACTTCGATCGCTATCCCCTCGATGGCATTAAATACACCCCTGAAAAAGCGAATCTCTGGGACCATATTCCACGCAAAGCAATCAACACGCGCTTCAAGGAATTTGGCTTCGAAGAGTTCAAAGAAGACGACGCGCTCCGTCGCGAATACATGCAGGCCTATCACGCCTGCGTTTCTTTCATCGATGCGCAGATTAAGATCGTGCTCGATTCGTTGAAGGAGAGCGGGCAGTGGGAAGATACGATTATCATTCTTACCTCCGACCACGGCTACCACCTCGGCGATCATTTCCTCTGGGGAAAGGTGACTCTCTTTGATATCGGGGCGAAGGTGCCTTTTATCATTCATGCGCCGGGTCTCACCAAGGCTGGGACACGTTCCGAAGCGATGGTCGAATTAATCGATATTTACCCGACCCTGGCGCAACTCACCGGATTTACTCCTCCCGATCACTTGCAGGGTGCTTCCCTCCGTCCGCTCCTCGATCATCCCGAGCGACTTGGGAAAAAGAACTACGCTTACAGTATCGTGACTCGTGGGAAAGAGATGGGCTACGCGCTTCGCAATCAGAAATGGCGCTACGGGAAGTGGCCCGATGGCGAGGAGCTTTACAACCTCACCGTTGATCCCGAGGAAAAGAACAACCTTGCTACGCGCGAGAACTTGAAACACCGCCTCGAGGAGTTTCGTCGGGTGCTTAAGATCAGACAGGACCAAGCCTCGAGTCGTCGTTATAAATGAAGCGCCTCCCCTCCATTCTAATTTCTGGCTTGTTTGTCGGTAGTTTATTTAGAGCCACGCTTCAGGCTGCGAGAGTCAGCAAAGGCATTGCTATCCCGAGCAACGTGATGGGACTCCTTTGATGCAGATGAGCTTTACAAGCTTAGCCGCGATCTCTGAGGAGACACAAAACGTTGCCAAGAATTGCCTGGAAGCTTCCCATCGAGCTGTAGAAGTTTCATAATCCACCCTTCGGCCAATTCACCAAATAAACCATGCCTACCATTCCAGTTTCCAAAGCTCAGTCTGAATATGACGTCATCATTGTTGGCTCCGGGGCCGGAGGCGGCCAAATGGCCTACACGCTCACGCTTGCGGGGATCAAATGCCTCATGCTCGAAGCGGGGCGTTCTTACGATGTCGCGAATGAAACTCCGATGTTTCAGACGGGTAAAGATGCTCCGCTTGGTGGTGCTTCCACGCCTGATAAGAACTTTGGGTTTTTCGATGCCACCATCGATGGTGGCTGGCAGGTTCCGGATGAGCCTTACACCCAAGCCAGCGACAAAGAGGAAGAGCAGTTCATGTGGTGGCGGGCTCGCATGATGGGCGGGCGGACGAATCACTGGGGTCGGATTTCGCTGCGAAATGGGCCCTATGATTTTAAGCCTTACTCACGCGATGGGCTCGGTTTTGATTGGCCCATTTCTTACGATGATCTTGAGCCTTATTATACGAAGGTGGAGCAGCTCATCGGAGTCTATGGGAGCAATGAGGGGATGGAAAACACCCCCGATTCACCGAAGGGAGTTCTCCAGCCTCCGCCGAAAGGGCGCGTGGGCGACTTGATGATTCAGAAGCACGGTAAGAAGATAGGGGTGCCGGTGATTCCGATTCACCGCGCGGTTTTGACCAAGCCACAGGATGGCAAAGACTTGGCTCCCAAACTCCACCCGGACAATCCCAAGGCGCAGGAGATTGTTGAGAAATCGATGTCGTCACGTGCTGCTTGCTTTTGGGCCACCGATTGTGGTCGGGGTTGCAGCATCCGGGCAAATTATCAAAGTACGACGGTTCACTTACCTCCCGCGCTCGCAACCGGAAATCTCGATATCATCCCAAATGCCCACGTTCGTGAAGTGATCGTGGGAAAGGATGGGAAAGCGAAAGGAGTGCTCTTTATCGATAAGACCACCGGCAAGGAAGAGCGGGTCAAAGGCAAGGCCGTGGTGCTGGCTGCAAGTAGTGGCGAGACCGTTCGCATCCTTCTGAACTCGGCGAGCGGCGATGGGATCGCGAACTCCAGCGGACTGGTTGGGAAATACATCATGGACACGGTCGGCTCCGATATGCTCGGTCAGATTCCGGCGCTCGAAAACCTCCCGGCCCACAATGATGACGGAGCGGGCGGGTGTCATTTTTACAGTCCGTGGTGGCTCTACAAGGAGCAGAAGGCGGGGAAGCTCGACTTCGCGCGCGGTTACCACGTCGAGATCAGCGGAACGCGCAGCATGCCGAAGGGGAACAGCCCGGTCCCGACTCATTTCTTGAAGGGACTTTACGGGACCAAGCTTAAGGAAGCGGCGCGCCGTTACTATGGTTCTTTTGTCCATGTGGCTTGCCGAGGTGAGATGATTCCGAACGAAGGCTCTTTTGCGGAACTCGATTCCGAGGTCAAAGACAAGTGGGGAATCCCGGTCATGAAGTGGCATTGGAAGTGGAGTGACCATGAAAAGAATATGGCGGTTCACGCACAAAAAACCTTCAGCGATATTTTTGAATCGGCTGGTGGCAAGGGGCTCTTCGACCCGAAGAGGGATCCGAAGAAAACGATCCTCAAAGGCGGTCAAGTGATCCACGAAGTGGGTGGCGCGATCATGGGAGCCGACGGTAAGAAGTCGGTCTGCAACGAGTGGAACCAAACCTGGGATATTAAAAATCTCCTCCTCTGCGATGCCTCACCCTTCGCCTCAAATTCCGACAAAAACCCTACCGAAACGATCATGGCCCTCGCTTGGCGCGCGGCTGATCGTCTCATCGAAGAAGCCCGGAAAGGAAACCTTTAATATGAACTCTCAAGATTCCCAAAATCGCCTCCCGCGTCGTCGCGTCCTGCAACTTTTTGCTGCGGTTGCCGCCGCGGAAGGGATGGCACTTCCGGCCGCTCTCGCGAAAGAAGCCAAACCCGCTGTGACTGGATACGGACAAGATCCGAAGATGGCGAAAACGTATGAGAAGGGCGAAGCGTGGCCGTTGACTTTTACGGAGAAAGAAAAGAAGACAACCATTGCCTTGGCGGATGTTATTTTTCCGAAGGACGACCTAGGACCCGCTGCGAGTGAAGTCCGTGTGGCCGACTTCATTGATGAGTGGGTGAGTGCGCCCTACGCGAGGCAGCAAGGGGACCGTGCCTTGATCATTCCTGGCCTGAAGAAACTCGACGAGGAATGCCGAAAGCACTTTCAGAAAAATTTTGCCGATCTCGCCGAAGGACAGAAGAAAGCCGCCTGTGACGAGATGGCGAAAGGCGATCACTTCTTCCATGTCTTTACCAGTATCTCAGCTGGAGCTTACTACAGTGATCCGAAGTGCTGGAAAGCGCTAGGATATGCGGGGAATCTTCCCATCGGCGGGCCCTTTCCGGGGCCTCCGGAAGAGGTGCTGAAGCAAGCCGGTTTGGAGCAGACCGTGAAAGCTGTTGGTTCGTAATGATCAACCAGAGTTATCTATCTGGCGCGCTCGATGAACGCGTGGTTTTTTTCGCCGAGGTCTATTTTTTCTTTTTCGGATCCTTGAGTGAGGCGAGGTAGGCGATGAGATCGCGGACTTCGGATTTCTTGAGGATGCCTGCCATGGGTGGCATGGTGGAGATGGGAAGGGTCATTTCTGATACTTGGGCGCGGGGGTAGGTTTTCTTTTCGCCGCTTGCGAGGTCGGTGATGGTGAGGTTTTTCTTGGTTTCCTTGTTGAGAGTGCCGGCGACGATGGTGCTGTCTTTTAAAGTGAGGGAGACGGTTCCATAACCGGGGGCGATGTGGGCACCGGGGTTGACGATTGAATCAAGAAGATAGGTGCGGTCGTGGAGACTGCCGACGTTCCAGAGATCGGGGCCAGCCACTCCGCCTTTGCGGCCGCGCTGGCCCTTGTGGCAACGGGTGCATTGAGCTGCTCCGTGGTTGTAGAAGAGAAAACGGCCTTGGTTGAGATCTCCTCCTTCAGTAGCGACTGCGTAAGAAGCGCTGAGGTTTGTTGGATCAAGCTCTGCGTTGTAGGCGGCCAAGGCTTTTACGATATCTGGTTCTTTGCGTTGTTCCGCAGCCTGGAGGATGTCGAGGTGAAGGGCGGGGGCTTGTTTGGCGAGCTTATTGAGACTGGCGAGGATGAGGGATGCGACTTCAGGGTGGTTTTGAGGAGCGAGAGTTGCCAAGATTTGTTGTTGGTCGTAGGTGCGATCGGTTTTGAGTTCGATGCGAGCTTGGGCGAGGGCGGCGGGAAGATCGATTTCCGCAAGAGCGGCAAAGCTGCTGGCACGGATTTCGCGATCGCGGTCGTTGAGGGTTTTGTCGAGTGCCCTTCTTAGCTTGGGTTCCTCTGTTTGTTGTAATATTTTGAGAGCGGCAAGCCGGATTGAGGTGGCGTTTTTTTGGTTGATGAGGTGGGTGAGGAGGATCCGGGGAGCGATTTTTAATTTGAAGGTTTCGGTGGCGCTGATGACCTCGGCGAGGAGTTTTCCAGAGGTGGATTCAAGGAGGGCGCTGAGTGTTTTTTTGATCTCACTTTTTTGATTGGTGAGAGAGCGGTTGCCGCTGAGTGGACGGTGTTTTCCGGTGGTAGGATCAGCGGCGGGTGGGTTTTCCCAACGCTGGAGCGCGAAGAGGGCTTCCATGCGGACGTCGGCCGATTGTGTATCGTCGCTGGCGAGCTTGAGAAGACGCTTTAGGTTCTGGGGTCCGCCCACGCGATAGATGGAGTTGATGATGCGGTAGTCGATCATGGGGGTGGACTTCCCGATCCATTGAGTGGCTTTTGCGAGGGCGGGGCGGGCCCCTTCGAGGTAGGTGTCGTTGATCGCTTGGATGGTCTCGATGACGACGGAGGCTTCCGGGTCAGCGAGGAAAGCGGCGATGCCGGGGTGTTGGAGTCGGCGAAGGATGAGGACGGCAGCGAGACGAACCTCGGAGGAGGGGTGATCTTTGAGAGCTAAGATGGCCTGGGCTGAGTCGCTTGCGCTGACGATGGTTTGGAGGGCTTGGACTGCGCCGTGGCGGAGGTAGGGGTCTTTATTTCCTGACAGGAGAGTGACGAGAGCGGGGATGTCTTCGGCGTTTCCGACCTTACCGAGAGCGATGGCGGCGAGCATTCGGGTGTTGGTGTTTTCGTCCTCAAGGAGGGCCGCGAGGGTTGCGCGATGGGAAGCGGGATCGGCATTGCCGAGAGCTTGGGCGGCTTGTCCGCGGATTCGCCAGTTGAAATCTCTAGTGAGTGCGGAGAGGGTGCTTGCGGATTGAAAATCCCCTTTTAGTCGGGCCAGTTGTCCGAGTCCCCAGAGACCGTGGAGGCGGGTGAGGAGTGGGTTTTGCACTGTGGTGGCGCCGATGAGGAGTTGGCGGTTTTTACTGCTTTTTGCGAGGGCGAATTGCGCACGTTGGCGGACGCGGTGGTCTTGATGCGTAAGAAGCTGGGCAAGTTTTTCAGGTGCAAGTTGATCGAAGCCTTTGGCGAAGATGGCGCGGACACCGGAGACGGCAGGTTTTGCGAGTTCGGTGAGGTTTTCGAAGACGAAGATGGTGCCGACGTCGTAGGTTTGCCAGCTACCGGTGAAATCGCTGAGGTAGACGCGTCCATCGTAACCAAACTCCATGTCGGTGTTGAGGCTGCCTTGGATGAAGGTCTCGCTTGAGGTGAGGGAGTAGGAGGCGCCTGACGGTTCCATTTTGAAGGCGATGACCCCGCTTTTCCCTCCACGGTAGTCGCAGATGAAGAAGTTGTGATCCCACTTTTTGGCGAGGCCAGTACCAGGATTATAAGTCAGTCCGGAGGGGCCGGTGCTGACGAAATCGATGGGTGGTAGATAAGCGGCGGGGCGGTTTTCTTTGGAGATTTCCCAACCACCTTCGACCATCCAGGGGATCTGGTGGCGTCCATTGAGGTCGATGGCATGGCGAAAGTTACGGAGGTTTTGGTTGCCGCGATGCCAGCCGGATTCAGCTCCTTCGACCATGTAAACAATGCGGGCTTTGTCTCCCATGTCGGCGTTGTTATCGACTGAGAAGGCGGAGCCATATTGGTCAAAGGCGATCTCCTTGGGATTGCGAAGACCGGTGTGGACGGCTTCGAGTCCACTACCGTCTGGTTCCATTCGAAAGATGGCTCCGGCGTATTGGTCGTAGAGGTGACGGCCGTCGGCAGTTTTGAGATTGTAGCCACGGTCGCCGATGGTGAAGTAGATGCGGCCATCGGGTCCGAAGGCGAAGCCGTTGAGGTCATGGCCGCTGAGGCTGACGCTGATGCCGTATCCTTCCTGGAGGGATTCTCTTTTGTCGGCGCGGAGATCGCCATCGCTGTCTTCGAGCATCCAGACGTGGGGGATGCAGGCGTAGTAAACTTTGCCATTGGCGGCAAAGATGCCGGCGGCGGTGCCATCGAGCGGATCATTGAAGCCATCGGCGTAGAGTTGGGAGTGGTCGAGCTTCCCGTCGCCATCATGATCTACGAGGACGCGTATTTTTTCGGAGTGCTTGGTGAAGTATTCGAGCGGCTTTACCTTAGCGTGCTTCTGATACATCGCGAGCCGCTCGGCAGTGGAGGTGAGGGCGATTTCGTCGCGCAGCCAATGTTGGTTGCGTCGGTTATCCTCGATGCCACGGTCGAAGCGGTGGGTTTCAGCGAGGTAGAGACGGTTTTGTTCGTCGAAGGCGATGGCGGTGACGTTGAGGGCATCGGGCTGCCGCGCGTAGACGCGGGCTTTCATTTCATCCGGGTAGGTGATGGTGGAGAGGAGGGCTTTGTCGGGGTCTTGGGCGGGGAAGTTCTCGGTGCTTGCGGTGCCTTCGATTTTCTCGGACTCTTCCTCTTCTGGAACGGCAAAAAGACTGCCGATCAGAAGGAGGCAGAGAGGAGGGAGAGTTAGGGCTTTGCAGATCATTGGGATCTGGAACCTAGGAAAAAGGAGCGATTTTACAAGTGTTCCTACCTCTGACTTACCCAGGAAAAGGGGAGGTGTCGAAATTAGTTTGAAACACTTGCGCAGATTGCTCTTTTGACTTCCTTATTTCAAGGGGCTAATTTTAGAACTTCCATAAAAAAGGGGTCAGGTGATAAATCTTGGGATTAACTCTTCTTCATCCAACATCCTCCCATACCTAGAAAGCCTCGTATCCAATACCCTGGAGCTTTCTACCGTGTCATGGTACGGGGAAATCGTCGGGAGAATATTGTTCTGGGACACCTCAACCCCGTGAGAGCTGGAATAATCAAACAGGGGCGAGGTTTCGATGAAAGCCCTTGGACAAGTCTGCGCGAATCCCGCAAACCTCCCACAAAACGCCAGCCCTGGATCGCTACCTCATCCGGGTTTGAAACCGTGTCTTGCGAGCAGCTACCTCCAACTCGACGAATCACCAATCAAAGAACTCGCCCCCGGCACCGGAAAAACCCGCACCGGCTACGTCTGGGTGCTCAATGATCCGTGCCCGGGTGGCAGCGTCAGCTACCGTTGGCAAAATGGAAGGAGTCGAAAGGACCTCGATCAAGCCCTGGGGAAATACGCCGAAAATTGGAAAGGGATCTTTCAGAGCGACCGCTACAGCGTCTACCCCAGCTACCAACGGGATCAGAGTGAGCTCATAAAACTCGGCAGCGGCATGACCCACATCAGGCGCGGCTTCACCAAAGTTCTCGACGCCGAAGATCGGGACGCCGCACGCATCGTCCGGCTCATCTCGGACCTCTATCAAATTGAGGAAGACCTACGTCAAGAATAGGCCGGACCCGCCCTACGCGACGCCACCCGTGCCAGCCACCGCGCCCCCCGCCTGCGCCTCATCCGCCGCTACCTTGAGAAAATCAAAAGCCGCCACTTCCCAAAAAGCCTCATGGGCCAAGCCATCTGCTACGCCCTGAACCACTGGAGCGGCCTGGACTGCTACCTCGCCGACGGACGGGTAGAACTCTGCAAAAACCTCTGCGAAAACGCGATCCGGCCCCTGAAGATCGGAGCCAAAAACTACCTGTTTTTTGGTTCCCGGCGAGGCGGCGAACTCGGCGGCGTCGCTGACACCCTCATTGAAAACGGCGAGCGCCACGGCCTCGACCTTCGCGCCAACCTCATTGAAACGATGAAAGCCCTCGCCGAGCACGGCCCAAGTCGGGCCGCCGAACTGACGCCTGCCGCCTTCGTCAAAGCCCGCCGCTTCGCAAAAGCCTCCTGAGCCGACAGGCCCCATCGAGTCGAAACCCCACAACCATCTCCTCAAAACAGAACCGCGGAGAGGGGTCGCCTTTCAGTCGCTTACCAAGAAAGTGACTTTTATCTGAATTGATTGGAGCTGATGTTCGTCTTATTACTTTAAGTCGATACCATCATTATGAAAAAGATTCCACTTCTCATCATCGCCTCTCTTGGTTTGGTTTCCTGTCAGCAGGAGGAAAAAGCGCAAGTCATCGTTGTTGAGGACTCGGACCCGCAGGTGATTGCGCTTGAGGAGCAGGTGGATAGCTTAAGGGAACAGCTTGTGGCGGAGCAGAACTTAAGGTTCAGGCAAAATACCGAGCAGACCGCGATGCTCGCAGAGCTGAAAAGCCTTATAAAAGGAATGGCAAAGGAGAAGTCTACCGTAGCAGCGCTGGAGGCTTCTGTGGTGACTAAAGAGGAAGCACTCGAGCCGCTCGATCAGGACATGGAGGCAGCCCGGGTTGCGCGACTGAAAGCACAGGGCGAAAAACATGCCCGACTAACGACCCTGGCAGGCGTCACATATTTGGAGCTTGTGATTAGTCGAGTGACTGAAATTGGTGTTATTTTTCGTCATCAGGGAGGGGTGGCTCGGATTCCCTTTTCGGATCTTCCGGTGGCATGGCAGGAGCGTTTTTACTACGATCAGGATCGTGCGCTGCTCGCACTCAGGCATGAAAGGTTGGTGCGGGTTCGTAATGATCGTGCTGCCATTGCTCGTCTTGCGGTCCTGAATGAGCAGGAGAAGGACGATGCGCAAACGATGAGTCTGGAGCGCCTGGCGAAAGCGGTGGCAGACATCAGGCGTGGAAATCCTGCTCCGATTCCTGTGATCCAGGACCGCATCTTTATTGAGCCCCCCATCATCGTGAATCACCACTATGACAATGATGACGACATTTACGGCCCTCCCATCGTGAGGCCCAAGGTCGTAGGAACTCCGCTGCGCCCGATCCCTACGGTTCGGAATGGAGGCAATGTGCCCACGGTTCGTCCGGCTCATGTCCCGACCGTTCGCCCGACTCCCATTCGCCCGACGACGCAGCGTCCCTCGCAGCGCCCGACTCCGACCCGACCGGTGGTGCAGCGCCCCCGTCCGACCCCACAAACTCCGACCGTTCAGCGGCCGAGTTCACGTCCGGCGCCATCCCGACCTGCGGTGCAACGGCCGCGCACGGCAACTCCAACGCCAGCGCCTCGTCAGGTCACTCCCCGGCAGATCACCCCTCGACGTCGTTGATGTCGGTTACAATCGAAAATTCGTCGATCTAGCTGGTGAGGCCCCTTCTCGAAGGGGGCCGATATCCTCGGGGCGAAAATCCCCGAAGCCGCCTGACCGGGCGCCCACCGTAAAACGATCTCCCCCGAGCCCAGGAAAAGGTTGCAAGCCAGACGGCTTACAGCCAAAGATATTGAAAAATCCAGGCGGTGGCTCCAAAAAATATGCGCTGTGGCTGACTGCGTAAACGAAGCCAGTGAGCGGAAGGGGAGGTCGTTCGAATCGAGATGGGGTGGGGGCTTATGAGGTTCGCCTTCAGCGAACGGGTTGGGGGTGCTAAGAGCTGCCGATGGCTTCGGAGATGGCGGTCCCGGCGAGGTGGCCGGTGGTCCAGGCGGCTTGGAAGTTGAAGCCGCCGGTGATGCCGTCGATGTCCAGGACTTCGCCGGCGAAGTAGAGGCCGGGGACTTGTTTGCTCTCCATCGTTTTGAGCTGGAGGTCATCGAGCGAGACGCCACCGCAGGTCACGAATTCGTCTTTGTTGAGGCTCTTGCCATCGACGATGAAAGTGGCTTTGACGAGTTCGCCGACGAGTGCCGTACTTTGATCCTTGGTGAGGGTGGCCCAGGTGGTGTCGTCGGTGATTTTGGCGGTTTCACACATGCGGTGCCAGAGGCGTTTCGTGACGCCTTCGACGAGGCTGCGTTTCATGACCTTCCAGATGCCATTCTGTTTACGATGTCTATCGAAGATGAGGGCGACGCTTTCGGCGGTTTCGCGGCCGGTCCAGTTGACCTCGACCTTGAAGCGGTAATCGCGATTGGCGAGGTCGCGGGCACCCCAGGCGGAGGACTTTAGGATGGCGGGGCCGCTGAGTCCCCAGTGGGTGATGAGGAGGGGGCCTTCGGATTCGAGCGAGTCGATTTTGATGTGGGCGTTTGGGACCGAGACGCCTTGGAGATCGTGGAGGCGGATGTCGCCGATCTTGAAGGTGAAGAGGGAGGGGACGGCTTCGCTGGTGGTGTGGCCGAGGTCTTCGACTGGCTTGCTGGCGTCGGCACTGCGGATGCCGCCAGTGGCGATGAGGAGCTTTTGGGTTTTGTAGGTTTGGCCGAGGGTGGTGTCGATTTCGAAGCCGTCCTTAGTCGCTTTTACATCGGCGGCTCCGCAGCGGGTGCGCCAAATGACGCCACCTTCGCGGGCGGTGTCGGTGAGGCACTTGATGATCGTTTCTGATCGGTCGGTGATGGGGAACATGCGGCCATCGGCTTCGGCTTTAAGTTCGACGCCGTGTTCCTCGAACCAGGTGATGGTGTCGGCGGGTTGGAAGCGGTGGAAGGATCCCATGAGGTTTTTCTGCCCGCGCGGGTAGCTTTGGACCAACTCGCGAGGGTCGTAGCAATCGTGGGTGACATTACAGCGGCCACCGCCGGAGATGCGGACCTTGGTGAGGACCTCGGATCCTTTTTCGAGGATGAGGATTTTTTCCACCCCGGCTTCGGCTGCAGTAATGGCTCCGAAAAATCCGGCGGCACCGCCACCGATTACGATTAAGTCAAAAACCTCTCCTGTCATCAATTGGGGAGGAAATCGTAAATCTCGCGGAGTGCAATTCTTGATTTATCGAGTAATTTTCGAATCATGGAGGACGAGCACGATAATCATGACTCAGTTTACGAATGTCGGAGTGCAAATGTGGGGCGGGAGACCGCGATTAGGGCCTTGGGATCTTGGGGTTTCCAGGCGGAACGATCTTCTCGGCCTTCGTGCTCTACCTTCTTGTAGGCCGGAGTGCGGAACGAGTATTCTCAGGAGATTACCAAAAAATCATTTCACAGACTGTGTCCGTAAATCCAAATCTCTCCGGGTGGCTAAAGCTAATTTCGATGATTGTGGCGTTCTCTATTAGAGCGCTCTATCTTTCTAGCGAATTACCATGAAAGGCGAAATTTTTCTAGAGATGCGCGGGATCGAGAAGAGTTTCGGTTCGCAGAAGGTGTTGCACGGGGTGGATTTGGATGTGTATCGGGGGGAGACGCTCGTTCTTCTGGGGGGGTCGGGAGGGGGGAAGTCGGTGCTGATAAAGCATATGGTGGGGCTGCTGCAGCCAGATGAGGGAACGGTGACTTTTGAGGGGAAGGTGATTTCTGATCTTTCGGAGCGTGAGCTTTCGTGGGCGCGGCGGAAGATTAGCATGATGTTTCAAAGCGGAGCTCTTTTTGACTCCCTCACTGTTGCGGAGAATATTGCCTTTCCCCTTCATGAGGCGGGGATCAAGGACCGGGAGGAGATTGCCAAGCGGGTGAAGGAGGCGCTGGAGATTGTCAAGTTACGCGGGCAGGAGGAGAAGATGCCCTCGGATCTTTCGGGCGGAATGCGGAAGCGGGTGGCCTTGGCGCGGGCGGTGGTGGAGAAGCCGTGTTGTGTCCTTTATGACGAGCCTCATTCGGGCCTCGATCCGGTGACGGGCGATTCGATCGATCACTTGATCAAGGATCTCGCCTGTGATTATGGAATTACCAACGTCGTGATCACGCACGAGATTCGCAGTGCTTTTCGGATTGCGGATCGGATTGTCTTTATGAGAGAGGGCTTGATCTACTGGGAAGGCACGCCGGTGGAATTGAAGGCAAGCAAGGATCCGGTCCTGGTAAATTTCATCGAAGGGCGGTCCGAAGATTCGGATTTGTGATTTTGAGCCTCCGTGGGCATACTCCCGACATGGCGACGAATTCCAAGAAGTCCGAAACTCTCATCGGGCTCTTCCTTTTTATCGGACTGGCTCTGCTTGCCGGGATCATTGTCCTGTTTGGAAATATTGGGGATTTGTTCAAAGGGCGTTATGAACTGAAGGTAAATTTCACCGAAGCCTCCGGGATTATCAAAGGGAGCACAGTGAAGCTCCGAGGGGCGAAAATTGGGGAGGTGGCCGAGAAACCCAAGTTGCTGGGGGAGTCACAGATTCAGGTGATTCTCGCAATTGACGATCGCTTTCAGATCGACCAAGGGTCCATCTTTCAGATCGAGGGGGCCAGTCTTCTCGGCGATAAGGAGATCATCATCACTCCGCCTACTCATAGTTCCTACCTCTATCTTAATCCTGGGGCCGAAGTGATGGGGAGTGATCCGGGTGGACTTGATCGTCTCCAGAATGAAGCGGAAGTGATTGCGGTGGATGCCCGGGCACTTCTTCAGGATGCCAAGGTGACCCTCGCCAAGATTGAGACCTCGATGGATGAAATACGCGGAGTGGTTTCGAAACTTGGGACGACGATGGACACGGTGAATGAGCAGGTTCTGACGAATGAGAATACCGGGGCGTTTCGAAATACCTTGGCGAACCTTGATCAGGCCTCGGCATCTTTCGCGAAGATTGGGGTGAAGTTGGCGCCGGCGCTCGATGAGTTTCGCTTCGCGATCAATGAAGTGCGGGCCACGAATCAAACTGCGAAGGCAGCGATTGCAGGGGTAGAGCCTGCTTTGGAAAGTGTCCCGCGCGTGCTGAGTTCGATCGAAAAGACAGCGAACGAGGCCTCGGTCGCGATTGCGAAAGTGGATGAAAGTAAGGGGGCATTTGGAGCTCTTGTTTCGGATAAGGAACTCAAGACGGACATGAAAGACTTTGTGCGAAATCTGAAGAAAAATGGCGTGCTGCGCTATAAGGATGAGAAGGAGCGTGAAGAGGATCCGAGGGATCGCTTCCGGGGAAGACGGAGGTAAAGGAGGGAAATCCCGGCTCGTCAGAGCCCGTGATTTCTTCCACGGTCGTGCCCATGCGAATTCTTCTAGCCTTCTCGTTAGTTTGTCTCAGTACTTCTTTGCTTTCAGCTCGCAGTATTGGGCTTCATGTTCCACTTGAGAAGGTGACTGAAGGCGAGGGGCCGGTCCGTCAGTATGATTGGTTTACCAAGCTTTGGTTTGCGAAACGCACGGCTTGGGCGAAAGAGGTGGAGGCGAAGCAGGGAGCCTTGGTTTTTCTGGGTGACTCGATCACGCAAGGTTGGGGAGACACCTTGAAGGGGGTCTTTGGAAAAACGAAGGTCGCGAATCGTGGGATCAGTGGGGATACGACGCGGGGAATGCTTTATCGGATGCCTGAAGATGTCTTGGCTCTCAAGCCATCAGGCGTCGTGCTTTTGATGGGGACGAACGATCTTGAAGAAGGGGCGACGCCCGAGATGATTGCGGGAAATCTCAAACTCATCATCAAGCATCTCAAGGAGTCCAACAAAAAGATGCCGATCATTCTCTGCAATGTCTTCCCAAGTCACGAATCGAAGAGCCGTTCGGCGGAGAATATCAAAAAGATCAACGCACTGTATGCCGCGGCGGTGAAGGGTGATCCACAAGTGATCCAGATTAACACTTGGGCGATGTTTGCCGATGAAAATGGCAATGCGCGGAAGGCCGAGTTTCCAGATCTTCTCCATCCGAATGCGACGGGATACGAGATGTGGGCAAAAACCTTGCGACCGGTTTTGGAGACGCATGATCTCGTCAAAGTCCCTAAAGATGACTTCAAACTCGAGCCTGGCTTCAAGCTTCTCTTCAATGGGAAGGATCTCACTGGTTGGGGATACCGAAAGAAAAAGACTCTCGAAAAAACCGAGAGCTTTGATGGGAAAACCATCAGTAGTGAGAACCGCTATCTTGCCAAACATGGTCGCCTCATTGTGACCACTCCTCCCTCGGGGCGGGCTTTTGGCCAGCTTTGGACGCACGAGGAATTTGGAACTGATTTTACTCTGAAGCTCGAGTTCCGGGCCAACGCCGATGCCGATAGCGGGGTCTTTTTGAGGAGGCCTCAGTTGCAGTGTCGTGATTATCTTGTCGCTGGGCCCTATCAGGAATTGAAGAACTATAAGGCCGGCGATTGGAATGAAATGGTGGTGGTTGTGAAGGGGAATCTGGCTCGCTGCATCTGCAATGGAGAAGTGCTGGAGGAAGCGATGAAGTTACCTGCGAGCGGCCCGATTGGTCTGGAGGGAGATCGGGGGCAGATGGAGTATCGGAGGATTCGGATTAAGACGAACTGAGAGGTGAGTCCGCTTCGGATCTTATGATTGGAGCGATAAGACTTAATGTGAAGTTATGACCAATGGTCTTTCAGTTGATCCAGCGGTATATCACGGAAAGCCTGTGATTGAGGGAACCCGTGTCCTTGCCCCTAGCTCAAGGAGGCTGATCATGAGGTTGGCGACGTCCGAACTTTGATAGATGAAGGCGCTCCAGATTCTCGAGCGACTAGTCTGGTTTCTTGAGAAGTTTGGTAAAGCTGATGTTGTTGGAAGAGCCTTCCAACTCAGGGATCGTGCTTGGATGGTTTACCCTTCCTCTCAATGACTGAGGCGACACGTTCTCCACTCTACTTCGGCTTCGATTCTGCGAGGGCGAAATGGAGCTTTCGGACCATAAGGAAGTTGAGCCAGTTGCGCAGGGCGTAGCCGCAGTTCTTGAGGTTTTCGGGGGTATAAATGTTTGATTTCCCACCGCTGGGATGGACACCGTCTTTTGAGATCAAAGTGCCATCCCATGAGTTGCCGGGACGGCGTGAGAGGACCCCGGCATGAAAGTCGACGAGAGGAATCATTTCGGTTTTTGCGAGCTTCTTGATGATGGCGTTAATGGCTTCGACTTCTTTGTCGCGGTCCCGGCGGGGAGGGATGGTGTTAAGAATCGGGATGCAGTTGGCTTGCTGGCACCTCGTAATTACCTTTTTTAGATCAGCGCCGTAGTTCTCAGGAACCTTGCCTTTCGAGATGTCGTTGGTTCCGATCATGATGATCGCGAAGGCAGGCTTTTCCCGCTTCAAAACAGCGCCTACTGATTCGACGAGTTGAGGGACTCGCCATCCGGAGTAGTTGGCGAATTTTACTCCTTTGTCCCGTGAGCCTTTGATGGTGTCACGCCAGCGGGAATTTTGCGGCGTTTTTGGCATGCCGTCGTTCCCTTTGAGATACTCGGCGGGATTGGTCCAATTCATGACGCCCCAAAAGGCCATGGAGTAGGTGATGGAATCTCCAAACTGCGCGACGTAGCCGGTTTCCCCTTTAAATCCGGCGTGAAGCTCACGAGCGTGCTTGGTGACTTCTGCGGAGAGAACGATGCCATTCTCCTTGGTCTGATCTGCGAGGGCTGAAATCGCGAGAAGGCTTGGGAGGATGATTTGGAAAAGGCGCATGCTCTACAGTGGGCGATTCGCGATGGCAGCGGAACGTTCAATTTCAGGAAAACGAGGGCGGCTGGAGCTAGCGGATGTCCTTCAATAAGCCTGATAAGTTTCAACCTCGCTGGAGTCGTTTTTTCACGAGGTTGTAGTGATCGGGAGAAAAAACTTCATTTTTCCTCAGAAAGATGTCCTCATTTACGATCCAGTGGTTCTTGGGTAGTAACAATGATGAATCTTGGTGAGAATAAAAACCTCTGGCAGGAGTTTCGCTCCGGGAGATCGGAAAGGATCTTCGCGGAGATTGTGAAGCACTATTCC
>JBLHUR010000002.1:0-112095 GCA_047629805.1 Akkermansiaceae bacterium | reverse complement strand
TCCGCCCGCCTCGACCAAACAGGCGATTTTTTAACCGGACAGGTGTCAGAGTGGTCGAATGAGCTCGCCTGGAAAGCGTGTGTGCTAGTAATAGTACCGTGGGTTCGAATCCCACCCTGTCCGCCATGACCCCGAATCAGCTTGCTGGTTCGGGGTCATGTTTTTTACAGGAGGCGATCCCGTTTAGAGGAGGATGTCTTTGATGACGTGGCCGTGGATGTCGGTGAGGCGGAAGTCGCGGCCTTGGTAGCGGTAGGTGAGCTTTCGGTGGTCGATGCCGAGGAGGTGGAGAATGGTGGCGTTAAGGTCGTGGATGTGGACACTTCCGGGGGTCCAGCTTTCCTTATCGGGACGTGAGACCAGTGGGGTTCCGTCGGCTTGCACGATGTTGTAGCCGTAGTCATCGGTGCGGCCGTAGGTGATTCCTGGTTTGACTCCGCCTCCGGCCATCCAGGTTGTGAAGCAGCGGGGGTGGTGATCGCGTCCGTAGTTTTTTTCGGTGAGTTTGCCTTGGCAATAAGCGGTGCGTCCGAATTCGCCGCCCCAGACGACGAGGGTGTCTTCAAGCAAGCCCCGGTCCTTGAGATCTGTGATGAGGGCGGCACAGGCTTGGTCGATGTCCTTGCACTGTGATTCGTGTTCCTTGGGGAGGTTGCCGTGAGCGTCCCAGCCGCGGTGGAAAATCTGGATGTTACGGACTCCGCGCTCGGCGAGGCGTCGGGCATTGAGACAGCAAGCGGCGAAGGTTCCCGCTTCGCGAGCTTCTTCGCCGTAGAGGGTGAAGGTGGAGTCTTTTTCGTCGGAAAGGTCCATCAATTCGGGGACGGAAGTTTGCATGCGATAAGCCATCTCGTGTTGCTTGATCCGGGCGAGGATTTCGGGGTCGCCAAACTGGTCGTGCTGGGCTTCGTCGAGAGCGGAGAGGGCGTTGAGTTGAGCGCGCCGGTCGGTGCGGGTGACTCCCTTTGGGTTGTTGAGGTAGAGGACGGGATCACCTTGGCTACGCAGGAGGACTCCTTGGTGTTCCGAGGAAAGAAAACCGGGGCCCCAAAGGCGGTTGAAGAGGCTTTGCTCTCCATGGTTTGTCTTGGCGTGCATGACAACGTAGCCGGGGAGGTCTTCGTTCATGCGGCCCAGGCCGTAGCTGAGCCAGGATCCGAGGCTGGGGCGTCCGGGGATTTGGCTTCCGGTTTGGATATAGGTGACGGCGGGATCATGGTTGATGGCCTCGGTGAAAGTGCTGTGGACGACGCAAAGATCCTTGGCCACTTTTGCGGTGTGGGGAAGGAGTTCGCTGACCCAGACTCCCTGGTCGTTGTTGTCGTATTTTTGAAAGTCATACTTCGAGGGGCAGAGAGGAAGGGTCTTTTGCCCGGCCGTCATGCCGGTGATTCGTTGGCCATCGCGGACGTGTTCGGGGAGGTCTTTGCCAAACATCTCCTTCATCTTGGGCTTGTGATCCCACATGTCGTGTTGGCTGGGACCACCGCTCATGAAGAGGTAGATGACGCGTTTGGCTTTGGCGGGATGATGAAGTCCGTCGGGGGAGTCGGGAGTTTGAGTCAGGGCTTCCGAGCCAAGGAGCTGGGCCATCGTGGCGGTTCCCAGTCCGAGGGCACCCCGGCCGAAGAGCTGGCGTCGGGTGAGGTTGAGTTCGTAGTCGCGAAGTGGATTCATGGAAAATTAAGGTGGGGAATTTAAAAGATGGAGAGGGCAATGTCGCTGGAGAGGACGGTGGTGATCACTTGGGTCCAGGCCGCGAGTTGGACGGGGGGGAGCGCGTTATTGAGAGGGGCGTTGCCGGTTGTGAGAAGGGCTTTGGCATCGTCCGGTGCGGATTGGTAACGCTTTGTCAGGTCTTGCAGTAACTGCAGGCAAACGCTGCGCTCCTTGTCTTTCGCGGGACGACAGGCGAGGAGTTTGTAGAGGTGATCGAGGCGTGCCTTGTCATCGGTTGCGGAGGTGATGATCCGTTCCGCCAGCATGCGTCCCATTTCGATGCGCTGGGTTTCGTTGAAGAGAGCGAGAGACTGGAGGGCGGTGCTGGTGCGGGAACGTTTGACGCAACTGGCCTCGCGGTTCGGGGCGTCGAATAAAGTCATCATGGGGTGGGGGCTGGTGCGTTTCCAATAGACGTAGAGGCTGCGGCGGTAGAGCTTGGCACCCTTGTCCGCGACGTAGTTTTTGGTGTTGCTGGCGGGGTGCATGAGGGCCTTCCAGAGTCCTACGGGTTGGTAGGGTTTCACTCCTTCTCCGCCCATCGTGGGGTCGAGGAGTCCGCTGGACCAGAGCCCGATGTCGCGGATGACTTCGGCATCCAATCGGAAGGCGGGACCTTGCGCGAAGAGGCGGTTTTCCGGGTCATCGAGAGCGACGCGGCGTTTGGAGCTTTGTTGAAAAGTCCGGCTGGTGACCATGAGGTGAAGGAGGTGTTTTAGGTCCCAGTTACTTTCCCGAAGTTCGACCGCCAACCAATCGAGGAGCTCGGGGTGGGTCGGCTGTTCTCCCTGAAGTCCGAAGTCTTCGGGGGTCCGAACCAAGCCGTATCCGAAGGTCCGCTGCCACATGCGATTGACGAGAACGCGGGCGACGAGGGGTTGCTCATCGGAGGTCAGCCACTGGGCGAGCCCGAGGCGATTACGAGGGGCGTCGTTGGGCAAGGTCCCCATTACGGCGGGGATATTTGGAGTCAATGCTGCTCCAGAAGGGCTGTGGTATTCGCCGCGTTGCAGGACTTTCGTGACGCGGGGTTTTGGCAGTTCTTGGGCAATGAGAGTGGTCGTGGTGAAGGAGGCTGCCGGATCGGGGCCATCTTTTTTCTTGTTTTCGTGGGCTTGCAGAAGTTTCCACTCGCCGGGATTTGCGGGTGCTTTGATGACTGGGGCGTGGTCATATTTATTTCCGTCCATCGGTTGGTCGGCGGTGTTATTGAAGAATGCGAAGAGACTAAAATATTCGTCGTGCGTGATGGGGTCATACTTGTGGGTGTGACAGCGGCAGCAGGTCAGGGTCATGCCCAACATGACCGTTCCGAAGGTTTCGGTGCGGTCGAAGGTGTTCTTGGCCTGAAATTCAGCGGCGATGGCTCCCCCTTCCGAGGTGGTGGGGTTCATTCTGACGAAACCCGTCGCAATTTTCTGAGTGGTGGTGGGGTTTGGGAGGAGGTCGCCGGCGAGTTGCCAGGTGATGAAATCATCAAGTGGGAGGTTCTCATTGAAGGCGCGAACGACCCAGTCGCGGTAGGGGAAGATTCCCCGTTTATTGTCGAGATGGAGTCCGTGGGTATCGCCGTAGCGGACGGCATCGAGCCAGTAGCGGGCCTGATGTTCGCCGAAGTGTGAAGAGTTGAGGAGGGCGTCGATGAACTTTTGGTAGGCCTCCGGAGATGGGGCGGATAGGAGCTGGTCGAGAAGGGCGGGCTCGGGCGGGAGGCCGGTGAGGACGAGGGCGGCACGACGGGCTAGGATCGGGAGGTCAGCGGCGGGCGCGAAGGAGATAGCGGGTTTGTGTTGTTTGTGCCCGGCTTCGATATAGAAATCGAGGGCATTTGTTTTGGGAGCATTTTTCTCTTTTTGAGGAGGGACGAAGGACCAGTGGGAGGCATATTTGCCACCCTGTTTTACCCACTTGGTGAGGATTTCCTTTTCGGTGGCGGTGAGAGGTTTACCGTCTTCCTCGGGAGGCATGGGGTCATCCTCATCGTGAAGGCGAAAGATAAGTTCGCTGCCTTCCAAGTCATCGGGGTCGATAGCTTTGATTCCTTTCCGGTCCTTGATGGCGGCGGCGTAGCTGTCGAGGCGGAGTTCTTTGGCCTTTTTAGTATCGGGCCCGTGACAGGCGAAGCATTTGTTGGAGAGGATGGGGAGAACTTCGCGGGCGAAGTCGATTTTTTCCTCAGCAAGGAGGAAGCCGGGCAAAGTTGCTGCGATGAAGGTTGCGGAGATTACGAAGCGAAAGGTCATACGTCTTGGTGAAGGATCGGAGGGTGGATATTTACGATACGCAGGACCCAAGGTCGATTCATCAGTTTCGCATCATTAAAAATGATCCCCCTTTTTTCAACGCTTCCCGACGGTCAAATTTTAAGCTGAAGATTTAGCGGTAAAAGAAGGGGCTCTGGCTTAGTCACGCTTGCTCCCGTTCCTGCAAGAGGGCCTTAGGATTGGGGGCGGTGTTTGATTTTGTTTTCGAGGGCTTTGAAGTCGGCTTCAACATTTTGATGGGCTTTTCTAGCTTCGGCTTTTTTACGACCTTTCACTCGTCTTGATTCTCTGAGACGAAGAAAACTCATGCGGTTGGTTTGTCGAAGAGGGAGGAGAAGGCCTACGAGAGGATTACGACGAACTTGTTGCGGAAACCGAAGAGGATCGCTCTCAGGGAGCGGGCGATCTCGACTGCGGAAAGGGAAGCGGGGGCGACTTGAGAGAGGAGCGGCTGGAAGAGGTGGTGATTTTGTCGGTCGATCAAGGTGACCTCAAAGCGGTCATGATTGGCGAGGGATTTGGCGCAGTTCAGTCCGGCAAATCCTCCGCCAATGATGAGGACGCGGCGGGGTGATTCCATGGGCGCAAGGTATGGGATAAGTGTCATTCCGCCACGTTGAATTTGCTCCGCCGCGGTCTTTCTCTTGCGGCCACGAATAAGCCCTGCCAGTGTAACGCCATGATTTCATATTATCACCTGATCCGCTTCTGGATTCTGATGGCCGTCCTCGGCTCGGCAGTCTCGGCAGAGGAAAAGCCACCGCTCTGCTATCCCTGTACGGTCACCATGGGTGAGCAGGAGGCGGTCATGAAAAACCCCGGCGACCTCTTCGCGATCATCGATAAGCCGGGGAAGGCTGACGATGTTTTGAAGGTCGCGAAGAAGGCTGAGGTCCTCATTGCCAATGTCTGCCCTTGTAAAGTGGACGGCACGATTCTCGATGGAAACAATGTCATCCCGATCTTTGCGCAGAACTCCGACACTCTCAAGCTTGAGGCGACTTTGAAAGAAGAAGCGCTTAAGCCCGGGACCTACCTCATAAATGTGGGGGCTCACGGGACTACCTCGCGTGTCGTTTTCACGATCGCTGATCCGAAAGGGAAACTCAAATCCCCCAAGATCAGTGACATCCTCAAGTACTTAAAAGGCGACTCCTAAGACCCTTGAGTCAGAAGGAAAAGGAGGTGCAGTGGATCATCCGCGAAGCACCCGATGGTTGGGAGAATCTGGTTCCTGAAGGAATGCCCCAGATTCTCGGTCGTTTGCTTGCGCAACGAGAGATTGCGGAAGAAGATGTGGGAAGATTTCTGCGTCCCAAGCTTTCGGAATTGAGTGATCCTTTTGAGATCCCCGAGATTGATCTCGCCGTCGAGCGGATCTTTCAGGCGGTCGATGAAAATCAACGGGTTTGTATTTATGGAGATTATGATGTCGATGGCGTGAGCTCCATCGCGGTGCTGCGCACGACTTTGGAGGCTTACGGTTTAAAACCGCATTCCTTCATTCCGCGTCGTAGTAGCGAAGGTTACGGTTTGAGCGGGGGAGGCCTGGAGCGCTGCCTGGAAGAATGTGGGAAACCTGACCTTCTGATCGCGGTTGATTGTGGGACGGTTTCCAATGAGGCCATCGCTTCGTTGAATAAAAAAGGGGTCGATACCGTGGTGGTCGATCACCATGAAATCGGACCGGAGGGTCGGCCGGATTGTATTGCTTTGGTAAACCCGAAGGCTTCCGGTGATCGTCGCGAATACCTCTGCGCCGCGGGGGTTGTCTTTAAGCTAGCGCATGCGCTGCTGAAGCAGCGTCCGATCAAGGAGTTTGATCTCAAAAATGTGCTAGATCTCGTCGCGGTGGCTACGATTTCAGACATCGTTCCGTTGGTGGATGAGAACCGGCTTTTGGTCCGTCATGGACTCCGTATTATGGAAGAGGCGGTGCGCCCCGGATTGCGGGCACTTTTGAAACTAACCGGAACGGAAGGGAAGCTGAGTAGTGCTGACATTGGCTTCCGCATCGGGCCTCGCCTGAATGCCGCTGGGCGGATGGATCAACCTGAGCAGGCTCTCGCGACTCTCATGACGGATAGCCACGATGAGGCGACCGCTCTCGCAGATGAGCTGGAGAATTTCAATAAAAACCGCCAACAATTGGAGCAGGCCATCTTTGCGGAAGCGATGGCGATGCTCAAAGAAGGGGACGACCAGCCCGTGATTGTGGTGGGCTCGCGCTCTTGGCATGCCGGGGTGGTAGGCATCGTGGCCTCGCGCCTGATGCGGATGTATCATAAGCCGGTTTTTGTGATTTCTATTGATGACAAGGGCATCGGAAAAGCGAGTGGTCGAAGCATCGCGGGGATCTCTTTGGTTGAGGCAATCGCGAACGGTCGTGAGCATCTTATCGCAGGCGGAGGCCACCACATGGCGGCTGGTTTGAGCATTCATGAGGACTCGATTCCGGCCTTCCGGGAGAGCTTTGAAAAATTTGTCAAAGAGACTTGTGGGAACAAGGATTTAGAAGCCAAGGTATACGTCGATGCCGAGGTGGAACTGGGTGAGCTTTCGCTCGATTTTCTGGCGAGCTACGAGTTGTTGCAACCCTTCGGGAGTGCCAATCCCCAACCCATATTTATGGTGCGGAATGTTTGGCTGACCGAGCCGCCGCGTCGTCTGAAAAACAACCACATGCGTTTGTTCTTGAGGCAGGGATATGATGAGCGCGATGCCATCTTTTTTGGTGGTGGCGCGAATGAGTTGCCTGATCCTCCTTGGGACTTGGCCTTCACGGTCGATCGCAATGTTTTTCGGGGGCGGGTGAACGTGCAGATCAGCATTCAAAATGTCCGCGCGGCGGCTGATACCGAGAATGAAGGCCGATGAGTCGTTGGGGGAGCTGACCGGCATCCGGGGGCGCGAGTGGGAAGCTCTGCAAGTGGCAGGAATCAAGACTTTGGCCGAGTTACTGGATTGGCTGCCGAAGCGCTATGAAGACCGTCGGCGCTTTGATGCTTTTCCGGCGCAAGCCCAAGTGGGTGGCCTTCCGGTGTGCTTGAAAGGGCTGGTGATCGATACCCAGCGGAAGGGGTTTGGTGGGAAGGGGTTTTATGAAGCAGTGATCGAAGATCATGCCGGCGGTGGGCTTTCGCGCATCACTTGTCGCTGGTTCAATATGCCCTTTATGCAGAAGGTTCTCGCGACGGGGCATGAGGTTGTTCTCTTTGGAAATCCCAAGGAGCACGGCGGGCGGGTCGTGATCGATCATCCGGAGTTTGAGGTGGTCTCGGAAGAGAGCCGGGGAATTCATCTGGAGCGCATCGTTCCGGTTTATAAAAACATCAGCGGGATTCCACAGCGGAGGCTTCGGGAGCTCATGTTTAACGCGCTTGAATCGGCGGAGGGGGACTCGTTGATACCCGTTCATGATGTTGATCCAACCTATCCTCGGCTGGAGGCTTTTCGCGAAGTTCATTTTCCAAGTGAGCTGGAACAGACTGATGCGGCGCGGCGATTTTTTGCGAAGGAAGAATTTTTTCTGCAACAACTCCGCGTGGTTTGGCGACGGGCCCGGCATGCTGACCTGAGTGGTCGTATTCTTGGGCGGAAGACGCAGCTCTTGAAGGAGTTTTATGAGTCTCTCCCATTTGATCTTACTGGAGCGCAGAAGCGGAGCGTGAAGGAAATCATCGCAGACATGCGCGTGCAGCGACCAATGAATCGGCTTTTGCAAGGAGATGTCGGAAGCGGAAAAACTTTCGTCGCGATGTGTGCGATGCTGCTGGCGGTGGATTCGGGATGTCAGGCCGCGCTGATGGCTCCGACGCAAATTTTGGCGGAGCAACACTACCTGACTTTTTCAAAATGGCTCACTCCACTTGGAATCACGGTGGGCTTGGCGACGGCGGATCGGCGGGAGGAAATCGAGAAAGCGCAAATCATCATCGGGACGCATGCTCTTCTTTATGATAAGGTTGAGTTCGATGATCTCGGCTTGGTCGTGATCGATGAGCAACACAAATTTGGGGTGGCTCAGCGGGGGAAGTTAATCCAACGCGGCATCATGCCTGATGTCCTCGTGATGACGGCAACGCCCATTCCCCGGACGCTCACTTTGACGATCTATGGTGACTTGGATGTTTCGGTTCTGGATGAACTTCCGGCGGGGCGGGGGAAGATTATTTCGGGCGTGCGGGTGAAGCCCAAGGTGAGTGAGATGACGAAATTTCTCACGGAGCAGCTCGAAGAAGGACGGCAAATTTATCTCGTTTATCCGCTGGTGGAAGAGAGTAGTTCCGTCAAGGCCTTGTCGGTCATCGAAGAGCACCCGAAGTGGGAAAAGCGCTTTAAGCATTTTGAAGTTGGTTTGCTTCACGGGAAGTTGCCGTCGGAACAAAAAGAAGCGGTGATGGGGCGCTTTCGGGATGGCAAGTCCGAGGTCTTGGTGGCGACTACCGTGATTGAGGTGGGGGTGGATGTCCCGAATGCCAATGTGATGGTGATTTTTAACGCGGAGCGATTTGGTCTCGCCCAGCTTCACCAGCTACGCGGAAGGATCGGGCGTGGCGAACACAAGAGTTACTGTGTGTTGGTGACCGATGGAAAAAATCCCCAAGGAGTGGAGAAGCTGAACATTCTCGCGGGCACGATTGATGGGTTCAAGATCGCGGAAGAGGACCTTCGCCTGAGGGGGCCGGGTGAGGTTTTGGGGACGCGGCAGAGTGGGATTGGCGGGATGCGATTCGTGGAGTTTTTGGCCGACACTTCTTTGATTCGAGAAGCGCGGGAGGTCGCTGAAGAGGTGTTGCGAGACGATCCCGGACTTGTTAAAAGCCCTCACTTGAAAAAGTGGCTGCTGGAGCAAGCCGAAGGGGCGACGCAGTGAAGCCGGTCAATCCGGAGGGATTCCGCGCATGGATACGATGCGCCAGTCTTCGCCTTTTTCGAGGTCTATGATGAGGTCCCAGGTTTGCTCGCGTTGATACTCTTTACCAGCGGCGAGAAGGATGTTGGCGGTGAGATAAACTTGGGCTTTTGCTCCGATGATTTTGAGATTGCGCTCCGACTCGGTGATTCTACAGAGACTCGTGGCTACGTGGAGTTGATCGATCTTACCTAAAGTTTCTTCCAAGGTGAGTGTCTCGGTCGGGATGGGGAAAGCTCCTTGGAAATCGACTTTGGCGGCGAGAACTTTGCTGAGCGCTTCGTGGACGTCGATCTGCCTGCGAGTCGAAATTTTTCGGTGCTCGACGTTTTCAAGAAACTGGTCAACGGCGCGTCCGACTTGTTGTTCGGGCTGTTGGCGGTAGTAGCTATATCCTCCGATTGAAGCCAGAAGGATGAGGACGACGAGGGAAATGATTTTTTTCATCGGTTGGGAGCGAGTTGAAAGGTGAACCCTTTAAGATATTCCGTTTCAGGGAGAGTGGCAATGATGGGATGGTCGAGGCGTTGGGTGTGGCTGTCAATGAGGCGCAGGGTGCGTTTGCCATCGACGGCGGCCTCTTTCACGCTGTCCAAAAAGAGCTCCCGGGTGGCGTGGTGGGAACAGCAGAAAGTGGCGAGAATTCCGCTGGGGTTGAGCATGGCGAGGGCGCGGAGGTGGATTTCCTTGTAGCCGCGCATGGCGTCCTTGACCGTTTTCTTGTTCCGGGTGAAGGACGGGGGATCGAGGATGATGAGATCGTAGGTTTGGTCGTGCTGGCGAAGGAAGCTGAAGGCGTTGGCGGTGATTGTTTCGACCTGCACGCCGGTGAGTTCGGCATTTTTCGTAGTGGCAGCGGTGGCCTCTTCGGAGATATCGACGGCGGTCACCGATTCTGCTCCGGCGAGGGCGCAGGCGAGGCTGAAGCCGCCTTGATTGCAAAAGACATCGAGGACTTTTTTGCCGGAAGCGAGCTTGGCGACGCGCTCGTAGCTTTCCATGATGTCGAGATAGAGGCCGGTTTTTTGTCCGTTGGCGGGATCGATTTCAAAGATTGAGCCATTTTGCTCCACCGTGAAGGGGGCCGGTTGTTCCCCGTAAACCATCGAGATCTCGTCCTCGAGGCCCTCGGGCTTTCGCATTGAGGAATCGTTACGCAGGGTGATGGACTTGGGGTCGAGCTGTTTGACGAGGCTATCGACGATGAGATCCTTGCGCTGATCCATCGCGAGGGTGGTGGTTTGGAGAACGAGGTGGTCGCCGTATTGGTCCACGATGACTCCAGGGAGGCCATCGGACTCACTCCAGACAAGGCGGCGGAGGTTTTTTTCGATGTCGAGGGAATCGCGGTAGGCAATGGCCTGGCCGAGACGGCGGTCGAAGAATTCGGCATCGAGTTTCTGCTTCCGGCGGGAAATGCGGCGGGCGACGATCTGGGAATTGGGATTATAAATAGCGACACCGAGCGGGCGGTCTTTGAAGTCCTTGAGCGTGACGAGGTCGCCCGGCTCGGGATTTCCGAAGGTTTTTTGAATCTCGGAGGAGTAAACCCATTCGTGTCCGTGAAAAATGCGGGAACGGGGTTTGATGATCAGGCCTGCCATGGGAGAAGAAAAGGGTAGGGAAGGGGGGAGATCAAGACATGGCGTGCATTTTCGCTTGATCATCGTGCCGAAGCCGCCTACCTCCGAATTCGAACTTTAATCCTATGGGTCAGAATCTTAAAACACGTCAGAAGCGCCGCCGCAGAAAACTCTATCTTAAGCGGAAGAGTGATCGAATCAAAGCTGGAGCAGCGAGTAAGCCTGCCAAGGCCGAGAAACCTGCCAAGAAAGCTGCGAAAAAGGCCGCTAAAAAAGCGACCAAGAAAGTTGCTAAAAAGGCTGCCAAGAAGGCCGCCAAGCCAAAAGCGGAAGAGCCTAAGGTAGAGGACGTCAAAGGAGAGGAGCCTAAGGTGGAAGAAGCCAAGGTGGAAGAGCCTAAGGTGGAAGAAGCCAAGGTCGAAGAGCCTAAGGTCGAAGAAGCCGAGGTCGAAGAGCCTAAGGTCGAAGAAGCCGAGGTCGAGGAGCCCAAAGCTGCGAAGCCTAAGGCTAAAAAAGCTGCGAAGCCTAAGGCCGAAAAAGTTGAGGAGCCTGAGGCTGAGAAGAAGGAAGAAGCTTCCGACGAAAAGGAGTAGGATCTCGCTGAATATCATTTTATCAAAACCCGCTTGGCTATGCCTGAGCGGGTTTTTTTGTTTGGCGATGCAAGATTCCTGAGAAATGAGTAAAAAAAGGCATTTTCATTCCGTTTTCTTGGGTTAGCGTCCCGTGCCGGCGAAAAAGGCTCCTGAGCTGCCGGTTTTCATTATGTCCGAGCAACAGCCACCAGAGTCCCCGCGGTCCCAGAAAACTCCACAGAGTAAGCCAGAAGGCGGCTTTAACTGGAAAGTGATCATTCTATTCACCGTCGCCATCGCCATTATTATGGTGGCTTACAAGACCGCCGGCCCAGGTGATCGCAAGACGCTGACTCTTCCGGAGTTTCGCGAAGCTCTGATGGAAGGGCGTGTTTTGCAGACCGCATCCGATGATTTCAAAGGTGGTAAACTGGAATTGGTGACTTTTACCGGAGAAGCACGCGCCGAGGTTCTGGGTCTTTATGCCAAAGAAGGTTCCATGGTGAAATCCTGGAATGATCAGAAGGCGGTGAAATCCTCGATTCAAGTCGATATCGACAGCATCAGCGAGGACCTCAATCAGACCTTTGGCGAAAAGCTGACCTGGGTGGATGAAATTCCTTCCGAAGGAGCGAACGCTGATGAGATTCCTTTTGCGCAACTCAAGTCACTGCTCGCTGAGAACCGCCTTGTTCTTGGAAAAGACCTCCAGTTTAAGATCTACCGTATGCCCGGCTCCAATGAAGGCGTCATTTATGCGACCAAGGGAGAGCCTCAGCCCTATTCTGCGACTGAACTGAAGGAGATGACTACCGCGAAGACGCTCACTCCTTTTGTGGTGAAGTTGAATGGGATGATTATGCGAAATGATCTCGAAGCCCTCGTCAAGTCAAACATCGCGACCCGGACCGAGGATAATACCTTCGGAAAAGTGATGATGAGCCTCCTGCCGGTTCTTCTTTTGATTGTTCTTATCTTCTTCCTCTTCCGTCATCAGATGAAGTCGGCTGGTCGTGGTGCGATGAGTTTTGGTAAGTCCAAGGCCAAGCTCCTGACGCAAGACCAGCACAACGTGACATTTAAAGATGTCGCCGGAATTCAAGAGGCCAAGGAAGAGCTCTTTGAGATCGTGGATTTCCTCCGCGACCCCCGGAAGTTTCAAGCTCTTGGAGCCTCCATCCCCAAAGGGGTCCTCATGGTAGGCCCTCCGGGAACTGGTAAAACCCTCCTAGCCCGTGCCATCGCGGGAGAGGCTGAGGTGCCCTTCTTTTCGATTAGCGGATCTGATTTTGTGGAGATGTTTGTTGGGGTCGGTGCGAGCCGCGTGCGCGACATGTTTGAGCAAGGGAAGAAGAATGCTCCTTGTTTGGTCTTTATTGATGAGATCGATGCCGTCGGCCGCCATCGTGGTCAGGGAATGGGCGGAGGCCACGATGAACGTGAGCAGACTTTGAATGCTCTCCTGGTGGAGATGGACGGATTTGATACTCAAGAAGGGGTGATCATCATTGCCGCAACGAACCGGCCTGATGTTCTCGACCCCGCGCTGCTGCGTCCGGGTCGTTTTGACCGTCAAGTCACAGTTGCATTGCCCGACGTCAATGGACGTGAGCAAATTCTCAACGTTCACGCGAAGAAGATCAAGCTGGCTGCCGGAACGAAGCTTGGGCTGATCGCTCGTGGAACTCCCGGGTTCTCGGGTGCCGAGTTGGCGAACCTCATCAACGAGGCTGCTCTTGCGGCGGCTCGTAAGGGCCTTAAGGCGGTCACGCTAGCTGAGATGGAAGAAGCTCGCGATAAGGTCCGCTGGGGCCGTGAACGCCGTAGCTTGGCTCTCTCTGATAAGGAGAAAAAGAACACCGCGTATCACGAAGCAGGTCATGCCATTCTGAACGAATTGCTAGATCACACTGATCCGCTTCACAAGGTCACCATCATCCCGCGTGGACCTTCCCTTGGTTCAACGATGTTCCTGCCAAGTGAGGACAAATTTAATCACCGCAAGAATGAGCTCCTTTCCCAATTGATCGTCCTCATGGGTGGTCGGGTTGCCGAGGATATCAAATTTGGAGATGTCACGAACGGGGCGATGGGGGATATCCGCATGGCGACCAATATGGCTCGCAAGATGGTTTGCGAATGGGGCATGAGTGAAGACCTCGGCATGGTCGAGTATGGTGATGGTGACTCAATGGCCCACGGGATGATGGGGCCAGGTGGTAAGGGATACTCTGAGGACACCGCGCAGAAGATCGACAACGAGATCAAGGCTCTCATCGACCACGCCTACAAAGAGGCGGAGCGACTTCTCAAGGACAACAGCGAGCTTCTCGACAAGATTTCCGAGGCTCTTCTTGAGTTCGAAACTCTCGATGCCCTGCACATTAAGGACCTCATGGAGCATGGCGAGATGAAGGATCCACCTAAGCCACCTGAGCCACCCGAAATCCCTGACGATCTTAAAATGGACAAGGAGCCGGAAGCTGCTGAAGAGAAAAAGCAGGATGATGAAGGCCCGCTGCCTCCCGAAGTTGTTGGAGCCCCGGCTTAATCTGATCTTTTTGGGAATGAATTCCCGCGAATCTCCTCTCATTTATTAATCATGGAAAACGTTGTTATCATCGGAACCGGCTGCGCCGGATGGACCGCAGCTATTTATACCGGAAGGGCGAACCTGACCCCTTTGGTTCTCTCTGGAACTCAACTCGGCGGACAGCTCACCACCACGACCGAGGTCGAAAACTTTCCAGGATTTCCTGAAGGAGTGATGGGACCGGAGTTGATGGGCCAAATGCAGAAGCAAGCCGAGAAATTCGGAGCTCGGGTCGAGTATAAAAGGGTCGACGAGATCGCCAAGAACGACGATGGGAGCTTCGCACTTGTCACAGATGCCGGCAAGATTCAGGCAAAAACAGTCATCATCGCAACTGGCGCGACTCCCCGCTACCTTGGTCTCGAAGGTGAGATGAAACTCGTCGGTCACGGAGTGACCTCCTGCGCCACTTGCGATGGGGCCTTTTACCGCGATGTCCCTGTCGCGGTGATTGGTGGGGGTGACTCAGCCTGTGAAGAGGCGAACTTCCTGACCCGCTTTGCTTCCAAGGTTTACCTCGTTCATCGCCGCGATGAACTCAGAGCTTCCAAAATCATGGCAGACCGCGTATTGGCCAATGACAAGATCGAACCCATCTGGGACTCGGGGGTTACCGAGTATCTTACCGATGACGAAGGCGAAGTTCGTGCCGTCACGCTTGAAAATTTGAAATCAGGTGAGAAGTCTGAGCTTGAAGTGAAATGTGTTTTTGTGGCAATTGGCCACGTGCCGAACTCGCAGTTTGTGGGCGACCTTGTCGACCTCGATGAGAATGACTACATCGAACAAGCTCCTCGTGGAACCGGAACCAAAACTCCGGGACTTTTCGCAGCAGGAGATGTTGCCGACCACGTCTACCGTCAAGCCATCACGGCTGCCGGTCAGGGCTGCGCCGCCGCGATTGAGGCGGAGCGTTATCTCTCGGATTTGGACTAGAGAGGATGTGTGTGGTGATGCTCAAGATGTCTTTTTGGCCCGAGGAAATTTCCGGCCAAACTTCTGCCCTTTTATTTCATCCGACTTAAAACGAAAATTCACCATGACTTTTCCCGATGTTTCGTAGGTCGATTCCTATTGTTCTCGCGATCATGTCCTTACCGCTTTTCGCTGAGCCTCAAAAACCACAGGCGGCGAATGTCAGGTTTTCAGTTGAGCGGGGATACCACCGAGGGCCTTTAGAGATCATGCATGCGAGGGTGACTCCTCAAGCCACGATCATTTACACGATCGACGGAACCGATCATTCGAAGACCAACGGGCTTCTAATTTCCGAAAAAGCGGAAGCCACGGTGGCGGTATCTCAGACGAAAATCCTGCGAGCGATTGCGATGAAGGATGGATTGGAGCCAGGTCAGATCGGCACGCTGGGGAAAAAGCGGTTTGCTCATTAAGTTGCGTAGCAAACTCAGAGTTCGTCGGCGATCTCGGCGACCTCGATGAGAATGGCTCCATCCGACAAGCTCCTCGCGGAACCGGCACCAAAACTCCGGGATTCTATGCCGCAGGGGATGTCGCCGACCACGTCTACCGTCAAGCCATCACGGCTGCGGGACCGAGGTAAAGAAGGCCTTTAGCCAAGGAAGCCCCATTTAACCGGGTGCCATTCTCGCTAGGCCCGTGGTGGCCGTGGAGTAGGCTTGGTAGTGGTTTTACGCCCAATAGAAAAAAGGCTGTGCAGTTTCCTGCACAGCCTTTTTGATGATAAAATGTTGCCTTTGTCAAATTAGCGACGACGGCGCAAAAGCCCGAGGCTGGCCAGTCCGAGAAGAGCAAAGGTAGAAGGCTCAGGAACAACAGGTGCCGCTATTGAGGTTGGCACTGCAATCGTATTGGTGTCGAGGGTCACTGCGGCAACGAGTGCGAGCAAACGGCCCTCATCAATAGTAGCCCCTGTTTGGGCCGTTATGGATTGATCCGCGATGAACGTTCCAAAGTTGGTCGTGTAGGTGCCAAGAGTCGCAGAGGAACCTACTTGGAAGAAGATGTTTTCTGCCCTAGCTCCACCGGTCAAAACCATCGACGACAATGTCTTGGCGACCCACGTGCTTCCGACTTGGAAAATGTAAGTTCCATCCCCATCCAAGGTCAGGGTCCCACCCGCTGCGATCTCTCCGCTTGAAGGGAAATTAAAGACTCCAGGGGTCAGCGTATCATTGTTGAAGATGTGGATTGGGCCGTAGTTGGTGGTCGCCGTCTGGGCCGCGAGATCGTTGTATGCCGTTCTAGCATCTGCTTTGGCGCTGACCGCCAAGCTGTCGGTGCCTGTATGTATTCCGCCGCTGTATGTCCCAGGTAGGAATCCGGTGATGGCAGTTCCAGGACTCACTCCAAGGTCGCCGTTAATCGTGGTACCTCCGGTGTTGGTCACCGTTGATGCGCCAAGAACTCCGAAGCTGGCGGCATCGCCAAGATTAATACTCTGGGCGCTCGCCACGGAGCTGGAAACGATGAGACCAATGAGGCTGAGTTTAATCGCCGTGTTTTTTCGTATTTTCATAATGTAAGTTAGGGTGTACTTGCGAAAACGCCAATTTTTATAATTCAAGGGCGACTTCGATGAGCAGATGGCTTGAATGCCTTATATTTAGGCTAATTAAAAGATATTTTTACAAGTTCGCTTTTCGAGATCTGTTTTTCTTGATGTATTCAGGGCTTGGCTTTACGAATTTAATTTATCTGTAATATCTTTGTTTATTTAGGTTTTCACATAAAGCGTGGCTGATCAGATCCTAAGATACAGGGAATCTCGTGATTATAGTTCGAGTTGATTAATAATCACAAAAAGCATGCTGAGAGAGAGAGTGGTGCGGACTTACTTAAGCCTTGTCCGATATCGGCTCTTTTTGTTCGACGAAGGGCTTTCGGTGGAATGCGAGTCGCCCTCGCTTGGTCAGGGACGGTCGAAGCGACGAGGAATCAAGTTGGAGGATCGATTGATGGTCATTGATCGGTAAGGGAAGGTGACTCCTCCGGAAGCCCTTTGAAAGCGGTTGGCCGTCATTTACGACGGGCGTGGCGATAGGGGGGGAGGACTTTGTGAAAGGGGTAGCAGAACGCTACCGGGAGGTGCTTGCTCGAAAGGAGGAACGATATCCGCGCTCAATCGCAGGGGGGCGAGAGTGGCAAACTATCGGGAAATTAATCCGCTGCGCAGCGTGTCTCTTTGATCGGGTGCAAACGGCGGACGGCTAAAAAGCAAAGCGATTCGGCTACGGATCTCGCCGACTGGTCATGGCCGTTACGGGAGGAGCTTTTTGACGTACTTGGCAAGGAGGTCGGCTTCGAGGTTCACGGTTTGGCCTATTTGGGCCTTACCGAGATGGCTGGTTTTGAGGGTGTGTGGGGTGATCCAGAAGACGGCGGACTCTTTGGTGAGTTCGGCGATGGTGAGGGAAATGCCATCGATGCAGAGGGAGCCTTTGTCGATGCAGAGGGCGTGGATTTCGGGGGGGAGGGCAACTTCGAAACGGTAATCTTGACCGTGGGCAGAGAGGTCTAGGATGGCGCCGGTGGCATCGACGTGGCCTTGGACGAAGTGGCCGCCGAGGCGGTCGCCGACGGCGAGGGCGCGTTCGAGGTTGACGCAGGATCCTGCGCGGAGACCTCCGAGCGAGGTGACCTTAAGAGTTTGGGCGAGGAGGTCGAAGCCGATGTGCTCGGCGAGTGAGGCGACGGTGAGGCAGCAGCCGTTGGTGGCGACTGAATCGCCAAGGGCCAGTTCACTGGCGAAGGGGATGTCAAGGAGGAGGGAGGCTTGCTCGCCTTTTTCGACAAGGGAGACAACCCTTCCTGTTGCTTCGATTAGTCCGGTGAACATTACTTGTGGGAGTGAGTGGTTTCGCCGGTGGCGGTCTTGTGGGTGTGGACTCCGCTGGCGGGGTTGCCTTCCTGGTGGATGTGCTCGCCATCGGGCTTCATGGTAACGGGCTCGTCGTCCTTGGGATCGATATGGCGTCCGCTTGAGGGAAGCAGCATGAAGCAGGCTCCGACGATCACGGTGGGGATGGCGGCGGCTTTGAGAAGTCCGAGGGGAGCGACACCTCCTTTGAAGTAACGGCCGAGGATTGATTGTCCGGCGGGGTTGGGGGCGTTTGCGATGACGGTTAATCCACCGCCGGTGACGGCTCCGGCGACGATGGCGTACTTGGCTCCGATGCTGAGGCCAGGTGCCTGCGAGGCGAGGTAGGTGATGGCAGCGTTGTCATTGACCGCAGTGAGCAAGGTCGAGCCAATCATGAGGATCCACTGATTGTCGATGGAGGTGAGGAGGACGGAGATCCACCAGCCCTGGCAGCCCCCATGGATGACGAGGCCGGCGAGAAAGAAGCCGACAAGAATGGGGCTCTTCATGTTGACCTCATTCTGGTGATGACCGGTCGCTTGGGTAAAGCCGAGGAAGAAAAGGAATCCACCGATGAAAAGGGGCGGATCGTGGGCAAAGACGACGGTCCAGGCGAGGAAGAGGAGATGGGAGACGGTGATCCATTTCGGGATAGAGTCTTCGCGTTCGCTCCATCGCGAGGGAACGTGCATGTCGGTGCGGATGGTGGGCTTGAGTTTTGCGAATTCAGTGCGGAAGGCGTAGAAGTAAACGATGTTGGAGAGAATGATTCCCAAGACGGCCTTCCAGCCAAAGTTGAGGAACATGTAGCTCATACCGAAGCTCCATTTTTCGGCGATCATGAGGACGGGAGGAGCGGCGAAATGGGTGAGGGTGCCGCCGACGGAGATGTTGACGAAGAGGAGACCGAGGGTGGCGTAGGCGAACTTGGGGGAGGGATTGAGATCGTAGAATTTCTTCGAGAGAAGGAAGGCCGCGATCGTCATGGCGGCAGGCTCGGTAATGAAGGATCCGAGGATCGGTGTGATGGTAAGAGCGGAGAACCACCAGGAGGCGGGGGTGCCGCCGAAGACTTTGGCGACTTTATCGACGAGGAATTCGGCAAAGCGAACGACGGGGCGAGTGGCGGCCATGGCCATGATGATAACGACGAAGAGAGGCTCGGTGAAATTCACATCGTGCCCGATGTAGGCTTTGATTTCGCTAAAACCGGCTCCGAGACCTGCTTCCTGGATCCCGAAGAACCAGAGGATGGCTCCGGCGAGGGCGATGACCCAGATTCCAAAGACGGCTTCGACTTCACCTAGGAAATGGAAGAGATTGGCGCGGAAGGAGACATCGTCCTTGGCGTCGTTTTGGGGCTTGGCCTCAGCGGTGAGGCCCTTTTCCTCAATTCGTTTTTGGTGGGCCTTTTCGTGATGATGAGCCATCTCGAGAAAATATCCACTGAGGAAGGTGTGGACGATGGCGCAGATAAAAATGATGGTGGCGACGAGGTTGAATCCGCCTTGCTGGGTGGCGCGGTATTTCATCTTGTCCCACATGGACCAGTCTTCGCCCTCGACCTCGGAATATTGGGCGAGAGGTTTGGGAAAGATGGCCTGCTGATCTTTGATGAGGCCAAACTCACCTTCTTTATAGGCGGGTTCCTCGCTGCTGGCAGCGGATGCAGGAGCGATGAGGAAGGAAAAGAGAAGCGCGAGGGCAAGCGGGAACGGAGCGAGAAACTTCACGGGCGGGAATGTAGCGACAGTAATGCGGGGAGCAAGTAAAAGGGAAAGTCTATTGAGTCGCAGAGAGGGCGGCCTCGATCTCGGTGAGTTCTTTCACGAGGGCCTGACCCTCGGGTGTTTTTGCGGCAAGAGAGCGTCGTAGCGAAGCAATTTCTTTTTCAGAACGGCCGATACGGTCTTTCGCTTCGCGAATGGCAGGGAGCTCCTTTGAGAGGGTGTCGATTTTGGTCGCGATTTCGATGATTTTTACGTTGGCTTGTTCGACTTCGAAATCGCGATTTGAGATGCGGCCGGATTGTTGATTGCTTTTCCAGAAGGAGAGCTCTTCGTTCAGTTTTTGTAGACTGGGGTGGGTGGAGGTGATGGTTTGAAGGTCAATGAGGGCTTGTTGCTTTTCCTGGAGGACATTTTTCATTTCTCCATTCGGGTCGAGTTGGCTGGCCGCGACGAGTTTGTTGAGCTGCTTTACGACCCCCATTTTACGGTTGAGGAACTTGACTTGATCGGCACGAATGGCGCGAATTTGGGCTAGGGGATCGGGCTTTTCAGGGGCGGGAGCGGGGTCTTGGGACTCGCAGGAGACGATGAAGAGCGCGGCGGTGAGAAGGAGAATAATTTTCATGGGCAGAGGGAAGCATGCTTTGTCCATCATTGCCACTTTTCCAGACTTGTGGTTTCTTATTTTTAGCATGAGTAAAACCCGTAAGTCCGGCATCTTTGGCCGATGGCTCTATCGCTGCTACCGTCACGGGAGTGCTGTGAGTGCCTTTGTGAAGGGGCGGGTGCATCCGGTGGCGTGGTTAATGATGGGTGGAGGCGGGGCGAGTGTGCTGATGGGGGCGAATTTGGATCGCAGTATTGTCGTGATTTTGACCTTGTTGGTTCTTTCGGTTCTGTGTGTGGCTTTTATGTGGGCCTTTTTCCGGCAGGCTCATATTTCAGCCCTGCGCGATCTTCCTCCGACGGGATCGGTGGGCGAGGAGTTACGCTATGAGGTTTCGGTTCGGAGTGAGCAGCGGCGAAGCCTGCGGGATGTTTTTTTGCGAGAGTTGGGGGAAGATCCGCGGCCGACGGAATGGGAGTTCACCCACTTGAAGGAACCGGGTGAGGATGAGCGGAATCTCTTTGATCGGACCTTTGCCTTTTATCGTTGGAAATGGCTGGTGGACCGGGGCGGTGCTTGGGAAGGGCGGGGGAGATCCATGGCGATGACGCTGGAATCGGGGGAGGTGAAGAAGGTGACTTTATCGCTGATGCCTCGTCGGCGGGGGATGATTCGGCTCAATGATTTGAGGGCGGAGTTGCCTGATCCTTTGGGGCTTTTTCAACGGCGGCGTGCGATTCTCAACGAGGAGGATGAGGTGCTCATTATTCCAAAGCGTTACCGGCTTCCGAATCTCGAACTTGGTGGTCGGTCGGAGTTGAAGGTGGGCGGTGATTCGGCTTCGACAGTGCGTGGCGAGGGTGGAGAATTTATGGGGCTGCGGGAATATCGCGCGGGTGATTCGTTGCGGAAGATTCATTGGAAGGCGTGGGCCCGGACGGGGCAGCCGATTGTGAAGGAATTTGAGGAGATGAGATTTCCACGTTACGGACTGGTTTTGGACACGAGTTTGAAGGAAAGCGGTCCGCAGATGCTGGAGGAGGCGATTTCGGTGGCGGCCTCTTTTGTTTCTACGATGGATCGAGAAAGCTGTTTGTTGGATGTGATGTTTGTGCGTGAGGAGCCGGAGGTTTTTACGGCGGGTCGTGGGGTGGCGCGAGCGGATCAGTTGATGGAGGTTCTGGCGCGGGTGGGAGGAAGTGATGAGGGGAGCTATGATTCGCTGAGGCAATTGGTGCTACGGTATGCTGCGGAGATGACGGCGTGTGTGGTGGTATTTTCAGGATGGTGTCCGGAGCGAGAGGCGTTTCTTGGGCGGCTGCGGGCGGCGGGGCTGGAAGTGCGGGTGTATGTCATTGGAGCGGGAGTGGAGCCTGATGACGAAGGGCTGGCAGGAGCGCATTGGTTAAGGCAGGATCGGGTCCAGGAAGATCTCATGAAAGGATGATGAAAGAGGAACCCGTCATGTTTTCGGCTCCGCCCCGCTTGTTGCTGGGGGTGGCATTTTTGTTTTGGGGGGCGATGCATGATCGGCCTCTGTCGGCTTTAGTTGCGGCGGTTTTGATGGAGGGACGGCATTGGACGAATCTGCGGTGGCCCTTTGGAGAGATGGGATTTGCCCGTTCGTGGCAGCTTTCCGTTTTGATTCTGATCATCTTGTCGCTTGCTCTTATGCAGGTGGAGGATCGGGTCGCTTCGGACTTTCTTAATCTCCTTTCATGGCTGCCATTTATCATGATGCCACTGGCTCTGGCGCAGCAGTATTCCTCGGATCGCGGGGTGCCGATGACGACCTTTTCCTTCATTGCGCGGAGGAAGTTGGCGGTTGATCGGAAGGCGGGGCGAGAGGTCTCGATCCGGGAACTCCAGCTTGGGTATCCCTACTTCTTTCTGATTTTAATTGTGGCGGGAATGGATTCCGGAAAAATTTTGACGCTGGGAGCGGATGAGGTCCGCTATGCCGTGGGGATTTCGGTGCTGCTGGGATGGGGGCTTTTTCAGATGGGGGGGAGCAAGGGGCGAAAAGGCGCTTGGGGGGTGGCTTATCTGGCCTCGTTGTTGATGGCTCTGGGCATGTCGTGGGGAGTGATTTCTGCCTATCAATATTTTGTGAAGAGCCTGACCCGGCCTTCGGAGCGGGCGGGATCACCTTTTGAGGCTCAGACCTCTATCGGGCAGGTCGGCAAGTTGAAGTTGAGTCCGGCAATTGTTTGGCGATATTTTCATGAGGAGGGGAAGCTTCCCGATTTGGTAAGGGTGTCCTCGTATAACTGGCCGGAGGGAGATGTGTGGATGGCTCAGAGGAGGAGGATGATTCACAGAGAGCGGATTGCGGAGGGGCGGGAGGCGGGAGGTGGTTTTGAGAAGTTTTTACGGGTCGGCGAGGATTCCTTTCTTTTTCACGAAGAGGATCGGGAGGTGACTGATTATGAGACGCAGGGAGCGATTGTGGGGATGGTTTCGAATCAAAGTCTCATTCCGCATCCCATGAATACGAAGAGATTGGAGCAGGTTTCAAGCGAGTTTCTTACCGCGAATGCGATGGGGGCGATCCAGTTGAACGAACCAAGGAAGAGCGCGATGAAGGTGAGGTTTTACGCGGATCGCAAACTGCAGGCGGTGGAGCATGATCCCTGGGAGACGGATTTGATCTGTCCTTCTCGGGAGAGAGTGGGACTGGATCGATTTTTGAGAGGTTTGCTCTTAAATTCGACGACTTGGAATTCTGATGAACCGAATGGAGCAGAGGCTCCGCGGGATGTTTCGAGGGCTGCTTTTCAGAAAATCCGGGTTACGTTAGGAGAGAAATTTCTACGTGATTTCAAGTATACCGTTTTTCTGGAAGGGGCTGATTTGGGGGCTCCGATGTCGAAGTTTTTGAATGAGAAGAAGGAGGGACACTGTGAGTATTTTGCAGGATCGACGGCCTTGTTGCTGCGTCGAATGGGGGTGCCTTCGCGCTATGTGGTGGGTTTCGCGGTCAGGGAAGAGGGGGGCGAACGAGGGGAGTATCTTTTGCGGGGGAAGCATGCGCATGCGTGGGCCCAAGCATATGTGGGTGGAACTTGGAGGGATGAAAGGAAGTCTGGTAGTAAGACTCCAATTTGGAGATGTCGGGGTGGTCGCTGGGTGGATGTTGATCTGACGCCGCCGGATTGGTTGTCGGAGTATGAGGGGAACCGTTGGTTTCAGGGGGGTTTCGATTGGTTCCAAAAGAGTAAGACGAGTTTGGTGATGTGGTTTTCCAAGTCTTCGGTGTCGGGAGGTTTTAAGATTCTTGTGATTTCGTTGGGAAGTGGCTTTTTGATTTATCTCTTTTACAAGATGATCAGGACGAGGAAACGGGAGGGACGGGGGCTTCCTGGATCGTGGGAAGAGGAGGTGAGGAAGCAGGGGCTTTTACGTGATTTTGAGCGCTGGCTGAGCCGGCGGGTGGGGCATCGACCCGCTGCGATGCCGATGGCGACGTGGCTACGAAGTCATTTGCCGCAGGGTGGGGCTGGTTTGGTGGAGTGCTACGAGGCGGCAACCTTTCATCCTGATGGGGTGGAGATGCAGAAGCTGGAGGGAGAGATGCGAACCGCGAAGAAGCTTTGGAAGGAGGCACAAAAAACCCCGGGGACTTGAAGCCAACGGGGTTTTGAAGGATGAAATCCTAAAAAGATTTAGGCGATCTCCTGCGCGTGGAAGTCCTGCCAGTCCTCAAGGTTGTTGAGGTTAACGGCGTCAAGAATGGCTCCGGTGTCAGCGATGCCGACAGCGGAAAGAATGGCTCCGCGAGTGGCGTCGTCGTGGTTGTAACCGACGACAGCGTTGTTGTGCTTATCGACTGAAGCGGTGTCAAGTGAGCCCCCTTTTTGGTCGAGGATCCACTGCTCGCACTGAGTGTAAGAAGGCTTGGTGGCCTTGATGTAGGCGAGAAAAGTCTCACGGTTAATGCCGAGGGCATCGAGAGTCATCTGGTCGAATCCAGCACCGGCTGCTGGGTAGTCGCTGTGAAGTTTGCCTGCGGCATCGAGGGAGGCTTTCTGCCAGAGACGCGGGAGGTGAAGCACGCCGAGAGGACCTGCGATTCCGGAAGTGATGGTAGGAATGATTTGGCTCATGTCTTTCGTAGTTTTTGGTTTCGTTTGGAGGGAGGCCAAAGGATTATGGCAACTGAGGAAGTGTTAGCGGTGGGCTTGATGTATGGCAAATCCAAAATAAAGGGGGTTCTTTAAAATACTCCTTCCATTTTCACTTGTTTTTGGATCTACCGTCTTCGTTCAAATTTTCCATGCGGATAAGGAGATCTTGGCATCGCACGCTTGCGTTTTTGGGGTGGAGGGAGTTTTCTTGCAAAGTAACTATATGGCAGCGGGATTTTCGATCGAGTCACTGAATAAGGCACAGCGTGAAGCTGTTTTGACGCTGAACGGGCCTGTTCTCATCTTGGCCGGGGCGGGGACGGGGAAGACGCGGACGGTCACTTGCCGGATGTCGGCGTTGTTGGAAAACGGAGTGGCGGCGGAGAATGTGTTGGCGGTGACCTTTACGAACAAGTCGGCTGGGGAGATGGCAGAGCGGGTGATCGATATGGTGGGGAAAAAGCGGGGAAAGGCGCTCACGGTGTGCACCTTTCACTCGCTGTGCTTGCGGATTCTGAAGAGGGATATTGAGGTGCTAGGCTACAAAAAAAAGTTCGCGATCATGGCGGGTGGAGACCAAATGGGGATGATCCGTCAGTTGATCGTGCGGAAAGGGGGCGGGAAGATCAATCTGAAGCCGGGAGAGGTGATGGGGGAGATCTCCAAGTGTAAGAGTGCCGAGAAGCCTTTGGAGAGTATCGAAGATGATCTGATTGCGGAGATTGCGGTGGCTTATCAAAATGAACTGCGGGCTCAAAACGCGGTCGATTTTGATGACCTCCTCTTGCTCGGTGAAAGAGTGTTGCGCGAGCACGCTGAGGTGCGGGCGTTCTGGCAGGACAAATATCGCTACGTTACGGTGGATGAGTTTCAGGATACGAACAGCCTGCAGATGCGTCTGATCCAGCAATTGGTGATTGCGCCTTATAATATCTGCGTGGTGGGTGATGATGACCAGTCGATCTATGGGTGGCGTGGTGCCGAGGTGGCCAATATTTTGCAGTTCGAGCGCTTTTTCCCAAATCCCAAGGTGATTCTTCTGGAGGAAAATTACCGGAGTAGTCAGGCGATTTTGGAGGTGGCGAATAGCTTGATCAAAAACAATGTGGGGCGTCGGGAGAAGGAACTCCGCTACACGATTCCGGGAGGGGATTTGGTCAGGTTGGTGTCGATGCCGGGAGATCAGGAGGAGGCGGACTGGATTGTCTCGGAGATCGTGACACAGCGCGAGGAGGGGCGGGTCTTGGAAGATTTTGCGATTCTGTTTCGGACGAATGGGCAGATCCGAAAGATGGAGGAGTCGTTGAGGGAGTCGAAGATCCCTTACCGGATGGTAGGGGCGCAGAGTTTTTATGACCGCAAGGAGGTGCGGGATATTTTGAGCTATGCCCAGGTGCTGGATAATCCGGAGTTGGATATTCCATTGCTTCGTGTTCTGAACACGCCTCCGCGGGGAATTGGCAATACGACCTCGATGGCAGCGTTGGAATGGAGTCGTGAGAAGGATCAGGGGATTTGGAAAACTCTCATTGATGAGGATTTTTTGGCTCAGTTATCATCGAAGGTCATGAACTCGATCCGGGCCTTTACGGGGCAGGCGGAGGAAGGGCGGAGGTCGATTGTGGATGGGACAAATGCCGGGGTGGTGATTGATCAATGGCTCCGTGAGATGGATTTTCACGAGTGGTTGATGAGGCAATGTAAGACCGATAAGGAGAAGGATGCTCGTCGGGAGGCCGTGAGCACGACAGTGGCTTCGATTACGGAAGCGATTAAGAAGGGGAAGAAGCTCGGCGAGTTTCTGGACAAGACGGCATTGGATGCTGAGAAGGAGGACGATCTTGATAAGAAGAGCGGGGTGACTTTAATCACGCTTCATGCGGCGAAGGGCTTGGAATATCCCGTGGTTTATTTGGTGGGGCTTGAGGAAGGGATTTTGCCTCACAAGCGGAGTATTGAGGAAGGGACCCGTGATGAGGAGCGTCGGCTTCTTTATGTGGGGATCACCCGGGCGAAGGAGAGAATGACGATGACCTATTGCTCAACGAGGGTGAAGTGGGGTAAGGAAGAAAGCTGCGAACGGAGCACGTTTATTGAGGAGCTGAATCCCGACTGGGTGCAGGAGGAAGATTACGACGATATCATGGGGGCGGAGGCTTCCGAGGATGAGCTAAGGGGATTTTTTAGCGCAATGTCGACAATGTTGGAGGAATAAAAAAGCCTCCATGCCTAGGAGGCAGGAGGCTTTTTGAAGGTTGTGGGAAAGGATTCCTTACTTGCGGCGTCGAGAGCTGAGAAGGAGGCCTGCTCCAAGAAGGAGAGTGAGACTCGAGCTGGGCTCTGGCACTGGGACGGTGGTTTTGAAGGCTGATGGGGCTCCTCCTTCCCAGATTGCAGAGCCGACCGTAAGTCCTCCCGCAATGGGATCTAGGAACATTTCGCTATCAGTTGGGGGCGGGTTCGTACCTTCCGGGGAAAAGGTGAAGCGCCATGCTTCATTGGTTACGGTATTGAAAAAGGTTGATCCTCCTATTGTGGAATTGTTAAAAAACCTGATCCCGAACTGGAGGGTTTGGGATGCTGTTCCAGGGACATCGTCAATATCATCGAGATCGATCGTCTGGGAAAAATTACCCAGAACTCCGAGATCTATCAAAAGTGTATCAATTTCAACGAAGCTCCCGAACGCGTCCCCATCCAAAGTCGGACCGTCGGCCAATTCGAAGTAACCGAGCCTCACGAGATCCAAGGTTGCGAGATTCGCATCAGCCTCATCAGTGAGAGAGTTTCGTGAAAAACCGCCGAATTCGTTCTGGGCAATGATTCTAAGAGTCGAGCCCGGCGCTACCAGCGTTGCTAGGGTCAAGGTGATTAAAGTATATTTCATAAATTTGATTTCGATGAGTGCATTTTGTGAGTAATTCTACCGTTCAATTACTGGGAGAGAGTCAGGGTGTAGGGGAGATTCAGTGTCAGCGGTGAAGTTGATGCTGTTCCGGTTGTCGTTCTGGAAAGGAAGAGCGCACTGTTTGGTGGGACCAGAAGGAGATTGGCATTTGTTCCGTTCGATGGTCCACCGATGTAGAACCAGTTTCCTCCTGCCGAAATTAAGGTCTGCCAGAATGTTCCGGTCCAATAGAATACCCGATCATCGGAGCTCCAGCCTGGGATGTCGTCGATATTGAGTTCTTCAAGTTTAATTCCGGTTGGATTTGGAGTAGGGGAGTTTCCGACTGGAAAACGAGTTGAAACGAAGGTGGAGGTGGCTCCTTCAACCGAGGAGGCTTGAGCGACTGAAGGAACTTCGCCGAAGAGTGTGAGCACCGCCTCGGTAGTCTCTGTCCTTTGGATAAAGATGCCTTCCTCAGGGAAGACAACCGCATTCGTGGCCGTACCTTGTGGTCCGCCAATATAAAACCAATTGTCGTTTGCTGCGATCAGGGTTTGCCAATTGTTTCCATTCCAAATGAAGGCGCGATCATTGCTGGTAAAAGGAGTAGCTGTGGTTCCAAGGATTGAACCCACGGTGTTGGCCTTACGAATCTTGACTGTGGAAGATGCAGTGAAGCGGGAGGCAGCGAGGAGATCGAATGACCCATCGACTGTTAAAACGTCGCCAGTGTGCGATGTAATTAGGAAGGCTTCTTCGGCACCATTACCGTTGATCAGGTAAGCAAGGTGAGGGGCTGCTGTAAACTGGTCAACCGAGAAGGATGCTCCTGTGGCCGTAACTGTCTGCGCGGTGGTTGGAGTTTGAGGATCCGTATCCGGATCGGCGTTAAAGTCAGCATTGATGGTGACCGCGCCGGAAAATTCAATATCATTCAGAAGCGTTGCTGAGATTGCGGTAAGGCTGGGAGAGCTGGCGGAAGATGCCGCTGGAATGGTAATTTTAGTGTATCCCTGAGGGACCGTGTAAACCGTTTCGGCGCTGAGGGGGGAGGCCAGAGTGCTGGCGATAAAGAGGATGATAGGAAGTTTCATGAGCTTAATATTGTTGGGAGCTTGTAGATTTGGAAGGAGGCTGGCAACTAAAAATTAGAGGTGAAAACTTTCCCTTCTATTAAGCATAGCGCTTTTTTCTCAGTTCAGTTTCAAAAAACTTCATAAAAGGTGAGTTTTGAGGGATGTCTGTAGATCGGGAGTTGCGGACTCTGGAAGCTCTGACTAACCTAACCTTACAAGTGAAAGGCGGATATACGATAGGAAATGAGAAGTTGGTTAAGGTTCTTGAAGGGGCTTCGGCTCATTTGCATGGGCTTTGGAAAAAGCAGGGGAAGGACGACGGAGCTTTGCGCATCGCGGTGGTGGGTGGTGGTTGTAGCGGACTTCAATATCAGATGGACCTGGTCGATGGTCCGCGTGACCGCGATATTATGGTGACGAGTAACGGTGTGAATGTGGTGATTGATCCCAAGAGTGCACTTTTTGTGAGCGGGAGTGAGTTGGATTATTCGGACGATCTCCAGCAAGGGGGGTTCAAGGTGAGTAATCCCAATGCGGTGGTGACTTGTTCTTGCGGGGAGAGCTTTGCGGCGTGATGGACTCGTTTGCTGTTCTCGGTCTTCCTCGTAAGTTGGCCTTGGAGCCAGGATTGGTGGAGGATGCGGTCCGCGAGAGGGCAAAATTGACCCATCCGGATGCGGGAGGAGATGAGGAGCTTTTTGCGGAGATCCGCCGAGCGGGAGATCTTTTGAAATCGCCGGGTTCACGCTTGAAGGTGGCGTTGGAGCTGTCGGGTGCGGATCCATCGGAACGGGGTAGTGTCCCGAGTGGATTGATGGATTTTTTTTCTCCAGTAGCCGGGGCTCTGGAGGAGGTGAATGGATTCGTTGCGGAGAGAGGGAAGGCGGTGAGTGGCTTGGGGAAAGCGGTTCTTGATGTGAGGATTCCTGGAATTAAGGGAAGATTGGAAACCTTGATGGAAGGGCTGGCGGAGCTGGAGGCTGAGGAGGTGGGGAAATTGGCGGGATTTGACAGAGGTGGGTGGGAGAACTGTCTCGGAGAGATGGGGGAAGCCTCGCGAACCTTGGCTTTTTTGGGGAAATGGCAGGCGCAGCTGCGGGAGGCGACCGGAAAGATTTTTGAGGCCTTGTTCGCGGGGTGAGTTGCTCTTTACTGGGAGGCATGAGCGAAGTGATCGTAGGAATTGATCTGGGAACGACCCAGTCGGCAGTTGCGGTGGTAGATTCGGGATTTCCCATTTTGCTGGCTGATGATCAGGGGCGAACCTTGACCCCGAGTGCCGTTTGGTATGGAGCAGGGGGAGACGTTGAAGTGGGCCATGAGGCTCTGCGGCGAAGCGGGGTGGAGGAGGTGATCACAAGTGTGAAAAGTTTGATCGGACGGCGTCCGGAGGAGGCGGAGGGTCGCCTGAACGAGGATGGGAAGCTGGAGACCAAGGCGGGGCAAAAGTCACCCGAGGAGGTTTCATCGGAGATTTTGAAGAAGCTCAAGAGGGTGGCTGAAGAACGCTTAGAGACAGAGATTCATAAGGCGGTGATTACGGTTCCGGCTTATTTTCACGATGGTCAGCGGTCCGCAACGAAGAAGGCGGGAGAGTTGGCTGGGTTGGAGGTGGTGCGGATCGTGAGTGAACCAACCGCCGCGGCTCTTTCTTATGGCTTGGACCGGCTGGAGGAGAAGTCACGGGTGGCGGTGTTTGATTTGGGTGGCGGGACTTTTGATGTCTCGGTGCTGGAAATGCGCGAGGGAGTTTTTGAGGTGACGGCGACGGCTGGAGACACGCGGTTGGGGGGCGATGACTTTGATCGGGCGATCGCGGAGTTTGCGGCGACTCGTTTGAAAGGGGATTTTGCCAAGCTGGAGCCTTTGGAGAAGGTGCGCTTTGTCAATGAGGGTCGAAGGGTGAAGCATCAACTTACGGAAGATGAGAGCGCGGTTTTTCGCATTCCTTTTACCGGAGAATTGGAGATCGGGATCGACGAGTTCAGGGGAATCATGGGGCCCTTTTTAGATCGGATGGAGTCGGCGTGTCGCCGGGCGATGTTGGATTCGCAGATCGAGGCCGGAGATCTCGATGCGGTGGTGATGGTGGGAGGGAGTAGTCGAATTCCTGGCGTTCAGGAAAGGGTGGCGCGGGTCTTCGACCGTGCCGCCGATCTGAGCCAACATCCTGATGAGGCGATTGCGCGGGGTGCTGCGATTCAGGCGGGGATCCTTTCGGGGACGGTGCGGGAGGTTCTTTTGCTGGATGTGACTCCTTTGAGCCTGGGGATCGAGACGATGGGGGGCTTGATGAATGTTCTCATCTCACGAAACACCACGATTCCGTGTAAGGCAGGGGAGATGTTTACCAATGCGGTGGATGGGCAGGGCTCGATGAAGGTGCGGGTTTTACAGGGGGAACGTGAACTTGCGGCTGATAACTGGGAATTGGGTTCCTTTGAGGTGCCCTTTGAATCGGCGAGACGAGGTCAAGCGAGGGTGGGGGTGGAATTTAGGATCGATGCTGATGGGATTCTCTCGGTTTTGGCGAGGGACGTGGCGACCGGCAAGGACGTGGTGATTCAGGTAGGGAGCGCGGCGGTGGATGTCCATGAGGCGAAGGTGGAGCGGATGGTGAGTGAGAGTGTGGAATTTGCTTTTGAGGATATGAATGCCCGGGTTTTTGAGGAGGCACGTTTGAAGGCAGACGAGCTCCTTCCGGCCGTGGAGGTTGCCTTGCAGCAAGCGGGTGATTTTTTAGAAGAAGAGGAAATTGAACAAATCGAGTTCTCACGTGACAAAGTGGTCAAAGCGATCGAAGCGGGGGAGGTCGGAGCTTTGAAGGCTGCTGTTGAGCAGTTGGATAAGGCGACGGAAACACTTGCGGCGAATTTGGTAGAGCGCGCTACAATGACGCTTTTTTCGAGTCCTGAAGATTGACTTACGGGGGGGGAGTCGGGCAGAGTCTGTTTGAAGTTATAGTATGAGTACAAAAACCGGAGTTTTTATCTGTCCATCCTGCCGAGGAGTGGTCCGCAGTGACGGTCCCGTGGAGGATGGGGTGACGTGTGGTGAGTGCCAACATGAGTTTGGAAAACCAGGCGATCCATCGGACACGAAAGCGGTCAAAGCGATCAAGGTGCCGGGGGGGATGCCAAAACCCAAGGAAAGCCGTATCGTTCGTAATTTGACTGGAAAAAAATCTGCTCCGAGTAGGAGTGGACTGGTGATTGAGAGAAAGGCGGTCCCTTCGAAGACGCTCGATTCTGCCATTGAAGAAGCTGAAGCCGCTGATTCGGACGAGGAGATCATCATGCCGGATGGCTCGGTAAGGATTCGACGTCGTAAGAAGAGGCCGAGGAAGGAGAAAAACAAAGGACTCGTCCTTTTTCTGGCCGGCTGGCTCAGCGTTGTGATGATTATTTTTGCCCTCTACAAGCTGGGAAAAGATGAGGAGAAACTAGACGATGACCTAGTCGAGGGAGGGAAGCTCAGCGAGCAGACGATGAAGGCTGAGGTCTTAAGGAGATTCAAGACTCAAGTATCCACGAGCTTTATTAGTTTTTTGAATCATCCCACGAATGATGGACGTGAGCAGTTTATTGATAACCCAGCAGATTTGGCTCTTCCTTTCACTCGCCATTATCGTCTTCATTCCTTCCCAAAACCGGAGGAGAAGATGGGCGTGATCGCCAGAAATGTGATCAAACTTTCAGAGAAGGACTTTGCCATTGAAACGATCTGGGGGGATACGGAGGGGCTAGAGGGTAAGAAGAATCATCGTCTTGGTGCAATCCATGTTTGGGATGGTGAGGGCTGGAAATTGGATTGGGAAAATTTTGCGCCCTATTCCAGCGAACCTTGGTCTCGTTTCAGATCGGAGCTAGGTTCCAAGGAAGGCACCTTCAGACTTTTGGTCAGGAAGAGGAGGACCAGTGATCAAAGTAATAAGTTTTACCTAAGTTTTTACCGTCCTCCAGGGCTCTATGAGGACTCCGACGGGTTTCGGGATACGGAGTCGCCGGAGGTTGAGGTGGCTACCAAGAGCGATATTGGAAAGAAGTTCCTCGATCTTTGGGGGGATTTTAAAGCGGAAAAAGTTCCTTATGATTCCATTCTCGCAAGATTTCTTGATCCTCAAAACTTCCTACGACTTACGGTTGTGCTGGCGTGGGAGAAGAATGAGCGAGATGAGAGCATCATGGTTCTTAAGGACATCGTCGGGGTGTCTTGGTTCGGAGAAAGTATCCTAAGTCACTATCGGAGCGAATCGAAAGCGACAGCTGAAGATGCAGATGCAGATGAAGCCAAACCTCCCGTGGAGGAATAAACCACACCATTCAAATTTATGAGCGACGTTGATGACAAGGAACCGGAAGAAGCTCCTGATCGAATGGTCCGGAGGACTCGCAAAGTTCGCAAAAAAAGAAAGACCGAGCGGTCAGCGAGCGAAAACAAAGATCATGCCAATACTCTTTTTGCGAAGGCGAAGGATTTGTTGGTGGGCATGGAAGATGAGCGTGATGATCATGGCCACGTTGACGTTGCGGAGCAGATCCGGCGACTGAAGAAAAATAAGGAGGATGATCGTCCTCTCGATGAAGTTTGGGGAACCAAAAAGAGGTCCACGACCTGGCTCTGGATCGTCTTGGTGGGACTGATCGTTTCTGTTTTTGCGATTATGGTCGGCGTCACGATGTGGGTCTCCGAGGAGCCCCGTGGAAATACTGAAACTGATATTGATCCACTTGTAGGCACCGTCACCGAGATGGACTTGAGTAAAGGGCCTCTTGGTTGGTTTAACGAGAGCTCGATCGAAGTTCTTGATTCTGCAAAGGATCTCATTGAGATCGCCAATACAGCTGGTGATTCAGCGACTCTTGCCGGGATTGTTCGTGACTCGCCTTTCCGTAAATTAAGTCCAATACAACCAGAGCAGTGGGGAAGTGACTACCTCACCAGTCCGACTTCTAATTTTGCTTGGCTTCCCAAGGTCGTGAATTCTTCGGAGGGCGCAAAAGAAGCCAAGCGAGGTTATCTCATGATATCGGGAACCCGGGTCGATGGAAATCCCTTCGAAGCCTACTTCGTGAAAGACGATGACAAAGTTGTTTTGGACTGGGACGCGACGATGGGGTGGTCCGAAATGACGGTGCCGGAAATCGTGAATAAGATGCCCAGGAAGGAGATGTTTCTGCGCTGCCGGGTTACGAAGAAGCCATCGTATGACCAAGATTTTGGTAAGGTGAATTACTCAGGTTATGTGATTTCCGGAGAATCCATCGATCAGTTTTTCCTCGCTTATGTGCCCTTGAATACTGACCGAAGTAAGGTGATCGATCGGGATCTTAAGCTCCTTCTCAATTACGGAAGTTTTGTGACCGACGAGCCTCCCTTACAAGATCAGAAGGCGACTCTCCGGGTCCGTTACGGTGATGAAGCCGGAAATAAGGAGATTTTTGAGATTGTGGAGTTTCTCCACGATGGTTGGGTCAGTCCTTAAGGGCATCTCGGACGCCCTGTCTCATCGCATCAATGGGGGCGTCTTGATTGAGCCAATACTCCAGCGAAAGTGCTCCCTGATGAAGGAGGAGGGAGAGTCCGTTTGCGATTCTGGACCCTTGACTCCCGGCATCGCGGAGTAAGCGGGTTCGCGCGGGATTGTAAATGGTATCGTAAACCAGATGATGGGGCTCTACCCAATGGCTTGGGAAGGGAGATGGATCAGCGGCTTTTAAGCCAACCGAAGTGGTATTGATGATGAGTTCGCTCGCGGCGATGGCTTCTTTCAATTCAGGATCATTGAGAGCCAGCACACTGATGCGGTCGCGCGGTCCTTCCAAAGTGTCACGGTGTGCCAGTTGTAAAAGCTCGCTTTTCATCGCTTCGATTTTAGCGACGGTTCGATTGACGAGAATGATCTGAGGACAGTTTTCCATGACACATTGCGTGGCAATCGCGCGGCCTGCTCCGCCGCCCGCTCCGACAATGATCACTTTGAGATCACCGAGATCGACTCCGAATTCTTCGCGGATGGCCCGCACGAATCCTGGGCCATCGGTGTTAAAGCCGGTCCGTTTTCCTTCGGAGTCAAAGACGATGGTATTGACCGCGCCCATCGATGCCGCGGCAGGGTCGACTTCGTGACAAGCCTTCAGCGCTTCGAGCTTATGGGGGACCGTGACATTGATTCCGCGAATCCCGGCGGCGTACATTTTTTCAAAGGCTTCCGAGACTTTTTCGGGCTCCACCTCGACTCGCACGTAGCGGGCATCCTGCTCGAGAGCATCGAGAGCGGGTTGATGGAGTTGCGGTGAAAGCGAATGCCCCACCGGGTTTCCAATGACAGCGAATCGTGCCGGTTTTTCTTCACCCTCATTGAGCGAAGCAAGTTGATCTAAGGTGAAGAATTTCATTTTAAAAGATTGGTAAAACGGTTCAATCGGCGAACACACTCTGCTTGTCCGAGGATCTTCAGAATGGCTCCTAAGTCAGGTCCACCCGTTTTCCCTGAAAGCGCGACCCGGAGAGGGAACATGAGTTGACCGGGTTTCGCCCCGGATGCTTTTGCGGTCTCGCCAATCGTTTCCTTGGCCTGCGGCCAGTCGGCCAATTTCGCGAAATTTTTGGCGAGATCTCGCAAGAGTGGTTCGGCGTTTTCATTGCCTTTGACCTTATCGAGAGCTTGTGGATCGATGGGGTATTCGGGATCGAGATAGAAGGCGACGGCGTCAGGCACTTCGGTGAGAAGGGATACTTTTTCCTGGATCGAAAGGAGCATCTCGGGAGTCGCTTCGGAAGGGCTGGCCGCCACAAATTCCTCGGGAGACATTTTGAGCAAGTGCTGTTGATTCACCCAGCGGCACTTCTCGGGATCAAAGCGGGCTGGCGAACGGTTCACCGCATCAATCGTGAATTTTTCGACCAGGTCTTGGAGCGAAAACACTTCGCTTTCATCTTTGGGCGACCAACCTAGGAGGGCTAAGAAATTGACGACCGCGGCAGAAGTGAACCCTTGTTTGGGGTAGTCTCCCAATGCTGCCCCTTCATCCCGCTTCGACATCTTCGAGCCGTCGCCATTTAAAATGAGCGGAACGTGGGCATAGGCTGGCGGAGTTTTGCCAAAGGCCTCGATGAGTTGCAAGTGCTTGGGCGTGTTCATGAGGTGATCCTCACCGCGAATGGCGTGGGTAATTCCCATCGTCAAATCATCGACCACGTTCACAAAGTGGAACATGAAAGAGCCATCCGACCGGCGTACGACCATATCGGGAGTGTTGGACTCATCGGTGTAGTCGATGACGACTTCGCCGCAGACGAGGTCGTGCATGGTCACCGGCTTGCGCTCAAAGCGAAACCGCCAAGCTCCGGCGTCCTCGTAAACTCGATCGGCAGCCACCAGCTTTTGGAACCACTCCTCATAAATGGCGCTGCGTTGTGACTGGTAGTAGGGGCCGCAGTTTCCCTCGTTTCCCGGACCTTCCCAGTCCAGCCCCAGCCATTCCAGGCCTTCGAAAATTGCGGCGCGGGCTTCCTCGGTATTTCGTGCGGCGTCGGTGTCCTCCACTCGCAGGACAAAAGTTCCACCGTGATGTTTGGCAAAGAGCCAGTTGAAAAGTGCGGTTCGGGCTCCGCCCACGTGGAGATAGCCGGTAGGGGAGGGAGCAAAGCGGGTGCGGACAGGGTGTGTCATCTGTTCCAGATATACCCCGCCAACCTTGGCCGGGCAATCGGGATCAAAAAATAAATCCCGGTTTAATAAAGAGTCCGACGAGGCTCAGGCGCCTTCTCTTTTTCTTTTTCAACTTCCATTTTTTCAAAGTCACCTTCTTCACAGCATCGGACGAAGCCTTCGCCGTAACACTTCAAGCGATCCCATTGCTCTCGGATACTCTCTGCTTCATCCTCGGTGATCGAACTATCTAATGCGGCTTGCGAAATCCGCGAAAGTAGCCCCGAGAACTGAGCCACGATCTCATTGGTAGCGGGCAGGACTTCAAATCCCTTCTCACAACGACTCTCCGGGTTCCTGACAAAGTAACCATTACATCGCTCGCAGAGCCACTCCACGATGCGTTCCTCCTCAGTCAGTCGGATGATTTCCAAGATCCGGTCAAGCGGGTTGCGTGAACCGCTCCCACTTTCCGATTGCTCTTGAGCCCACTTGTAAACCAGCGAAAGAGAAACTCCTAATTCGCTCGCGATTGCTTTAGGACTACAATTTTTGAAGGCCTCTTTAAAAACTTCGTAACTCTCCATTAACAAAATACTAGGGAGACCTCTGAGAGAGTGCAAGAAGTCTAACGGGCCGGCACATACAATTGCGAGCCACTTCGGATCATTTGATCAGGGCTCAATTCGACATCATTCAAGTGGTTAATCTCAGCAACCGTCGTGTTGTGGAGCCGGGCAATCTCGCTGAGGCGACTGTCGCGCGATACCGAAACTAACCTTTGCTTTTCCGGTGCCATCCCGGAGAGGTCGCGGGAGACTCGCTGGATTTGCGGAGTCTTCTGGGAGCCGTAGGGGTTCCTCCTTGTTTCAACGGCCTTTACCGATTCGCTTCGTGGGGCAGGTGGTGTTGCCTCTCTTCTCTCCTTACGGGGAAGAGGTGGAATGACTTCATTTCTGGGCTGCCCGGGAATGGTGAGGACTGCGCCCACCTTTAGGCGTTTTGGATTGAGGCCAGGATTTGCGCTCAGGAGCTGATGCAGCCGAATGCCGTGGGCCTCGGAGATTCTTCCCAAGATGTCCCCTTTTTTTACCCGATAAGTTCCGGTGCCGGTTTGGGCCGCGTTGTTTGAATGCGTGACTCTTGCCGTAGATCCCGGAATATTGATGGCCTTGCCAATTCTGAGGCGGAGCGGATTGATCCCCGGGTTGGCATACTCCAAGGATGCAACAGAGACGTTGTGGCTGCGAGCAATCGACCAATATGAGTCACCGGAGCGAACAAGATAGTGTCTGCTCCCCATGGTCGACTGGGTATGGAGAGCCTCGCGCTGCTGCAAGGTCCGTTTGTTCAGCTGATTGAGAAGCAGCTGAATTTCTGAAACCTGGTTCTCCAAGCGATCGAGACGGTTGGTCACCGAGGCTCCAAAAACCGGGGTCAGCGAGGTTAAAAGGATCAGGGCAAACGGAGGCACTTTCATGATGAGAGAGACCTTAATTCTAAATCGAATTTAGTTCAATCATCTTTATTTTAAAAAATTTCTAACTAATTCTAGCCAGCTTCTTCCTCGCGCAAAGTCTGACTCCGTTCGGCAATCTCTTCGACGTCGGCGATCGAGGTCACTTGCGAAAGCTGCTGGCGCAGGGGCTTCGCGCCGGGGAAGCCCTTGCAATAAGTCATCAAACGCGACCGCATCGCCATCAAGGTGTGCTTCTCTTCGCCATATCGGTCAGACTCCACCGCAAGTCGGCAATGCCGAATGACAAAACGCCATCGTTCCGTGATGGTGGGGCGGGGGGGAAGTTCTCCGGTTTCGAGGAAGGTCTTTGTTTCCGAAAAAATCCACGGATTTTGCATCGCGGCCCGTCCGATCATCACTCCGGAAACTGCGGTCGTTTCTTTTCGATGCTTCAAAACTTGAGCCGAATCAATGTCACCGTTTCCGATGACGGGGATTTTCACGGACTGTGCGCTTTCATCGATGATCTCCCAGTCGGCCTCTCCTCGATACCCTTGCGAGCGGGTCCGCCCGTGAATGGCCACTGCTTGGATTCCGCAGTCTTCTAAGAGGTGACACACGTGAGGGGCATTCACCGTTTGCTGATCCCAACCGATGCGAATTTTTCCAGTCACCGGGACTTGGTCGCCGACTGCTTTGACAATCTTCGACGCCGTTTCGGTGAGCAGAGGGCAGTTTTTTAGAAGTGAAGAGCCTCCGTTTTTCGAAACCACCTTATTGACCGGGCAGCCGAAATTGAGATCGATAAAATCGGGCTGCTTCCAATCGATGATCTTCTTGGCAGCCTCGCCCATGCGGTCGCCATCGGCTCCAAAGAGTTGCACGCCCACCGGACGCTGCTCATCGGTAAAGGTGGTGTACTTTCGCGTGCGGTGATCGGCCTGCATGATGCCTTCTGCCGAGACGAACTCGGTGACCATGACATCGGCTCCGAGCTCTTTGCAAAGAGTTCGGAAGGTCACATCTGTCACGCCCGCCATCGGGGCTAGATAGATCGGAAAGCGATTTTGGAACCAAGGTAACATCACTCCTCCTCTTCTGTCGTTTCTTGTGGAGTTTCCTCCGATTCGTTCTCCACTGGCTTGGCTGATTCTTCCGCTTCCGCTTCCTCAACCTCTGGTTCGAGTTCTGGAATAGGCTCGGGATCGAGGAGTGCCCTCACTTCCTCCTGCACTCGGTCGACATCCGAGAGAGGGATTTGAGGATCTTTTATAAGAAAGACGTCGCCTGTCTTGCGATGTTCGTAAACTCGCAAAATCCCCGAAGGAACTTCCTGGGTATCGGTCTCGCGCAGGAGCTTCTTCCGCTCCAACATCACCGCCAAAATGTAGCGCGCATTTTCGGTATGCTCCTCATCGTCTGCTACCATCTTGCGGAGGAGGGACTCGGGATCTTGGTCGACGACATCCTCTGGTTTTCCTTCCAAAACGGGAGGCTCAAAAGTGGTGATCCAGGTCGAAAAAGGAAGCTCTTCCTCCTCACGTGCGGCCCAGGCATCCAGCGTGAAATCCTTCCGAAGGTAGCCCGACGAATCGGGGTCGGGAAAAATAGCGGCGCGGACTTTTTGGCCGGACACGAAGGCGACCTCGGTGGCGGCGCACACGCGGGCGCGGGATTTGATGCTCCAAGGTTCTTTCATGGGTGGGAAATCAGGAAGGGAAAAGTTTTCTCAAGGTCTGGTAAATCGGTCGTCCTACCAGACGGCGTTGAATCAGAACCAAAGCAACCGCTGTGGCAAGCACGTTGGTTCCCCAAGCGGCCCAAACGGGTGGGAGGTAGCCTGACTCACCAAGCGCCAAAAAGACGGTCGATGAAAAAAGCATCCCGATGCACAAGAAGACTGCCAGCGCAATTCCTCCCGCCGTACCTCTGCGGCTGAAAACGATTCCCAGCGGAGCGGCCAGCATAACGATCGACAAACAAATCCCCGGCTGGGCCCAGCGATAGTGCCATTGCGTGAGAAAGCGTCGCTTGTTGCCCCACTCCGAAGTTCGGTTTTGTAACAACCAACTATAGAGTCCGGGGATGCCGAGTTGCTCCGCGCGAAGGCCTGGCTTGATCAACTGCCAGGGCGTTTCCGACCAGCGTTTCATCACGAAGGGATCGGGGAGATTTCGCTCAAACTTCGGAGACATCGGTCCTTCCGGTCCCACCGGGCGATGAGTTAAATCCCACCGCTCGGCCCCATAAAAAGTCCAATTGTTGGTCTCCCGATCCCACTGCGCTTCCTTCGCGTCAAGCCGCCACTTTGGTTTTCCATCGGGCGAAAATGAACGGACGATGACATTCTTCAAAGGCTCTCCCCGGTGGTAGTCGTAGGGAAAGCTGCCTACCAACCAGAGCCGTTTCTTGCGGTTCTCTTTGGCGAGGTAAACCACGTTGCGAGCCTTGCTCAAGGAGCCGTCCTTCGCTTGCTCCAGCAGGGCTTCTTGATAACCTGCCGCCGCTGGGGCCCATCGATAATTAAATCCCAAGCAGACCAAGCTCATCATTCCGCCCATCACCACCAAGGGGAGGATCAGTCGACACACTCCACGTCCGGTTTGGATCATGGAGACAATCTCTTGTCCGCGTGAAAGTTTGCCGAGGGAGTAAAGCATCCCCAGTAACAAACCGTAGGGCGCGTATTCCACAAAAAATCGGGGGAAGGCCGCGAGATAATATCTCCCCATAAATCCAAAGGTGTCACCGCTATCGCGAAAATTGGAGAGGTGGTTCGTGAGATCAGAAATGAACCAGATCGCATAGAGAGCGGTGAAGCAAAGAAGGAAAGCTCCGAGGAATTGGCGGATGAGGTAGCGGTCCAAGGCCCGCACCATCCCGTAATAAAGAGCAGCCAAAGCGGGAATGAGACATAAGGCGCTGAGCACCGTCGGGCGGAGCAAATGAGCGGTGGCATCTGAGTCGGGAAACCCAGTCAAATGATCCTGGACTTCTCTCACTTCCCGGGGTGCCAGAAAGGTCGCCAAACCCAAGCCGCAAACGGTCAGAAGAATGGCTGGAAAGAATCGACGAAGAAGAGGGGAGGATTGCAAGAGACAGACCCTAGCTTGATCGTCAAGAGAAGCAAACACGGCAATCTAAAATATCGAGCATGTGAAAGTTACTCACAAGGTGGTTTTCTGGATTGGACAAGTTTCGGCACCTGATACCTTGACGTCGTGAAAATCAAACCACATTGGCAAATTCTCCTTTCTTTGGCACTCGCCACCGCAATGGGGCTCCTTTTTAGAAGCTTTGGAAAAGAGCCCGGTGCCACGACGGACTTTGTCAACGGAGCCGTTGCGACTTGTGAAGTGGTCGGCGAGTTGTTCCTGAATCTGCTCAAGATGATCATCGTCCCGCTCGTGGTCTCTTCGGTCATCGCCGGGATTACGAGCCTTCATGGCGTGAAGGGATTTGGGCGTCTCTTGACTAAAACGGCTGGTTTTTATGCGCTTACCAGTTTGCTTGCGATTTGCCTCGGCCTCGTTCTCGTCAATGTCATTCAACCAGGCCTCGTCGATGGCGCTCCCAATGAGGACATCCGCGCGGCCTTCGATAGTCACGAACCGACTGAGGCCGAAAAGGCCAAGGTCGCTGGTGCCAAAGTGACCGGGACGGAGCAAGCAGGGTTCTTTGATCAACTCTCAGGATTTTTCATCCGCATGGTTCCCACCAATGTGGTTTCGGCAGCCGCCAACAATGGCCAAATGCTGGGGCTCATTTTCTTCAGCCTGCTCTTCGCGATTACGATGACGCGGCTTTCGCTTCCGCAAGTCACCCCGCTTCGAGACCTCTTTGTCTCGCTCAATGATGTCATGATTAAGCTGACTCAGGCCATCATGGCTCTTGCTCCGATTGGTGTTTACGCGCTCATTCTTCCAGTGGTTTATGAGACGGGTGGGGGACTCTTCAAAAGCTTGGCGAGTTACTTCGTGACGGTCTTGCTCGCTCTCGGAATCCATATGTTTGTCGTCATGCCTATCGTGATTCGTGTTTTAGCAGGGGTGAATCCGCTCGATCATTTTAAGGCAATGCGAACTGCTTTGCTTACGGCCTTTTCGACCGCATCCTCATCAGCCACTCTTCCGGTGACGATGCGCTGCATTCAAGAGAACGCGGGTGTTTCTAAATCGACTTCAAGCTTCACCCTGCCACTTGGGGCGACAGTGAACATGGATGGGACTGCGCTTTACGAATGTGTGGCGGTGATTTTCGTGGCCCAGGTCATGGGCTTCGATCTGCCGCTGGCGGCACAGTTTATGGTCGTGATCAGTGCTCTTCTGACGAGTGTGGGGGTGGCCGGAATTCCCTCGGCTTCGCTTGTGGCGATCATGATCATTCTCACCAGCTCCAATATTCCCGGAGCCGAGACGGCCGTCATTGCGCTCCTTGCAGTTGACCGTCTCCTCGACATGAGTCGTACTGCCGTCAACGTCTTCGGAGATAGCTGCTGCGCCCTCGTGATTGCGAAGAGCGAAGGTGAGAAGGTCCTCGAGAATAAGCAGAGTTTCTAATCGAAGGCTCCGCCACCGCTTGGAAGAAATCTGTGTAAATCCGGCCCCAATCTTTCTTTAATCTGTGTAGAATTCCCCGTCTCTTTTTCAAGTGAGCAAAGGGAATTCTGATGGTCGGAACGGGGTTGAGAATTGACCACCGAAAAAGCAGAGGAAGCAGAACTTGGTTGGGGGGATTTGGTAGCCGAGGGAGAGGTATCCGTTTTGTCGCCAAGCTTATGAAGTGGCAGCAAGCACCAGTTGCACACTCACACATCTCCTCAAAACCATCCGCAATCAATGCCCACGGCGTTTCTCTAAAACGTGCCGTTGAACTTCCGTCCAATCCAGAAGCAGGCGAGGAGGGTGATGAGGATGGCAGGGGCGATCCAGTGGGCCCAGAGTTTAACAGAGTCGACGAGCGGTTGGGGTTCGGGGAGGGCGTTGATTTCCTTGACGAGGGCGTCGAGTTTTTCCGGGGTCACGAGGCGGCCGCGTGAGACCTTGGCCATTTCCTCGAGGACTTCGAAGCGAGCGGGGCGCCCGGTTTTCTCGATGGCATCAGTTTGGGAAATGATCTTGGCTTCGATGAAGGCCGCAGGCTCGTTCGGGATGAAGGCTTTGAGTTTCCACTCGCCGGGTTGCGACACTCTGAAACGTCCCGCGAAGCGGCCCCAGGCTCCAGCTTCTTTGGCAAGCTCGATCTGGGTGAGTTCTCCATTGGGCGCAGTGAGTTCGACTTGCAAGACTCCCTCGGAAAGCGGGGCACCGTTGGCATCGAAGGCATTGGCAGCGAGTGACACAAATTCGCCGGGCTTGGGACGCTCGGGGGTGTAGAAAAGGCGCACGCGTTCTCCGGCAGCCATGTTCCGTTGATAGGACATCCAGCGGGCAACTTGGCCCCAGAAGCGGTAGTGGTAAAGATCCTCCACCCCACGACGCCAGCGCCAGGCGGAGTCGATGGCCATGTAGAGGACTTTGCCGGATCCTGCTGTCGAAGTGACAAGGATGGGAAGGCGGCCCGAGGTGTTGCGGCGGGCTTCATTGACGGCGAGAATGGTAGAACCGGGTTTGGCTTTGATGACGGGGGCCTGCCAGTAGAAGCCGGGGAGGCCACGCCAGATCATTTGATTCTGGTTCTCGTCATCTCCGAGCATCGTGAGGAGAGACTTCTCACCTTCGGGCGTAAGGCGCATGGGCGTTTCGACCGATTCGGGTAGACCCGCTTTTTTATCAGAATCGAGCTCGACGGGGATGAGGTCAGCGAGGTCAAATTTCGGGCTGCCATCCTCGTTCTTGGCGTCGGCGGCATGATAATCGAGGGAAAATTGGTTGCCCTGTGAGCCGGGGATGAAGACGACTCCACTGGCCTGATTTTTGACCAAGCCCTGAATCAAATCGGCTTGCTCAGGCGTGAGCTGACCTTCGCCCACCCCGACGTCACCAACGAAGACGACGTCATATTTTTGGAGGTCTTCGAGTTTTTCGGGGAACGCTTGAATGTAGTCCGGCCCGTCGCCCTTGCCGAGGTCGGGGTGGAGGAGGAGGCAATCGACCTCGACTCCAGGGTCGCGTGAGAGGGCATTACGGATGAAGCGATATTCCCAACGCGGGAGGGTCTCGATGACGAGGACGCGAATCGATTCGGGTTTCCCGCTCATGACGAAGTCCTTGGAATTGTTACTCTGGATCAGTTCGCCGTTCGTGACGGGGATGGAAATGCTGAGCTTCGATACGCCTTTTTTTTCAATACGCCAGAGGAGGGAATCGTAGTGGGTGCTGTTGGCGCGGAGGGTGATTTCTTTATAGCGCTCTTTCCCGCTGTCACTGCGAATGCGGATCTGGGTGCGGACATCTCGTCCGAGGGAGGACTCGATGGTGAAGGGAATTTGGACATTCTCACCGACGATGCCATAGGTGGGAGCATTGACGGCGGCGAGTTCGAGATCGGGAACGCGTTTGTCGGAACCGGTGGCGAGGGTATAAAGCGGGACTCCTTTGAGGCGGTATTGCTGGGCGGCCGCGATGGGTGAGGTGCCGAGGTTCCAATCGCCGTCACCGATGAAGATGGCGGCGCGGAGGTTCTGTCCGTTTTCGAGGGTGTTTGCGAGAGCCTCATTGATGTTGGTGCCGGTCATGGCCCGTTCTAAGGTATCGGCATTTTCCGCAGGAGCGCCGAAGGAGGATTGGGTCACGCGGTTGCGTTCGTCGGCTTCGAAGGTTTTCCAGAACTCGGTTTTAAGGAGGCGTTTTACCAATTCCTCCCGCTTCAGGATGGTCTCGGTTCCGGGGATCGTGTCGGGGCGGCGGGCGTCCTCGGTGGACATCGAGAGGGATTCATCCCAGATGATGGCGATCTCTGGTTGCAGGTCGGATTCTTGAACGGTGCGCCATTCGGGGCCGAGAAGCATGGCGCAGACGAAGGCCACGCAAGTGAAGCGGAGCGCCTCCAGCATGCCGGTGCGCTTTGGGCGGGCAGAGCGACGAACCGCCATGACGCCGAGGGTGATGGTGGCGGTGAGGACGAGCAGGATGAAGATGAGCGTGAGAGTGCTCGCCTGAAAGTGCAGTGGTCCGAGGTTGAAATGCTTCACGAGGGAGAGGAAGTTTTAGGGGCGACCGTGCCGACCTTGATAGGAGGTCCGGTCGGTTTGGGTTGCAAGCAGAGAAGGGCCTCGGCGAGCAGGAAGAGGAGGACGGCAATGAGGAAGGCGCGCCAGGCTTCGGCGACGAGATCGCTCTTGGCGTTGTCATTGACGAAGAGAGTGTAGGGGATGTCTAGTTGGTCGAGAGCTTCCACGTCGAGTCGGTCGGGCGAATTTTCTCCGGCGGGGCGGTTCACCGCGACGGTGCGTTCGCCGAGTCGGTAAACCCCGGCGCGGTAGCCGCCAAGTGAGGGATCGTAGTCTTCAAAAGTATCGAGCCGCTCCCGGACTTCGTCATTGCGGGTCATTGCTTTTTTAAGTCCGGCGGTGGCGCGGTATCCAGCGTGGAGGCGGTCGGAGCCTTTTTCGATGAGGCGTTGCACCGCGACGAGGTGAAGGGCGATGAATTCGAGATTGGACCAGCGATCATCGGGCAAGGTATTGATGAAAATGACGGTGCCTTGCCCTTCGAGTTGACGGTAGAGGAGAGGAGAACCGTCATCCCATTCGGCGAGCGAGGAACCATCTCCCTGAATCGAACGGCGTTTCACGGCGCGGAGCTGGTCGACGGGCATGGCGGTGTTTCCCATGCCGTTTTTCCAAGGGCCGTCGTCTTTAATCCAAGAGCCGTTGATGAAAAACTGGTCATTGGGGGCCTCCTGAAGTTCTCCCCAAGCCGTTCCGAAAATTGCTTCGGTGGATTCGCTGTTTGGTGGGAAGAAAAGAGCGGAGCCGCCGGAAGTGACAAATTCTTTAAGTTGGGCCGCTACGGCACCGACGGGGATGGGGGCCTGCCAGATGATGAGGGAGGCCGTGGACCAATCGATTTGAGTGGTTTGGGTCGGGGCGACCACTTCGCAACTGTATCGGGCGAAGCCTTGGGGTGCGGCGGCCTTGTTGAGGAATGCTGCAGCGTCCCCGGAGGGCTCATCCGAGACGATCCAGGTCTTCATTGGCTCCTTGCCACCGAAGGCGTAATAGACGCTGTTGTCGCGTGGGTTGTTATCGGCTGGAAGACCGACCCAGCCGTAACCCTGGGTGTCGGCGGGAGTGAGCGGGATGCGTTTTTGGAAACGAAGTTCCTGCCCAACGATGGTGACGCGCTCGGAGGAGCGGGCTCCTTTGAGAGAATAGGTAAGGGGGATGGTGCTGCTTCCTTCGCCTTCGGCGCGGGTGAGCTTGAGGTCGAGGAAAAGGTCGTCCTCGATACGGCGGGAGGCCAGGAGTTCGAGCGCGAAGTTTTCCACCACTTCATCGCCCGCAGTGAGGATGGTGAGGTTGGTTTTGGTGGGTAGGGATTCGATTCCGGGGCGGATCGTTCCCCAGCGGGAATCACTGGGATTCCAGTCACCGCGCTGAAGATCGGAGGCGAGCCAGATCGCGGACTGGCCGGGATTGGTTTCTTCGAGGTAGTCGATGGCCTTGGTGAGAAGAGTGGGAATGTCCGCTTGGGTGTCGGTGGCGTAGGTTGTGGAAAGCTCGGTGAGAGCCTCGGGCGAGGGGACTTCCTGGATCTCGCCGGAGGCGCTGTCGATGAGGACGAGGCGGGGCGAACCCATGCTCTCGATCGCTTCGGAGATCTTATTGAGAACCGATTGTCGGTGACTTGGCTCCCCACTGGCAGCCTTCGTTTCCATGCTGGCGGAGCGGTCGAGAACGAGGACGACGGTGCCGACGGAACCGCTGCCGGAGCCGAGGAGCCCACTCATGAGCGGGCGGGCGACCGCGAAGATGAGGGCCGCAATGGCGAGGGCCCGGCAGGCCAGAATGAGTATGTGTTTGAGCTTCTTCTTCCCTCGCGATTCGCGGGAGGCTTTGAGAAGAAAAGAAGTCGCGGCCCATTTGACGGTGCGAAAGCGACGCCGGTTAAGCAGGTGAATAATCACCGGAATGGCGGCTGCGAAGAGACCCCAAAGGATCGGTTGTGATAAAAAGCTCAAGGGTGAAGTTTAGCGTTTTTTGGTGAGACGAGCGGTGATGAAGTTGGAGACAATCTCCTCGTAATTGGCACTCGTCTGGAAAAGGTGATAATCGGCGTGAATGTCGTGGCACTTCTTTTCGACGTTCTCGAGAAATTCGCGAAGGGCGGCGTGGTATTCATCGGCGATGAGATGTGGCTCGGCGACGATGGTGGTGCCGTCCTCGAGATCGACAAAGCGGTGGGGACGTTCGAAATGGAATTCGACCTCTTGCGGGTCGAGGAGATGAAATACCGCGACATCGTGCTTGCGAAAGCGGAGGTGTTGGAGGGCCTCGCCGAGTTCGTTGGTATCGACGAAGAGATCGGAAAGGATGATGACAAGGGCGCGTTGCTGGACTTTTTCGGCAATCTGGTGAAGAGCCGGGATGAGACCAGTTCCGCCTTTGGGCTCGAGATTTTGGAGAGAATCAAAGATGGCCTGAAGCTGGGCTGCGCGTCGGCTGGGCGGAATTTCGAGGTGGAGCTTTTCGTTGCAGCAGCTCAGTCCGGCGGAATCGCCTTGGTTGACGATGAGATAGGAAAGTGTGGCGGCGATGCGGCGGGCGAAGTCGATCTTGGTCGGATGATCGGCGGAGGCAAAGTTCATGGACGCCGAGGTATCGACGACAAAGTAGGCTCGGAGATTAGTATCGGCCTCGAACTCCTTGATGTAGTAACGGTCGGAGCGGGCGTAGGCTTTCCAGTCGAGGCGGCGGGTGTCATCGCCCGGGACATATTTGCGGTATTCCGCGAACTCGACAGATGAGCCCCGGTGCGGGGAACGGTGGCGTCCGGCAACGCTCCCGATCATGGGAGTGCGTGACTCCAAGGGGATCGCGCCGAGTCGGGCGAGCACGTCTGTGTCTAGGAAGTCGTATTTCATGCTAGCTGAAGGAATAGGTCATCTAGGGCTTATGGGACCTATTGAGCTCGCCGGGCTGGACATTTAAACATGATCGCGCATCTCTTCGACGAGGCGGGCGACGATCTTTTTGGAGGTCATGCCTTGGGATTCGGCAGCGAAGTTGGTGAGGACACGGTGGCCGAGGACGGGGCCGGCGACGGCTTCGATGTCTTCGAGCGAGGCCATGTAGGTTCCGCGGAGGGCGGCACGGGCTTTGCAGCCGAGAATGAGATATTGGACAGCACGAGGACCGGCACCCCAACCGACGTATTCCTTGATCCACTCGGGAGCATCGGGAGTATCGGGGCGGGTGCGGCGGACGATTTCGACGGCGTAGTCGTAGATATGATCGGGGACCGGGACGCGGCGGACGAGGCTTTGGTATTGAATGACTTCCTCACCGGTGAGGAGAGGATTGAGACTGGCCTTGTCCACTCCGGTGGTTTCGCGGGCGATGCGCTTTTCTTCTTCGGCACTTGGGTAGTCGACCTCGATGAGGAACATGAAGCGGTCAAGTTGGGCTTCGGGAAGGGGATAGGTGCCTTCTTGCTCGACTGGGTTTTGGGTGGCGAGGACGAAAAAGGGAGGGGCGAGCGGATAGGTCCGACCCAGCACGGTGACGTGGCGTTCCTGCATGGCCTCGAGCATGGCAGACTGGGTTTTGGCGGGAGCACGGTTGATCTCGTCTGCGAGGACGATGTTCGCAAAGATGGGGCCTTTTACGAATTGGAATTCGCGGCGGCCGGTGTCTGACTCCTGAATGATGTCGGTGCCGGAGATATCGGCTGGCATGAGGTCGGGGGTGAACTGGATACGGTTGAAACCGAGGTCCAGGGTTTCGGCGATGCAGGAGACAAGAAGGGTTTTGGCGAGGCCGGGAACACCCATGAGGAGTCCGTGGCCTCGGGCGAAGAGGCAGATTGCGAGTTCTTCGATGACTTGTTCTTGGCCGATGATGACCTTGGCGAGCTCGGTTTTAAGGGCTTGGTATTTTTTGCCGAGTTGGTCGACCGCGGCGACGTCGTCGGCGGGAAGGGAGCCATTATTGCTGGGTGCAGGAGCAGGCGCGGAAGGCTCTGGCGCGCTGGGAGAAGAAGATGGAGAGGGAGACGCGGGAGTCTCTGCGGCAGTAGCCGCAGGCTGGACCATGGGTGGGAGGCTATCGATGTAGTGGATGAGATTGACATTGATCTTTCGCGGAGTGGGCGGGACGTATTTTTCAGGAAGGGGATATTCTGGAATAGAAGTTGTCGGCAAAGGGGACTCGGCGAAGGGCTGGGACTGAGGATCGTTGGACATGTGGTCGTCGTGGGTGAGCAAAGACTAAGTAAGGATGATTCGTAATGTGAAACGTTTGGGAGGCGGAGTTTCCTTCGCCAAAGTGAAGAATTAAACCACCGATCATTCATTTCGGTGAAGATGGCAGTCCTGACTTCCTTTGGCAAGGGGGGGGATTTTTTTCGGTGGTTTCACGCTGCTATTTTTTGCCAAAGATCGTCCCAATGGCCGGCGGATTCAAATCGACTTTCCAGGATGACTGCAAGCGACCGCTTGTATTTCGAGTGCGTGCCGCAGATGGCAGGACCACGCCAAAGGATTTTGTGATATCCGCAGCATCATCTCAAGTGCCCGCAAGCAAGGCCGCGCGATGCTGGCAACCTTGAGTGACCTAATCAACCGCCCCAGCAAACTTGGCATCTCCCTTGCACAAGGGTCCTGAGTCGTTACGCTGGTGAATAACTTGGGCGGTGGTGGTCCCGATTAGGAGAAAGGAAAGGAAGATAGATTTCATCGGAAAAGGTTGAGAAGAAAATGTTTGATACCCAACCACTGCCGCAATCGGGAAAAGCGATCGCCATTTTTCAAGAAAATCGAACTGATTTTATTAGCCTAACGGCGGCGGCGGCGGGGTTGTTGGATAGCGGTTTGAGCTTCAGGCGAGAGACCGCTTTCGGGAAGCCAGGCTTTGGCCTCCTCGGGACTGCGGCGGAAGAAGGCTTCTCCGACGCGAGTGAGAGATTGGTTGCGGAGATTGGGATCGGAGATGTCGCGGGCCCACGCGATGGCGGTTTCGGGATCTTGATAAGCGTATCCAGCGGCGAAGCCGGCAATGGCGGAGTCGCGTTTCGATGAACTAGGCATCGACATGAGATACTCACCGGCAGCGACAGGGTCTTTGTCCTCCCAGTCACCAAAGGCAGAATTGAGGCCGGCTTTTTGCCCTTCACCTTCGGGAAGTTTGTCGAGCCAAGTGACCGCGGCGAGTGGCTCTTTTTCGGCCCACTCTTTACCAACTTCGCGGACGGCACGAGCGGCGTAATCTTCAGTGGCGAACTTCTCGATCCACTGGGAAGCGGCTTCGGGGTCATTGCGGACGTATCGTTCAGCCACTTCATTCATGGCCGACCCTTTGAGTGGGCCGTCGGCAAGGCCCGCAACCCAGACTGAAGCTTCCTCTGGTCCACCTTTGCGAATGACCTCGTTCGCAACGATTTCCATAAGTCTGGGGGCGTCCTTACGACCTTCGGCGGCAAGGGTGCTGACGTAATTGAAGGCTTCATCGCGATCGCGATCAGCAAGGCCGGCCACGATGCCGTTTTCAAGGCGGCCTTTTTGGTCGGCAAGATTTTCAGGGAGATTGGAGATCATGGCGATGGCACCGGATGGATCTACGGCAGCCCAGCCACTGATCAGGGACTCAAGATCCCGCTTATCTGAGCTCAGGGCGTTGGTGAAAGCGTCCTCCCCGGCGAGGGCTCCCCAAGCGTAATTGAAGTCACGCCACTCCGATCCACCGGCCCCGAGTGCCGTAAGTTGATCACGCATCGCGGCGGCATTTTCAGGAGTCATTCCTGCGAGGAGCTTGCTAAAAGCGAGACGTCGTTTGACGGGGTTGGGGTCGCTGAAAGCTTCCTTGGAAAGAGTCTCGATACCGTTGACTGAAAAGGAGGAGGCGTTAAAAAGTTGCGAGAGGAGGTCCTCGGTTTCCGGTGCGGAGTGACCGTTGCGCGAGGAAGTTCTGGCGGAAATACCTCCTTCCACGGAAGCGCTGCGGGCTCCGGTGGCTCTTTCGGAGCGGGATGATGAATTCGAACCGCGGTCTTGAACTAAAGTCGATTTCTGGGTCTGTGACTTTGAGCCCAGAAGGAACGCTCCGACCAGACCGGCAGCCCAGAGGCCATGAACTTTTAGAAAGCGGGTTTCCATCCTGTGATGGTAGCGGGTCTTGCCGGGAGTGCAATTTTTTCAGCGATGGTGGAGGAGGAGAGGATGAAGGGAGGCTTGCAAAAGGGGGCTGCGTTGCGCAAATCAGGGGAAATTACTCTTTCCCCTATGCCCGACCTTGAATTTGAAAAACGTTACGCCGAGTTAGGAATTGTCATCGGAGTGGATGAAGCGGGGCGAGGTCCGCTTGCGGGACCGGTCTCGGTGGGGGCGGCCATTATTCCAGCTGGGTTTTCGCATCCGGTGATTGATGATTCCAAGAAGCTCAGCGAAAAGAAGCGGGAAGCTTTGTATGATGAACTGGTCTTACGGGAGGACATTCAGTGGGCCGTGAGTTTGGTGGAAGCGGACGAAGTGGATGAAGTGAATGTCCTCCGAGCAACCCATCTCGGAATGGAAAGGGCGGTGAGAGCCTTGGGCCTAGATCCCGGGATGTGCTTGATCGATGGCTTACCGGTTCCAAACTTCCCTTTTTCGCATGTTGGGATTGTAAAAGGCGATTCGAAGAGTCTTTCCATTGCCACCGCCAGTATATTTGCGAAAGTGACCCGTGATCGCATCATGCGGGAGGCGGCGGTTCGCTATCCCGGTTATGGATTCGAAAAACATAAAGGCTATGGAACCAAAAGACATCTCGAAGCGCTTCGGATTTTGGGTCCGTGTCCGATCCACCGTCGCTCGTTCCAGCCGGTTGCTCAGCTCATCCTCCCGCCTGACGAATCTTAGTAGTCAACAAATCGGAGACCTTGGAGAAAAAATTGCGGCGAAGTATCTCCAGTCGATCGGCTGGAAGCTCCTCTATCGAAATTTCCGTGCTCCAAAAGGAGGAGAGGTTGATCTCGTTTTTCGGGGCGGCGAGTCGCGAAAGCTTCTCATTTTTGCCGAGGTTAAGACGCGGACCCGTCGGGATTTTGGACGTCCGATGCGAGCGGTGAATACCGAGAAAAAAGCGCTTATCTCACGCGGGGCCACGGAATGGCTTCGTCTCCTGGGCCGGGAAGTCGATCCCAAGACCAACCAAGATGCCCGCCGTGAGATTTCTTGGCGGTATGACGTCGTGGAGATTATTTTAGAGGAGGGAAAGAAGCCCGCTATCAATCTTGTGGAGCAGGCTTTTTAGCGAGCGAGAGAATGACCTCCCGCGCAACCTTCGCGGCGACGAGATTGGAGAACCCGGTATGATCGCCGGAGGGCTCCAGCCCGACTAAGTCGCAGGCCTTGACCCGGTCCCAAGGGATGAGCGCAATGATTTCTGCGAATTCGTCCCAGTTGATCCCACCGGGCTCTGGATGGGCGACCCCGGGAACGGAGCAGGGATCAAAGAGACTGAGGTGTAGGCTGAGATAGAGGCCGTTTTTTGCGACTCCGGGGAGATCTTCGGCTGAAATGACGGAGCCCTCGTCGGCCATGAGCGCAAATTCCTCCTTCGTCCCGCAGCGGACCCCGAGGTGTTTTAGGCGGCTTGCCGGGAGTCGGTCGAGCACGCGCTTCATTGAAGTGCGAGCATGCCATTTTGAGCCTTCAAATTCCTCCAGGACATTGGGTCGAGCGCCTAGATTTACGACCTCAAGTTCGGGGTAGCGGTCCATCGTGGCTCTGATCGCGGAGGCCGTGAAACGGGAATCCCGGGCGAGAAAGAAGGGAATGGCTTCGGTATTTCCGATCGCTCGGCAGGCATCTCCGACAAGGCGGGCGTTTTCTTCAAGGCCATCCGCATGGAGAGTCAAATTTCCGTAATCGGTAAAAATGACCTCTTCCAGATCGGCGTCGATCTCAGGCGAGTAGGTTTCAAGACGCTGCGCGGCCTCGCGGATCAAATCGGGAACTCTTGCGGTCCCGGGAAGGCCAAGAAGGGCGGGGACGGAGGCGTAAGTTTGTTGAGAAGCTCCGACAAAGGGCGTCGGCGCGGGGGTCACTTGCAGAGACATTAAGTTGTTATTTGGGGGGCTGGGGCGAATTTAGTTCGTGCCTCTCCCCTTTCGGAAGAAAATTCCCGTCGGTTTTTCTGAAAAGAACTGACAACTTTTCAGTCGGAAGGCGTTTCTATCAATGTAACCTCAACTCAAGGGAATCATGAAAATTCAATCCAAGGAAAATAACCAAGTCAGTCCGCGCATGGCTCGCGGCTTCAGCCTCTTCGAAATGGTGATCGTTATGGGAATCATCGGCCTCATTCTGGGCGGTGCTATTTACAGCATGGGTAAGATTAGTGAGTCGGCCAAAGTGGGGACGACCGATCAGGATATGACAAGTTTTGAGTCCAATTTGGAGCAATACAAAAACATCGGGGGCGTGTATCCCTCGACTTCGCAGGGTCTTGAAGCTCTCTTGAAAAAGCCTGCCGATTCTCCCCGGCCGCGACGCTGGATTAAAACGCTGAAAGACGAAGCGGCCCTCTTAGATCCTTGGGACACCAAGTATAAGTATCAGTATCCCGGGACGCAGGATGCCAGCCGACCTGAGATCATTTCGGCCGGTCCCGACAAGGCTTTTGGGTCAGATGATGACCAAAGTAATCAGGATCCAAGGTAATCAGCACCAAGGTGCCTCTCGTTCACCCGTAATCCTACTGCCATGCGCTTATCATCAAAACAAAAGACCCTCATCGGGAGCCGTGCTGGCTTCACCTTGATTGAGCTGATTGTGGTGATGGGCATCGTGGCCATCGTCTTTGGCGCGGCGGCTTTCATGATCTCCTCTCCCAAGATCGAGAAGGAGATTCGAGAAGCCCATCACGGAATCGAGGATCTTGCCCAGCAAGCCCGCGCGATGTCTTATTCCTACCAGCAGCCGTTCGTAATCGAGTTGCGGGAGGGGGAGGCGCGCATGATGCCCTTGGCTCAGCCTGAAGATAAAGTTGCGGAGGAGTTGTCAGAAAACCTCGGCACGCCCCCGTCGCTGAAACCGCTCGACAGCATGTCCTGGCCCCGGGTCTATAAAATTGATCCGAAATACGCACTTTGGGTGCGACGTTGGAACAGCAATGACTTCAAGCTAGTCGGAGAGAATACAGTGGAGCGCTGGATTCACCAACCCAACAGTCCTTGTGAACCTCTTGCGATCCAGTTGATCTCGGAAAATGGCGACGCTATCCTCTCTCGCGCTTTTCACCCTCTCACCGCCAAGGCGACCGATGAGGAAATGACGATCAATAATACAGAATGAAGACCCACTCGTCAGGAAAAAACAGATCCGGCTTCATGATGATGGAGGTGCTTCTGGCTCTCATGATTTTTGCGATTGTCGCGACCTCTTTTACCAGGGGTATCAACAGCATGTGGCGAAATACCTCCTTCGTGAAGGAGGAGCTGGTCATTACGCAAATCATCGATAGCGCACTGCAAGAGACCCTTTATCTCCAGCAGCTTGAGGAAGGATCCACCGAAATCTATATTGCCGAGCGGGATATCGACTTGGAGACCCAGGTCATCCCGCTGGAACTTGAAACCCAAGAGGGAAATCTCCTCCAACAAATGTGGGAGATCCGAGTCATCGCCCGCTTCAAACAAGACGGCTTCGAGCAAGAACGCACCGTGCGGGGCTGGCGTTACCTCCCACTTTATAAGCCATGAAGCAAAATACCCCTCATTCATCTCCCACCAAAAAGGGTTTTACCCTGTTTGAGTTAGTCCTCGCGCTGGGGATCGCGGGATTGGTTCTCACCTCTATCTTCCGCATCGCCGACGGAGCAGTCCGGTCCACGACGAAGATGGTTGATATGCAGAATGAAGACATCTCGCGCGATGCCTTTTTCTCCTTCCTCCGCAACCACTTCGACAGCCTTCCCGGAAATGCTGTCATTAATCTGCAAAACACCAGCAGTGCCGAGCCCTTTCTTTCGGAGATGACTTTTCAAAACACTCCCGTCTCCTTCAACTGGGGCGGAGTTCCGATTTCAGCGGAAGCCACTCGTCTCATCACCGTGCCCACCATTACCAACGGGATCGACATCGTTCTGGAGTATTACGACGAACCCATTCTCGACAGCGACGAGGGGCCGGCCGAGCGGGGGATCGACCCCATTGCTTCGATCGTCCTTCTCAATGACGTCCGCCTCTTTGAATGGAGCGTGATGGACGGCCGGAAGTATAATAATTTTGAACGTGATGACTGGCCCTACATCTGGGAGGAGAACAACCGACGTCCCACCTATGTCGAATTGAAAGTCATCTTCGAGAACGACGATCCCGCGATCACCCGCCTCTTCTGGATTCCGACAAAAGCGAATCCTCAAACGACCATGAACGCGCTCAAGAACAAGGCGGGCAGCCCCATTGAGCAAGGGTCCACTGGTAATGGCGGGCAAACTGAGCCTGGACGGCCTCAAGGAGGCAACGGGACGGGAGGCGGCGGGCGACCAACCGGCGCCCGACCCGAAGGCGGCGGGCGCCCTCAGAGTGGCGGAAACCCTGGAACAACTCCACCAGCAGGACGATGAAAGTTTCAAATCATCCATCCCTGAAACGCGGAGCGACGCTCATTGCGGTCTTTTGGATCATGGCCGTCATGGGGCTCGCCCTTGTTGCGACGGTGAAGATTTCGCGTTACCAGTCCGATGTCGCGTCCTCGCAAATCAACGGCATCGAAGCCCGCCAATACGCGGAAATGGGGATTAATCTCGCTGCCAATCCTTCCGTCGAGGAATGGGATCCGATTCTGAGACAGAATTTTGAAAACGATGCTGGCTTTCAAGCCAAAATCCTTTCTGAAGGTGGTCGCTTTAACATTAACTACATCCTCTTTCAGGAAGATAAGAAGCTCCTGCGCGATATCTTCCAAAAGTGGGGGGTTGATTTCGATGTGGCCTCGGAGATCGCCGACGCTTTGATCGACTGGATCGACTCCGATGACGACACTCAACTGAACGGTGCAGAATTCGATTACTACGAAGGCCAAGGTCACTTTAACCGTCCCTTCAACCGTCCTTTCTACGAACTCGATGAAGTCCGCCTCGTTCGCGGGATGGATTTGGTGGAAGCCCTCAACCCACGCTGGCGGGACTGGTTTACCGTTTGGAGTAGTGGGGGACTCGACGTCGTCGAGGCCCCGGCTGAATTCCTTGCGATGGCCACCGAGACCGATATCCAGCAGGTCCAGCCGCTCATCGACATCACCGATGGAGCCGATGGCATTAGGAATACCGAGGATGATCAACCTCTCTCGGTGCAGGATGCGCTCGCCAATCTCGGGATCGAAGATCCCAGCGGAGTGATTCCCGGGAGACTCGCTTCAGAGGATCCCGTGAAACGAATCGAAAGCGTTGGCTTTGCGGGCTCGATTCGGCGTAAGGTCGTCCTCATCATCAGCGGACGGACGCAGAACCCCCAGATCCTTGATCGAAAAGAAGTCGTAATACAATGAGTGCTAAAAAAGGAGACCTTAATATACTAATGCCTGGGGCCGATGGCTGGGAGATTTGGACCGGCTCTAATGCTGCCGGCTTCAGCCAACACGCCGCGACCGGGCACCTTCTCGCGCTCGATGTCACCGGCTACCCGTCTGGACCGATTGAGATGGCGATTCCGGTCCGCCAGGTATCAGCCGTTCCTTTTCGGGCGCAGACGGGTGATCTCGCGCTTCTCGGTGACCTTGCCGCGATGCAGCTTGAGAAAAACGGCATTCGTCCCGCCCTTGATGGGGGACAATTGACCGATCACTTTGTCTTTGGCACTTCACCCGAGGAGACCCATCTCACGGCGATCGTGATGAATCCTTCCTCCGAAGGGCAACTTCCTCGCAAAAGCCCGCAGGCCTTTGATATCTCACCTCGCTGTCTCCCTCTCCCCACGGGCAAAGTGGTGGTTTGGCGTGAATTGGGACGTTGGATCTTCGGAGTCGGGAAACCCGGTCAGGCTCTCTACTTTCAGGTTCTCTCCGGGGTGCAACTCGACGACCGCGCGGGCAATGAGGTCCGTCTGGCTCTCACCCAACTCCAGATGCAAGGCCTTCTTCCACAAGTTCCGGATGAGGCGATCATCTGGACTCATGGGTCTGCGAGCGACGTGCGCCCGGAGGAAATCGAAGCCTTCGGACGAGGCCTCGGACTGGCGGTGCAAACCTCACCGAAACCCGCGCCGACCTGGCCATCGCCACCCAGCCGCCTTCTCCCGGCGGATGTGCGGGCCGAGCGCCTCGCCAAAAAAGGGATGCGTAACCGCAATCTCCTCATCGCAGCCCTCATCCTCGCATACATCGGCTTGGCTGCTTACCTCTTTCTTGACCTTCAAAAGGCCAAAAAAGAAGCGGTGCAAGCCAAGCGGGACTCCAGCGGGATTTCAGAAGAGGCTGACTTCCTCCTAGCTCACCAGTCAAAGTGGTTTGAACTTCAGCCCGTGGTGGAAGACAAATTCCATCCCTTCGAAGTCTTCTTGGGCTCCTATCGGGCGCTCCCTAATACGAATACCGAGCGCTTCATCCGCCTAAAAAAGGTGAGCTTGATCAATCAGTTCCGCGAGATTGACGGCGATCTCCGGGTCGCCCGTGAGGTGGTGCTGGAAGGACAGGCAGATCAGACAGATCAGCCAAAAATACCCATTTTTTCCGGGAATTTAAGCGACAGCAAAGACCTTGAAGCGTTCCGATGGGATATTCCTCCAGAAACTATAGACAGAAGAAGCGGGAAACTGACTTTTATCTTTACCGGAAACGCAACCCAGTAAGCCAACATGACACCACGTGAAAAAAATCTCCTCATCTTCCTGGGAGTCGCTCTCTTTATCATTCTGAATCTGGTCGGCTTCAATTCCTTTTACAGCCCTGCCATCAACAAAGCCAGAGGTGAAAAAACGATTGCCGAAGGAAAGCTCGAAGAGGCTGAGCGGGTCCTTTCTCAAAGCGCGGAACTCGAGCCCGAGATTCAGTGGTTGGAGAGAACCGGTACCATCGCAACCAACCCACCGGTTGCCCAGTCGAAGCTGCAAACTCTTCTCCGCAAGCAGGCCAGCGCACGGAGTCTCGATATCCGTGACTCCCGTATTCTCCCCTATCAGCCCGGCCTACACTACGACCGTGTGCGGGTTCTTTTTAAAGTGACTGGCATGGAGCGCGATGTCTTCTCCTGGCTCACCAGCATCCATCAACCCACCCAACGTCAGGTGGTGACCAAGATGGAAATGAAACCCCAGAATAACGACCCCACTCGCGTGGAATGCGAGATCGAAGTCGAGAAATGGATTATCACCCCTGACGATGTTTAATCCCCACACCTTGTAAGCTTATGAAAGTTTTAAATACTCTCCTCATCACCGTCTTCGCGAGCGGCCTTGCCCTCGCTGCGCCTCCTGAAAATCATCGTGCAGATCGCTATAAGGATCTTTATCTGAAATCTGCCCTCACGGACCCGCCGATTGTGGAAAAGCCAGATGAAATTCCCAGCGATCTCCCTGACTGGGTCCTCGTCGGAGTCTCCAAGTATATCGGCAAGACCGTGGTCCAGATCATGAATATCAAGGACCGCTCCCGTGTCACGATCCCCAGCAAGGATGCCACGGAATTGGGATTCTCGATTAAGAAGGTCGATCATAATCGGAACTACCTGAAGGACAGCGTCGTCACTCTCCAAAAAGGCAATGACACCGGCGAAGTGAGATTTGATGCAAAATATCTCGTCCTCAAGAAGGTTGCCGGACCCACGGCGCAACGTCCAGCAGTCGCGGGTAAAACCGGGACCCGCAGTAATGGCAGGACCGGGGCTCAGCCTCCCACTCCTCCAGGTGTCCGTTCTTCGAAAGGTGCGACTCCCGCGAAGCCAGGTGTGGTTCCCCAGCCCTCTGCCGCTAAGACCAGTACTACCACCAGAGCTGCGAGCACCAGTTCGAAATCCAAACGCACGCGCTACGTTCCCCGTCCCTCGAAGACCAAATAACTTTTCTCACCTCTTCCTTTTTTCTATATGAACCGCTCTCTCACATTACTTTTCGGCCTCTCTCTTGGAGCATGGGCTCAAGAGCCTCCCACTCCGGGAACGCCCGGCTCACAGCCAGGTGTGCCGACTCCTGTTCCCGCCATCCAGCCTGTAGCACCCGGCATCCAGCCCGTAGGACCTGCCAAGGTGGGTGGATTCCGTGCTGGGAAAGTTGATCCTAATCAACTTGCGATTGCTGCCGATGGTGACATCACGAGGGCTAATCTTACCGCTCTCGAAGCAGCGGTCTTGTATGAAGATCATTGCGACAAGAGGATCATTATGACCAACGCGGTGGCTCAATCCGAGGTCTCCTTTGTCATCCGTGGTCCTTTGACCAATGCCGAGGTCGCCAAGTTTCTCAAATTGATCCTCCTGGGTGAAGGGCTTGCCATGATCCCCATCCCCGGTGAGCCGGACATCGTTCGACTTGTCCCTTCAGGCCCCATCACCGCGATTAGTCAGGTTCCGAACGGTGTCTTCACAGACCCCTTCGATCTTCCCGCCGATGATGAGATTGTCACCTACCAGATGACTCTCCGCTACCTCAAGCCTGAGGACGCGCTCAAAGTTCTCCAAGCCGCGATGGGCCAGCTCAGTGCCTCCGGAAACATCACCGCAGTTCCCAATGCTTCCTCGTTGATCATCACCGAGAACTCCTCGCTCATCCGACAGATGATCGAGATCAAGGACCTGATCGATGTTCCTACTCCAATTGGCGAGAGGTGGGTCGATGTCACTTATGGTGACGTCGATGAGATTGCCGAGCGCATGAATGAAATTTACAACGAGCAGGCCTCCAATCGTCAAACGACCCGGACCACTCGGACCAATGCTCCTCCCACTCCTGGATCCGTTCCAGGTGCCGCTACTTCTGGCGAGGAAATCCCAATCAAGATCATCGGAGTGCGCCGCACCAGTCGGATTCTTCTCGTAGGCCGGCCTGCCGATCTCATTGCGGCCGAGGCCATGGTGCTAACCTTCGACCAGCCCAGTAGTGAGAATACCCGCCAGACTTTCCGTCTTCGCTATCTCCGGGTCGGTGACTTCCTGGGAATTGCGGAAAGCGCGATCTCGGTCCAACTGGGTGACGCCGAGGGCGGCGGCGGACAAGGCGGAAGCAGCCGTCAACTTGCCGGCCAAAATAATAACAGCCGGAACACCCAAAATAATAATAACAATAACAACAACAGTACTCGGAGCACCGGCCAGCAGGGGCAACAAGGTGGGGGCACTCAGGCCAGCATTCAGGCGCAGGACATTCCCACCGCTCCTGAGTCTATGCTTGTGGGTCGGACCCTCCTCGTGGGAGACAATGTGGCCAACACCATCATCGTGAACGGCCCGCCTCACCACATCGAGATCGTCCGCGACCTTATTAAGGACCTCGATACCGAGTCCCAGCAGGTGGTTCTCTCGTCAGTCGTTGGGAGTTATACCATCGGAGATGGCTTGAACTTTGGAGTCGATCTGGCCCGGGCGATTCGTGAGACTGGAAGCAGTTTTGCCGCTGGTGGCCTCGCTCGCTTTGGTAATGGAGTTTTGAACCCCACTGACCTGGGAGACCTCGGAAATATTCTCTCTGCCAATGGCGGTGCCGGTAACGGGGTCTCAGTCTATGGAGCCATTAATGACGACTTTGGCTTCTTCGTGAATGCCTTGGAAACACAGACGAGGTTTAAGACTCTTGAGCGAACCACCTTGACGACTCGTAATAACCGCGTCGCCTCGCTTTCTTCCGGAAAAAGAATTGCGGTTCCTTCGAGCACTTCTCAAGGTTTTAACAACAATGGTACCTCCACCACGAATGTCGAATACCTGAATGTCACGCTGGGACTTGAGATCCAGCCTCTCATCAACTCTGACAACCAAATCACCTTGGAGATCTCGGTGGTGCGTGACTCTGTCGGGGCCAACCGCACAATCGGTGAATTGATTGTGCCGGACATTAACACGGAGTCGCTCACGACCTCCGTCACGGTCGAAGATGGTTCTGCCGTCATCCTCGGTGGTATCATCACAACCTCTGAAAATGAAACCAACAGTGGCATCCCTATTCTGAGTAAGATCCCTGGAATTGGAAAACTCTTTGGAAGCACTGATAATACTAAAAACCAAGCTGAACTGATCATCATGATCCAGCCGCGTATTCTCAAGACGCAGACGGAGCTGAATGGCTTCCGTGACGACTACTCGCAGAGTTCACAGCATACCAATGAGGTCGCCCAGTCTTTCCCACAGAACAGCGGTGTTTTGCCAGCTCCGGGAACGATGCCCCGGTATCAAGAGCCCGATTCCAGAGGTGGAGTTATCCCAGTAAGGAAAGTTGCCCCTGGGACCGATTCGAGCAGCACGCAATCAAAGATTCGCGGTAGAACCGGACGTCCCGGACGCCGCTAATAAGTTTCGCTTTCGTTAAGGGGCGGGACGTGGCATCTTTCAAATATGAACGTTTGCCCCTTCATCGCTCTTGCCTCGGCTTTTTCAATCGCCTCGTCTGCCTTTGCAGACGAGGCCCCTTTGCTTCTGCTAACCAAGGGAGACAGCTGGGAATATCAGGTTACGGTGGATGCTCCACGCGGAGCCACCATGCCAAGTGGTGACGATGTCGTTGTCAAGAAAACCGCCGATGGCGTAAAGGCCTCCTTTAAAAAGACCCGGATTTACATGGGGAAAACGAAGGCCAAAACCGGCGGTGCGGATCTTGATACCTTTCAAATTGTCCGCTCCGGGAGAGTGATGGAATTTGAATTCAGTGACTTTAAGAAAGACGCGATCTACGCTCTTGGTTCCAAGGATGCGACCAAGAAAGACAGTAAGCTCATTCTTCTAAGCAAGCCCTTGCTCATCTACACTGCGGCGAACAAGCCTGGCGACCAATGGGAAATTAAAGCGGGCGACGGAGTAGAGACGGCCTTGTTCACGCGAAAGTTCAGGATCTTTGGTGAAGAGGAAGTCCGCGTTCCTGCCGGCACTTTTAAGGCGATCCGTATCGTCATGACCGGCCAATCCGGGCCAATAGAAATCAAGCGCACGATCTGGTTTACGAAAGGAAAGGGCTTCGTGAAGGAGGAAAAAACCTACTACTCCGCAAGTAAGCGCCTCATCCATCAAGTCATGGAGCTGAGCAAGCTCACGAAGGGGAAAGACTAGTCGGAGCACGCGTCCGTCTCTGTGTTTTCCGAGGAGCGGTGCAACCAAGGAAGGTGGCTCTCCAGAGCCCCCAGCTGCGAGGACCAAAAAGGGGGGAGCCCGCACAGTTGGACACTCAGAGAGATGTCCCTCCTTGTTCTCCCTCTCTTCACCCGCGAGGGTGGAAGTTTTTGTGCACCGCCTTGAGCCGCTTCTGATCGAGGTGGGTGTAGATTTGGGTAGTGGCGATGTCGGCATGACCCAGGAGTTCCTGAATGACGCGGAGGTCGGCCCCGTTTTCCAGGAGGTGGGTCGCGAAGGAATGCCGCAGGAGGTGAGGGTAGATGTTTTGCTCAATACCGGCCTGCTTCGCGCGTTCTTTGACGATCTGTCGCACGCGATCCGGTGACAATGGACCGCCTCGGATCGAGAGGAAAATAAAGGAAGAGGTTTTCTTGGAAACCAAAGTGGGCCGTTCGACGGTGAGGTAGCGGTCGATCGCTTCAAGGGCTTTTCCTCCGACGGGAACGAGACGTGTTTTATTACCCTTTCCGGTGATGCGGAGGAAATGGTCTTCCTGGTCAAGATACTCGAGCCGGGCGCCACAGATTTCGGAAAGGCGAAGGCCCGAGGCGTAGAAAAGCTCCAGTAAGGCGAGGTCGCGTTTGCCGAGCTTCTTTTCAGGGTCGATGGAAGCGAGGAGCTTTGCGACCGTCTGTGCGTTGAGAGTTTCGGGAAGCTTGGCCGCGGTTTTGGGCGAGAGGAGAGGTTCGGCAGGATCGATCTCGATGTGCTGTCGCTTCTGGAGGAAGCGGAAGAAGATCTTGAGATGAACGAGGGCGATACGCAGGGATGAGGCATCGATGTGACCTTTTCGAAGATGGCCCAGAAAGGAGGCGAGTTCGTCGGTGCCGAGGTCTCGCCATTCCTTGTGCCCATTTTTTTCACACCAGGGGAGGAGCTTGTCGAGCGTCTGTCGGACGGAGAGTTGGTAAGCGGTCGAAAGCCCTCGCTCGGTTGCGAGATAGAGGATGAAGCTATCGACCTGATACTCCATGAGAACTATGAGGCGAGGCAGCCCGGACAGTTTTGCACCGAGTGGCCGGGGACGATTTCGGTCAGTTGGGGAGCTGCGGCAGTGAGACAAAGCGAAGCGTTTCCGAGAGTATTGCGCGGGTGAAAGGAGCAAGAAGAAGGGGCCTCGTTGAGGTTGGGTGGGAGTCCGGGGATGGTGTAGAGTCTTTCGCCCTTTTTGTGCATTGCCGGGATGCTCTTGAGGAGGGCGCGGGTGTAGGCGTGGCGAGGCTCCGCGAAGAGGTCGGTGGCGCTTGCTGATTCGACGATCCGTCCGGCATACATGACGTTCACTTTATCACAGACTTGCGAGACGACGCCCAGGTCGTGTGTGACCAGGACGACAGCGGTGCCGAGTTCATTTTGGCGGTCTTTGATCAGGTCGAGGACTTGTTTTTGGACCGTGACATCGAGCGCGGTGGTAGGCTCATCGGCGATGAGGATATCGGGCCGGGTGATGAGGGCCATCGCGATCATGACGCGCTGGCGCATGCCGCCGGAGAATTCGTGCGGGTAGGATTGAATCCGTTTTGCGGCATCAGGAATGCCGACTTCTTCGAGTGCTTCGATGGCGCGGTGGAGGGCTGGTTTCCCTCTCATGCCTTCGTGGATCTCTAGAGGCTCAGTGAGCTGGGCGGAGATACGCATGGAAGGATTGAGCGAAGTCATGGGATCCTGGAAGATCATGGAGATCTTTTTTCCCCGGATGCCGCGGAGTGTTTTTTCGTTCGCCTTGAGAAGGTCCGTTCCTTCATACATTGCCGAGCCTGCGTGGATGCGTCCCGGAGGCTGGGGGATGAGTCCGAGAAGGGAGTAGCAGGTCACGGATTTTCCAGAGCCGGATTCGCCAACGATACCAAGTGTTTCGCCTCTTTCGAGAGCAAAGGAAACATCCTCCACGGCATGGACGATGCCATTGCGGGTGTGGAAACGGGTGGTGAGATTTTGAACGTCGAGAATGGCCATGGAACAGGAGCAGTTTGGTGGGTGGGCGATGTTTTTCAACCACAGAAAAAGCGGAAGGAGCAGAAGCTTGAGGGGGAGTCTGGTAATCTTCAAGGATCCCGATCTCAATCTTCATGAATCTGTGTTAAAATTCTCCGTGATTGGATGATTCCAGCCACGAAAAGGTTGAGGGGCTTGGTTGAGGGCATTCAGACCAAAGACCCAAGGGGCATGCCATCCAAGCTCCGGAGGGTAGCTCCGTGGAATTACCGCTTCCTCGTCCGGCCGGTTTTGCGGCGGGGGCCTTTGTTTTTGAGCTTAGGCTTCTTGTTTTGGAGCGGCTTTGACTTGGTCTTGTTGGAGGCGTGCGTCTTTTTGATCGGGCCCCTGATTTTGCGGGGTTGGGAATCGTAGTCGAAGCCGGGGGCTTGCCTCCGTTCAAGGGGGGAGCCGAGGAGTTCTTCGAGAGCCTTCAAGGCTTGTTGGTCGTTTTGGGAAACGAAGGTAGTGACTTCCTTGGTCGCTGATTGGACACGTGAGAGGTAGTCCTGATCGAGTTCGTGGAGATCAAAGTGGATGATCTCTGCGATGCCGGTGAGATCGGTTTCGCGGAGGATGGCCTCGGTGGCGACGATGACGCGGAGGTCTCCGGCGAGGAGTTCGCGGAGGGCGCGATCGCGGAGTTCGATCTTTTTATTTCCGGAGATGGAGTCGGCGGCGAGGTCAGCGTGAATTAAAGCGGTCGTAAGAGCTTGGAGGCTTTCACGACTGCGCACGAAGACGAGGGATTTTCCATAATGGTCATCGTGCGAGAGGAGATGAAGTAGAAGGTCGGTCTTTTGATGATCAAAGACTTCGTAAATCGATTGCAAGGAGGCGGCCATGTCTGGGCTGACACTAAGCCGATCCGGCGACGGAGTCGAGGCAGGTCTCCTTTTTGAGCTGATCCAGAAAGTGGCGGAGAAAGTCAGTCCGTTCTTTGGCCAGGGCGCGCCCTGCTTCCGTCTGCATTGTGCTTTGCAGAGTGAGGAGTTTGGCGAAGAAATGATCGACGCAGTAGTTGGCGTCATCGGGCGTGCGGGATTGGCAGAAGGGATCGTTGGGGTTCATGAGCGAGGAGCCCATGTGGCCGCCGAGCATGAGACAACGGCTCAGGCCGACGGCGCCGAGGGCATCGATACGATCGGCGTCTTGGAGGACCTTTGCTTCGAGGGTTCGTGGGGGGATTTGCGCTGAGAAACTGTGGGCCTCAATGGCGTGGTGGATGGCGTCGAGGTTCTCTGCGGGGTAGGCGTTTTCGCGGAGGAACTGGATAGCGTGGTCGGCGGCGAGGAGAGATGCCTGGGAGCGTTGCGGGGAGTCTTTGGCAACATGAACGCAATCATGTAGCCAAGCGGCGGGGAGGAGAACTTCGAGACCAAGGTTTTCGACCTTTGCGAGTCGGCGGGTGTTTAAAACAACCCGCTCAATGTGCTGGAGATCGTGGGCGGGATCGCCTTTTTCTTGAGTGTCGAGGCAGGCGCAGAAGATCGAGGTCCAGTGGGCTTCGTCCATTAGATTTTGAACTGGCGGTTGAGGTAGTCGGGCGGGACTTCGTCGGTGAGCCAATCTCCGTTTTCGGTGCGGTAGAGTTTGAAGTCGTGGCTTACCATGAGGCGGGAAGCGACTTCGAGAATGACAGGGTGTTTATGGCGCTGTGAGTTGGCGTGGGCGTCGCGCGGGTCTTCGTAAAGATGGACGTGTTGCCGCTTTCCTTTGAGCAAGCCGGAGATCTCGATCTCATCCATGTGTAGCTTGTCGGTGCCGTGATAGAGATATTCGGGCGGGGGCTGCTCGGTGGACTTGACGTCGATTTGGACTGAGTGGCCTTCGTTGGCGCGGATGCTTTGGCCGTCTTCGGAAAAGCTGAAGCGTTGTTGCGCACTTTCGGTGACGACTTTTTCGAGGAGGGCGCGGTCGAGCCCTTTGCTTTTCTTTTTGAGAGAGGCGAGGAGGTCGTCGACTTTGGCCCAGCCGTTGCCATCGAGAGTGAGGCCGACCGAGGCGGGGTCATGCCGGAGCACGAGGCTCAAGGTGCGACTGATTTTTGTTTCCAACTTGCCCATGGGTGAAACGAGTTAGCGGTCACGGCGGTCCTTTTTACTGCGGGAGCGGAAGGAGATGGGGATGGGGAGACCGTCGGTGGGGTGCTTGTCCTGGATCTGGTTGATGAGGTAGTTCTGGTAGGATTCGACAATGAGGTGCTTGTCGTTCACGAAGAGAACATACTCGGGAACCGGGATCGCTTGGTAGCGGTCGTTGACGGCGGTGGTGCCGTAGAAAAGCTTGAGGCGTTTGCGGTGGCGCTTGTGCTCGGGCGGAGGGTTTTTGATGAAGGCGTTCTGGAGAAGTCGGTTGAGCGGGCCGGTGCCGATGACGGCCTGGGCGTTGTCGCGGATGCGGGTGATGGTTTTGAAAACGTGCTGGATCGCGACGCCCTTCAAGGCGGAAACGCAAACGAAGGGGGCGTAGCTGAGGAAGAAGAGTTCCTTGCGGATGTGTTCTTCGGCTGCTTCGAGGCGGGCTGATTTCTGGCCCTCGGGGTGGAAGAGGTCGAACTTGTTGGCGATGATGAGGCAGGGCTTTTTCTCATCCTGGATCATGCGGGCGATCTTACGATCCTGGGCGGCCACTCCGGCGGCGAGGTCGACGACGAGGAGGCAGATGTCGGCCCGGCGGATCGAGCGCTCGCTGCGCATCGCGGAGAAGACCTCGATGGAGTCCTCCATGCTGGAGCGTTTCCGGAGACCGGCGGTGTCGATGATGTTGTGGCGTTCGTCGCCCCAGACGTAGGGGATATCGACGGCATCACGCGTGGTTCCGGCGATCTCGGAGACCATGGTGCGTTCGTCTTTGAGGATGGCGTTGATGAGGGAGGACTTGCCGGCGTTGGGTTTTCCGACGACCGCAATTTTTAGGCCGGTCTTAAGGTCATCGTGATCGACCTCGGCTTGTTCTTTGGCTTCGAGTTGCGAGAGTTCCAAATCGACGCGGTCGAGGAGATCGTGCATGCCACGGCCGTGTTCGGCGGAGGTGGGGATGCCGTCGCCGAAGCCGAGGCGGGCGAAGTCGGCCGCGGTATTATCGTGGTCCGCGCTGTCGGCCTTGTTCATGACGAGGACGACGTTGGGATTGGATTTGCGGAGGAGTTGGGCCACTTCCTCGTCGATCGGATTGATGCCGGCGCGGGCATCGACCACGAAGACGATCAGGTCGGCGGAGTCCATCGCGATGCGGGCCTCGAGGGTGACTTGGTCGGAGAAGCCGTCCCGATCGAAGGCGCAAATACCACCGGTGTCGATGAGTTCACAGGGGTTCTCGGTGAGGGTGCAAGGTGCCGCGATGCGGTCACGGGTGACGCCCGGTTGATCGAGCACGATGGCGATGCGTCGACCGGCCAGACGGTTAAAAAGGGCGGATTTCCCGACATTGGGGCGACCGACGATGGCGACCTGGAATGGACTAGTAGGCATGGATTCGGTGATTCGGTGATTAAGTGACCAGGTTATTGAGTGCCTGCTTTGGGGGCAGGGAGGGGTATTGGATTGTTGGAGGGGAAAAGGAAAGGCCAGACTGAGATGGATGATGCCCGTTCAAACGAGGAAGGGGACGCCGTCGGGTTTCAGGGCATCGGCGGGTGGCCCTTCGAAGTTATCGAGGATGAACTTATCCCATTGATCGCGGGTGGATTTGGAGAGGCGTTCCTGGACTTTTTGCTCGCAGTCGGAGCAGATCATCATGGGGAAGGGATCGTAAACCATGCTTTCGCCGAAGCCCATGCAGGCGACGGAGTAGTTGACGAGTTCGGTGAGGGGGATTTGGCAGGTGGCGCATTGGCGGGTCCACTCGGTGTGATCGCGCGATTCCCCGAGCTGCTCGGTGCGGTTAGCGAGGTTTTTGTTGTTTTCGAAGAAGGCGTTGATGCGTTTGCGGGAATCTTCGGAGAAGCTGGCGGCCATTTTACGGCGGCAAGGGAGGCACATCGCGTATTCGAAGACGCATTCGGTTCCCTTGAAGACTTTCGTGATGGTGAAAGGGTCTGCTATTTCTTGAAAGGTCTGTTCGCAAGTGAGGCACTTTTTGAATGGTTCGTCGTGCTCAAGAGAGTGGAAAAATGGAGGAATGTCACCCATGCCTGAGGATGATCTGAGCTGGAGAGAAATCCAACGTTTTTTGGGATGGGATTTTAGGGGGGCTATGGTTGGTTGCTGAATTGGGATTTATGGGAGCGGAGTGAATGTGAGATGCTTAAAGATTGGTGCGTGACCAGCCCAGAGAATGTCTGAAATGGCATGGCCAAGGAGGAAGGTCATTGTGGAGAGGAGAATGAATGAGAGGATCCAATCGACGGTGAAAATTGAAGAACGGTGAAGTTTTTTACCGCTGAACAGAAAGATGATGGAGCCGATCAGCCAAAGAGGGAGAAAGAGCCAGAGTGACTCTGAGCTGAAGTATCCACACATGCATGTGCTCGCTCCGCCGATTACGAATTGGAAGAGGAGTAGGGATGAAAGTTTGGGGGCGGATACGTATGAGCGCACGTTTGGGGAAACGTGGGGTGGACGTGTTTTTGTCTAGGGTTGGTCATTTGCTGCTCAGACTAAAGTCAAAGCTCCGCAGGGTTGAGTGTTATTTGGCGCGGGGGTGGGCGTTGTTGTAAGCGTCGCGGAGGCGTTCTTTTGTGACGTGGGTGTAGATTTGGGTGGTGGAGAGGGAGGCGTGGCCGAGGAGGGCTTGGACGGAACGGAGGTCGGCCCCGTGGTCGAGGAGGTGGGTCGCGAAGGAGTGGCGGAGTTTGTGGGGGGTGACGTTGAAGGGGATGGTGGAGAGGGCGAGGTATTTTTTTAGGACGGAGTTGAGGGAGCGGGTGGAGAGGCGTTTGCGGAGTTTTGAGAGGAAGAGGGGGCCTTCGCAGACTTCGGCGGCGCTGCGGTATTTTTGCATGGCGAGCAGGGCGAGGGAGCCGATGGGGACGAGGCGTTCTTTGGAGCCTTTTCCGATGACGCGGACGGTTTCGTTTGCGGTGTCGATGCTGTGGACATCGAGGGAGGCGAGTTCGGCGAGGCGGAGGCCGGTCGAGTAGAAGAGTTCGAGGATGGCGGCGTCGCGCTCGCGCATCCAGAGGGGGGCTTGGCCCTGGAGCTCGGACTTCATGGGGAGTTCGAGGAGTTCTTCGATCTGGGGGAGAGTGAGGACGACGGGGAGGGGCTTGTCGGCTTTGGGGAGTTCGACTTCGGCGAGGGGGCTTTTGGGATAGCCGCGACGGTGGACGAGGAATTTGTAAAAGGAGCGGTAGGCGGCGAAGCGGAGGCGGATGGTGGAGCGGGCGAGGCCGTCTTTTTGGAGCTGGAAGAGGTAGGCTCGGAAGTGGTCGGGGGTGAGGTCACGCCATTTGCTGAATTTTTCGCCGAGGAATTCGGGGAGGAGGCGGAGGGCGAGGGTGTAGTTTTCGAGGGTTTTGGGGGAAGAGTTCTTTTCGGTGGTCATGAACTCGATGAAGGCGTCGAGTTCGAGGTCGGATAGGGTGCTCACAGTGGGGGAATGTATAGGCAGGTTGATTTTTAGGGAATTTTAAACTTTGGGGTGGGTTGAGGGTTTTTGATGCCGGGAAGAGGGAGGCAGAGGATTGGTGGAGGGGGGATTGAGCAACCACGAAATTCACGAAAGGAACGAGAAGGTTTTGGGGCTTGGTTGGGGGATTTGTGAACCACGAATCTTCACCAATGGTCACGAATTTTGAGGACTTGCTTGGGGGAGTTTGACCACAGAGGAAGGAGAGGGACGAAAAGGAGTGAAGGGCTTTCACTTCGGGATTGGCAAGGGAGGGATTGGGGGCTAAGTCGATGGCGCGATGCCAAAGGTCTTTATTAAAACCTACGGGTGACAGATGAATGAACGTGATTCTGAGCAGGTTGCTCAGACGTTTTCTGAAAGAGGTTACACTCTCACCCTCGAAGAGCGGGACGCTGATGCGATCCTGATTAACACGTGTAGTGTGCGCGATCAGGCGGAGCAGAAGGCTCTAGGGAAGATGGGGATTATGGGGAAATACCGGGACCAGCGTGAGCATGTCGTCTTTGGTTTTATGGGGTGCATGGCGCAGAGTCGGGGGGCGGAGCTTTTTAAGCGGGTGCCGCATTTGGATTTGGTGGTGGGGACGCAGAAGTATCACCGGGTTTTTGATTATGTGGATTCGATCTTGAGCCGTCGGCTGGAAACGCGGATGGATGAGGTGGGGGCGGAGATGGAGACGGGGCGGGTGGAGGATGAGATTGTGAAGGTGAATCTGGATCGGGTCATTTCGGCCCGGGTCGTGGATACCGGTGAAGAGTTGGGGAGTCAGAATACGATCAAGGATCACATTCCGAAGGAGACGCAGCAGGCGAAGGCCTTTGTGAGTATTATGCAGGGGTGTAATATGCGGTGCTCTTTTTGTATTGTGCCGGATACTCGTGGAAAAGAGCGGGGGAGGCCGATTGCTGATATTGTCGCGGAGGTGACTGCTTTGGTGAGCAAAGGAGTTCGGGAGGTGACTTTGCTAGGGCAGATTGTGAATTTGTATGGTCGGACGGAGTTTCCGAAGGTGGATGGGAAGTCTCCATTTGTGCAACTGCTGGAGGCGGTGCATGAGATTGAGGGGCTGGCGCGGATTCGTTTTACGAGTCCTCACCCGATTGGGTATCGCGATGATTTGGTGGCGGCGTTTAGGTATTTACCAAAGCTTTGCTCGCACATTCACTTTCCGATGCAGAGTGGGAGTGATCGGATTTTGAAGAAGATGCAGCGGCCTTATAAGAACGAGAAGTTTTTGGCGATCTGCGAGAAGATGCAGGCGGCGCGGCCTGATTTGGCGATCACGACGGATGTGATTGTGGGGTTTCCGGGGGAGACTGAGGAGGATTTTCAGGAGACTTACGAATGCATGAAGAAGGTGGGCTTTGATAATAGCTTCATCTTCCGATACTCGAAGCGGAAGGATACCCCGGCGGCGGAGATGGAGGGGCAGCTGGATGAGAAGACGAAGGAGGAGCGCAATCAGACTCTGCTGGCTCTGCAAAATGAGATGACGACGGCGAAGAATGCCAAGTTTATTGGGACGGTGCAGCAGGTTTTGTGTGAGGGGCCTAGTAAGTCGAATAAGGAGACTCTTTGTGGGCGGACGAGTCAGAATAAGATTGTGATTTTCAATGGCGATGCTGAGCGGATGACGGGTCAGTTGTTAGATATTAAAATTGAGGATTCGACGGGGTATACTCTCTACGGGACGCCGGAGATTCATTGAGGTATGAGGTGCTTTGGGGAGGCTTTGGCAGGGCTTTGCGGGTTCGGGGAATGAAACCACGAATACCCATTCGGGGGACGCCGTCATCACCCATTTTCACGCAGCTTGACTTGGTTAGCTTGGTTGTGGGGGCTTAATGCTCTCGTCCTCTTCGGATTTGTGAAGATTGGTGGAGATTGGTGGTTTGAAATCCATCCGCCAAGCTCTCGGTAATCTGAAAGCATTCATATGGCGGTTTTGGGATGATTTAAGCCTTTACCGTGAAGGTGGGGAACTTAGCTTGGCGGCTCATGAAACCCGGCCCCCATCCGTATCAGGAAATTTTGCTGAGCACCGCAGGACTCGTTCTTGGACTATTCTTGGTTGTTCTTTACGGCTTGATGATTTTGAAGCCTGAGCGTTCGAAGGAGATCGCGATCAAGTTGCCCCGAAACTCGCAGGTTGGCACTTATTTGATTGGGTTTGGGATGGTGTGGTTCTGGCTTTTAGTGGCTCCACCGGGGAAGGGGATTTTTTCGAGTCTTTCGATGGATCTTGGTGAGTTTAACAAGGCAAAGAAGTTTTTGATGATTGGGGTGCCGCTTTTCTGCATCGGAATGATCATGTATGTGCGGGAGTTCCTCTTCGTGCGCGCGCTGGGATTGTGTTTGCTGATGGCGGCAGCACCTTTGCTTTATGCTTCGGATTTGGAGATGGCTCCACTGCAATGGGTCATGCCGCTTTTCTGTTACCTGATGATTATCAAGGGGCTCTATTTTGTGGGAATGCCCTACCTTTTCAGGGATGGAGTGAGTTGGGCGACAGCGAGTCCTGCGCGTTGGCGTGGGATTTCATTCGGAGGCTTGATTGTAGGCTTGGTTTTCGTTGCGCTTAGCCTGACTCTTTGGCGTGAATATTGATCGGGTCATGACCCCGCCTTGGTATGTGATGGGGCACCGAAATCCCGACGCTGATGCGATTTGTGCAGCGATCGGTCATGCGGAGTATTTGCGGGCTCTTGGCGAGAATGAAGTGGAAGCGGCCCGGTGTGGCGAGGTTCCACCGCGGGTTAAGATTGTGCTAGAGAAAGCGGGGCTTCCGGCTCCACGACTGGTGGATGATGTGCGTCCGACGGCAGGATCGATTTGCCGGAAGAGCGTGGTTGCAGTCCGCCAGGACGACACCTTTTTGATGGCCTACCGTTTGATGGTAGATCACGGGGTGCGAGCGGTTCCGGTTTTAAACAATGGCGGAGAAGTCCGAGGGTTACTTCACTTTCTTGACCTTTTGCAGCTTCTTTTGCCGCCGGCGACAGATGGGCGAAACGTGAAGTTGCTGCACGCGAGTCTGGAGAACATCGGGGCGACTTTGGGGGCAAGAGATGAGGATGGAGTGGTTCCACCCACGGAGGAAGAGGATCTTATCATGATGGTGGGAGCATCGAGCCAGGATACGGTGGGGCGTCGTTTGGAAGCGGCCCGGGAAGAGGGGACGGTGGGGAAGTATTTTGTGATCTGCGGTGATCGTCCCTTTGTGCATCAGCAAGCGGTGGAATATGGGGTGAGAGCGTTGTTGGTGACTGGTGGATATGAGCTGGATGCTAAGATTGCGGCACAAGCGAAGGAGGCGGGAATCATTATTCTGCGTAGTCCCCACGATACGGCGACGACGGTGAAGCTGGCTCTTTGTGCACGTAAGGTTCGCAACATTATCAGTGATGATTTTATTGCTCTGGCTTCGAATCAGGTGGTGAGCCGGTTTAGTCGTCGGGTGGCGGCATCGGGGCAGGATTTGTTTCCGGTGGTGGAGGCTGGGACGCGTCGTTTGATGGGGGTGTTTTCTAAGTCCGATCTGGTGGATCCCCCGCGGACGAGGTTGTCGCTGGTGGATCACAATGAGTTTTCCCAGGCGGTGAAGGGCGTGGAGGAAGCAAAGGTGGTTGAGATTTTAGATCACCATCGTCTTTCCGGTGATTTGGTGACGCGGGATCCGGTCAGGTTTATTAACGAGCCTGTCGGGAGTTCTTCGACGATTGTGGCGCGGAGGTTTCGGGAGAAGAATCTTGCGCCTAGTCCGGCGGTGGCCCTGTGTCTCTGTGCCGGCTTGGTTTCCGATACGCTCAATTTGACCTCGCCGACGACGACTGAGGTGGATGGTGAAATGCTGATCTGGCTTTCCGGTTTGGCGGGAGTGGATGCGGATCAATTTGCGGAAGCCTTTTTTGCTTCGGGTTCTTTGCTTCTACATGGGGATGCCGAGGCTATTGTGGGGACGGATCGGAAGGACTTTAATGAAGATGGCCTTTTCTTGAGTTTGTCACAGGTTGAGGAGACGAGCTTCAAAGGGCTGGTCGAGCGGAAAGCGGAGTTGCTTGCTGAGCTGGAGCGGCTTTGCCATGAACAGAGCTATGCGCTCTGTGCGATTCTGGTGACGGACATTCGTCGTCATGACAGTATTTTGCTGGCAGTGGGGAAGGAGTCGCTTCTGAGTAAATTACCCTTCAAGCGGACCGGGACTAATGAATTTGCGACACCGGGAGTGGTGTCGCGGAAGAAGCAGCTTTTTCCGGCAGTGTGCGAGGCGATTCGTTTACGGAACGAGTAGATTCGGGTTGTTCGGGTTGAGGGAGATCCAGCTGGTATTTTGTCATGCCTGTGGTGAGATCAGGTCATACCTTTGAGGGTGATGAGGAGAGGCTAAGAGCCTCTCCTCCGTAGGGAAGGGACCGCTACTTCTTGGCGGCCTCTTTCTTTTCCTTTTCCTCGGCCTTTTTCTTGGCTTCGGCGGCTTTTTTGGAGCGGTCCTTTTTCATTTCGTTATTAAATGAATCATTGCTCGGTTTGAGGCTGAAGGGGGCTTCGTCGATCTGCGGTGGCCAGGTGTTGTTGGCCTTTTCGGCATCGGCAGTTTGTTCGCGGGGATCGAGGACAATTTTCACGACGGGCTTTCCCGTGACAAAGAGTTTCCTGACCGTTTTCTGGTTCTTTTTCCAAATTTCGGCGGGGATGGTTTGGGTGATTTTCTTGCCATTTTCGAGGTGGAGTTCGACGAGGAGGGGCATGATGACACCGCCTTTGTTTTCGAAAGTGGCGATGGTGAGGTGTTTCTTGGTCTTCAGGAGCTTCCGTTCACGCGGCTTGAGTTCGCGGATCATTTTTTTGAAGTCATCGCGTTGTTTGTCGGTGACTTTGGGATCCTTTTTCTTGTCGTAGAAATCCTTGAGCTTCTTGTTTTGGTCGACGTATTTGGGGATGTCTTTGTTGCCCTCGGCGACGATGTTTTTATCGGCGGATTCTTTCTTCTCATCTTTGGCTTTCTTGGCCTTTTCGTCGGGATCACCAAGGTCGAGTTTGTGGCGGATGAAAGAGGTGACGGCGAGGTCGACGTGGTTGGTGGTGTAGAACCAAGAGTGCCAGAACCAGTCAAGATCGACCCCGGCGGCATCTTCCATGGTGCGGAAGAAGTCGGCGGGTTCGGGGCTTTTGAACATCCAGCGGGTGCTGAATTCTTTGAAGGCGTCGTCGAAGATTTCGCGACCCAGAATGGTTTCGCGAAGGATGGAGAGCCCCGTGGCGGGCTTGCTGTAGGCGTTGGCGCCGAATTGGAGAATGGATTCGGAATTGGTCATGATGGGGCGTTGGTTTTCGCTGATCATGTATGAGATAATATTGCGGGGGGTGGCGCGGGAGGGGTAATTTTCCCGCCATTCTTGCTCGGTAAGTAGTTGGAGAAAGGTATTGAGGCCTTCGTCCATCCAGCTCCACTGGCGCTCGTCAGAGTTGACGATCATGGGGAACCAGTTGTGTCCGACTTCGTGAATGACGACGGAGATGAGGGCGTTTTTGGTGCCCTCGGAGTAGGTGCCATCTTTTTCGGGCCGAGGTCCGTTGAAGCAGATCATGGGATACTCCATGCCGAAGACGGGGCCGTTGACCGAGATCGCGACCGGGTAGGGGTAATCGAAGGTGAACTTGGAATACACATTGAGAGTGTGGATGATGGAGTGGGTGGAATACTTGCTCCAAAGTGGCTCTGCTTCATTCGGGTAGAAGGACATGGCCCAGACGGGTTTTTGATTGGTGGTGAGTTTATGACGAACGGCGTCCCAGATGAATTTCTTAGATGAGGCCCAGGCGAAATCGCGGACGTTTTGAGCTTCGAAGACCCAAGTTTTTGTGCCGGTGGGCTTGGTGGTTTCGTTCTTCTTGGCTTCGGCAGGAGTGATGACGAACATGGGTTCCTTGACGGACTCTGCTTCCTTTAAACGTTTTTGCCATTCCGGTTTGAGGACGTTTTTAGCGTTCTTTAATTCACCGGTTGAGGCGACGATGTGGTTGTCAGGAACCGTGATGGCGACTTTGTAGTTGCCGAACTCGAGGGCAAATTCTCCACGGCCGAGGAAGGCCTTGTTTTGCCAGCCGCGGACATCGGTGTAGGCACAGACGCGGGGAAACCATTGTGCGATTTCGAAGAGCTTTCCGCCTTTTTCGAATTTCTCCATATTACTCCGGCCCGAAGAGGTGCGGGAGTCGGTGATGGTGTAGTGCCACTTGACGCGGTAGGAGAATTTTTGGCCGGGCTTGAGAGCTTGGGGGAGATCGACGCGCATCATGGTGTCGACGATACGATGTTTGAGTGCGCCGCCTTTGTCATCGGTGAGGCTGTCGATTTTGAAGCCACCGTCGAATTTTTCTCTAAGGAGGAGGGCTTCGAAGGAGTCGAACTGCATTTTTCCGAGAGAGGGTGCCTCGGAAGACTGGTGACCCATCGAGCCGGGGGTGTACTTATTCCGGTCGAGCTGCATCCAGACATACTTTAGGGTATGCGGGGAGTGGTTGTGGTAGACGATGTGACCGTCGCCGGTCAGGAGGTCCTTTTTTTCGTCAAGGGTGACCTTGAGATCGTAGTCGGCACGTTGCTGCCAGTATTTTGGACCGGGAGCCCCTGAGGCGATGCGAGATTCCGTTGGCGTGGGCCAGACCTCTTCCAGCTGGCGGAAGGGGTCGTTGTGAAATTCGATGGGATGAGCGAGGCACGCTGAAGCGAGCCCGAGTAGGACGAGTGCAATTTTCATGTTCGATAGGGTGAATGAACGGCAGGAAACTAACGAAGGGATCGCACAAGGCGAGCTTCAAAAAAATCACTCAAAATGATATTTTTGAATTTTGAGGGTGACATTGGGCGGGCTCTTTTTTTCCTCGAACCATTGGTAGCCGGTTTTCAGATTTTTCCAGAAAGGGAGCCAGGAATTTGTGGTGTGACGAGCGAGCTTTTCCGCGGTCATGTGGAAGGGGAAGAAGTGGACGCGGAAGAAGGGTTGACCGCTCTTGAAGGCGGCCTTGGCGAGAGTGTAGATTTCTTCGATCCTGGCGTTAGTCATCGCGAGGCAGCCGAGGGAGACATTGGACCCATGAATCATGATGAAACTGCCGCTGCGGTTGTGGGCTTTGTCGAAGGCATTTGGATAGCCGATGTTGAAGGAGAGGTGGAAGTTGCTTTGTGGGTTCATCTGGTGGGGCTTGACGAAGTAGAAGCCCTCGGGAACCTGGCGGTCGCCCTCGCTTTGCTTTGGGCCCAGTTTTCCTGATGCGGCTGCGATGGGGTAGGTCCGGAAGAGGGTGAATTCTTGCCCTTTCTTGACCCAGAGTTCGAGGGTCTTTTCTTCCTTAAAAGCGCGAATGAAGATGGGGGATCCCCAAGTGAGGCCCTTTTCTTGGAAGGACTTTTTGAGATGTGGGGTCACCTTGGCTTTGACGGCGGAGAAGCGCTTGGGTCCGCTGGCGTAGTCGTCGACGGGGAGGTCGAGTCCTTGGGCATTTCCTGAGGTGCTGATGCGCTTAACGCTAAGCGATCCGGCACCAAGAGCCAAAATGATTACGAATAAGCTCCGGCCTTTTTGCACGAACGGAGTTTAAGGTCTTTTGGTAAGGGTAAGTCAATGATCTTGAAGACTCCCTTACGTTCTGGTGATGTTATTAGTCTTTTTCCTTGTCCGACGTCGCTCCTGATTTGACGGAACGGTCGGGGGCGGCTTCACTACGGGCGTGCCAACTACGGAAAAGAAATCCCGCCGAATCGACTGGAAGAAAACCTTCGGTCTCTACAGCTACCTCGGGAAATATCGGAAGATCTTTATTCCTTCGGTGATTGCCTTGTTTTTCACGGGGGCTTTGTCGCTGGCGTTTCCCTATTACCTAGGCAGCTTAATTGGATCGCCGCAGGAGGCGATGCAGAAGGGGGTGGATGCCGGGAAGGTGAGCGAGCAGATCAATCGGGTCGTGGCGACCTTACTGATTATTTTGAGTATTCAGGCTTTTGTGGCGTACTGGCGGGTGAGGGGATTTATTAAAGCGGGCGAGAGTGCCCTTTGTGATTTGCGGCAGGATGTTTTTGCGCGTTTGGTGCGTTTGCCGATGCCTTGGTTTATGGAGCGGCGGACCGGTGAGGTGGGATCGCGTTTTTCGGCGGATCTCGCAATTTTGCAGGAAACGCTTATCACGACCGTTCCGCAGATGGTGCGCCAGTCGGTGACCTTTATTGGCGGCTTGATTTTCATCTTTATAGCCTCGGTGAAGCTGTCGCTTTTCATGCTGGCGATGATTCCCGTGGTCGTTCTGGTGGTGGCGATTGTGGGTCGTAAGATTCGAAAGTGGTCGCGGGATGCGCAGGACCAGCTTGCGCAGAGTAACATCGTGGCGGAGGAGGCGGTGCAAGGGATTGCCGATGTGAAAGCTTACTCGAACGAGGGATTTGAGGAGGAGCGGTATCGCAGTGCGCTCGATGAGTTTTTGGGAACGGTGATCAAGGGATCGAAAGCGCGGGCGATGTTCGTGAGCTTTATTATCTTCATCCTCTTTGGGACGATCTCGGTGGTGGTATGGTTTGGAGCTGGAATGTTGGCGAAGGGCCAAATCACGAGTGAGCAATTCACGCACTTTATTCTCTTCAGTATTTTTGTGGGAGCTTCGTTGGGTTCGTTGCCGGATATTATGAGTCAGTTGCAGAAAACGCAGGGTGCGACGGAGCGGATTCGGGAGATTTTGAATCACGAAATTGAAGATAATCGGGAGGAGTCAGGGGAAGCGATCACGGGGGCGATGTCGGCCAAGGATCTCGTCTTTACCTATCCTTCGCGGAAGGAAACGAAGGTCTTAAACGGGGTCGATTTTGAAGTGAAGGCTGGTGAAAGAGTTGCGGTGGTGGGGCCAAGTGGAGCGGGGAAATCGACGATGTTTTCTCTGTTGCTGGGCTTTTATGAGGGGAATCAAGGCGGGGTGTTTTTTGATGGGAAGCCTGCGGGAGAGATTCCGGTGGCGACACGTCGGGCCGCGATGGCGGTGGTGCCGCAGGAGGTTCTTTTGTTTGGTGGAACGATTCGGGAGAATATCGAGTACGGACGCCCGGGTGCGAGTGAGGCGGAGATTATCGAAGCGGCCAAAAAGGCGAATGCGCATGACTTTATCGATGCCTTTCCAGAAGGATATGATGCCAAGGTGGGGCCTCGCGGGGTGAAGCTGAGTGGTGGCCAACGTCAGCGGGTTGCAATTGCGCGGGCGGTCTTGGCGGATCCAAAGATTTTGCTTTTGGATGAGGCGACGAGTGCGCTGGATTCGGAGAGTGAACGTTTGGTGCAGGAAGCGTTGGATAAGCTGATGAAAGGTCGGACGAGCCTGATCATTGCGCATCGCTTGGCGACGGTGAAGAGCGCAGATAAGATTTTGGTTCTGAAGGACGGGAAGATTGTTGAGAGCGGGAACCATGCTGAATTGATGGAGAAAGAGGGGACTTATCGGCTCTTGGCGCAGACGCAGTTGCTGACTTGAAGCGTGAGGGGATTTGCGTAAAGCTCGCTTTAGGCGGGTTTTGCTCACTTTCCTTTTTTCGTTGTCTTTTTTGTATGGTGAGAAGGAGAAGTTGGATGCTGATCTGACGAGGCTTCGGGATGGAGAAACGGCATTTCAAGAGGTTGAGAGGCTCTTTAGAGCTGATGATATGGATGTCACGGTGAATCGTGCGTGGGTGTTTCGCGCACCGCAACGAGTTGGAGTGGCGGGGGGGGAGCTCAGGTGTTTTTGTTGGATACAATTGAGCGTTCCCCACGATGTTTGTTGGAGGTGATTTATAATTGTCATCCCTCGAAAGATTCGGAGGCAAACTCGTGGGGCTACCGGTGCTTTGACGAGGAGGGGGACGGATTTGTGGAGGTGGGGTTCGGGCCGGATGGAAGTGAGTTGGATCAGGTGGTCTTTACTTGGGATATTCAAAGTGGGGAATATCGGGTGAGGGGAGATGTGGTGAATCCGCATTTGCGAATCATTGGGGATGGGAAGGGTGCGGCAGAATTTGCGCGGGAATTTCGTTATCCTTTGCTGAGGGAGGAGTCGGAAAGGATGTCGAAAAGCGGGACTTATCGATTTGTGAGTTTGAAGGGGCTGGAGCACGAGAGCTATCGTGAATTTTTTAATGGCAGGAGGCTCTTTCCCATCACAACTTTCGGAATCACGGAATCACGGAATCACGGAATCACGGAATCACGGGATGGCGGGATGGCGGGATGGCGGGATGGCGGAAGAGTGGCTGCGTTCGCTGAAATAAGTTCCTGATATTGGGATTGGATTTTTGGGGGATCGGGGTGAATCTGATTTCAAGATGATCGACATGTTGGTGCGGCTGTATGACTTGCCGGAAAGTCAGGACCTTTACGGGCGGGTTGCGGAGTCGGGGGTGATCCTGCGGCGGCCTGGGGCTTATGAGAAACATTTGGTGGAGAACTTTGTGCGTGAGCATTTTTCGCCGAAGTGGGTGAGCGAAGTGCAGGTGGCATTTTCGCGGCAGCCGATTTCTTGTTTTATTGCGACGAAAGATAAGGAGATCTTGGGCTTTGCCTGTTACGAGACGACGGCGAAGGGATACTTTGGACCGACGGGGGTGGCGGAAGCGGCGAGAGGTTTGGGATTGGGGAAGGCGCTGCTCTTAAAAGCCTTGGAGGCGCAGAGGGAGGCGGGATATGCTTATGGGTTTATTGGCGGAGTGGGGCCGAAGGAATTTTACGCGAAAGTGGTAGGAGCAGTTGAGATTCCTGGTAGTGATCCGGGAGTTTATCTCGATATTCTTCCTGAACCTCCGAGTGCAGAATGAGCGGGCAGGATCCTAAATTTGTGAAAGGAGCCTTCGCGAAAATCGCGGACCGCTACGTGTTGACGAACCATGTTTTGAGCATGGGGACGGATATTTTGTGGCGTAAGAAGGTCGGGCGGATTGTGCGGGATTGGAATCCGGAGCGGGTTCTGGATGTCGCGACGGGGACGGGAGATTTGGCCTTGGAGATTCAGCGGAAATGCCCTGAGGCGAAGGTATTGGGGACGGATTTTTGTCCTGAGATGCTGGCTCACGCGACGAAGAGTGGGGTGCAGGAAACGCAGGTGGCGGATGCCATGAATTTGCCCTTTGAGGACGGGGAGTTTGATGTCGTGACGGTGGCTTTTGGGCTGCGGAATATGGAGAATTGGCAGGAGGCACTGCGGGAGATGGGCCGGGTGATCAAGCCGGGAGGACATTTGCTGGTGCTGGATTTTTCGACACCGGGCGGAATTTTAAAGAAGCCCTATGGATTTTATCTCAACAGAATCCTGCCGAAGATCGCGGGATTATTGACCGGACAGGGTGAAGCTTATCAATACCTGGCGGGATCGATCGGGGAGTTTCCCTACGGAGAGGCGATGTTGGAGCTTTTTAGAAAGGCTGGTTTTTCAGAAAGTAAATGTGACCCCTTGAGCGGGGGAATTGCTTCGATCTATACCGGGAGATTCGATGAGTCGGAATTGTCCATCTGAACGGACTTGCGGGGGCGGGGAAGTTCGCTAGGTTCGCGCTATGAGCATTACAGGACATGGCAATCAATGGGTGTCGGATCTGGTTCCTTATGAACCGGGTAAACCAATTGAGGAAACGGCACGCGAGCTGGGATTAAACCCGGAGGATATCATCAAGTTAGCGAGTAATGAAAACCCGCTTGGACCGTCGCCGAAAGCGAAGGAGGCGATGGTGAAGGAGATCGAGAAAGCGCATCTTTATCCTGATGGTGGGGGGTATCGTTTGAGATCGGCATTGGCCGAGAAACATGGGGTAGCCTTTGAGAATATCGTCCTGGGGAATGGTTCGAATGAAATTATTGAGCTGCTTTGTCATTCGTTTCTCAAGCCGGGAGCGGGCTTGATTGCGGCGGAGCATGCCTTTGTCGTTTATAAGTTGATGGCGAGTCTTTTTGGAGCGGATTACACGGAGGTCCCTGACCCGGGGTTCGCGCATGATCTCGATGCGATGCTGGAAGCGATTACTCCCGAGACGCGTTTGGTTTTTATTGCCAATCCGAATAACCCGACGGGGACGCTGGTGGGGCAGGAGGAGATTGATCGTTTTATGTCAAAGCTGCCCGATCATGTTGTGGCGGTTTTTGATGAGGCCTATCATGAATTTTTGACCGACGCTCCGGATGTCATTCGCTACGTTCGAGAGGGGCGCGACGTCTGCGTGATGCGGACGTTTTCGAAAGCGCAGGGACTCTCTGCCTTACGAATTGGTTATGGGATCACTTCGGCGGAGGTTGCGGGTCTTTTAAATCGATCCCGTCAGCCATTCAATGCGAACGCGATTGCGCAAGCGGGCGCTTTGGCGGCGATTCAGGATGAAGAGCATATTGCCGCAACGGTTAAGAATAACGCGGTTGGATTACGCCTTTTTGAGGAGACGTTTGCAGATCATGGTTGGGAGTTTGTTCCTAGCCACGCGAACTTTGTGCTGGTGAAGGTGGGCGATGGCGACGCTGTTTTCGGGGCGCTTTTGAAGAAGGGAATCATCGTGCGCGCGATGCGCGGCTACAAACTGCCGGAGTGGGTTCGTATTTCGATTGGAACTCCGGAGCAGAACCAGCGATGTTTGGACGAATTAAGCAAACTTCTCGCCAGTTGACTTTCAAGAGCATCTTCATTCTACTTCCCCAGACATGGATAGCCCCCAAGGACAGAAACAATTCGAGTGCGAGCATTGCCAGGCGGCCATCGTGGTGCCCATCGATCTCCCTCCGACTTCAGCGCCTTGCCCGGTTTGCCAGCAAGTCACCACGTCTCCGTCTCTTGACCAGCCGATTCCCCGAAATCAAGGCGGTGCTTCAGATCCTGCTAAGAATGTGTCGGAGCGGAATTCAGGTGATCTGAATTATGCCTCCTACGAGGAGAAAAAGGGAGGGGCTGGGCTTCTTTGGAGTTTAGCGGCGCTTACTTTTTTGGGACTTCTTGTGGGGGGGGTGGTAATCTTCCAAAAATCTAAGGGTGTCGAATCCAGTAAGAATGGTAATACCGAAGAAAATATTTCGCCGTCAACTCCGGGCGGAGACCCCTCTTTTACGGGTGTTGAAGATCAGGCGCTCGCTGTTTTGAAGAATTTTTTAATGGCGCGCACGATTGAGGAGAAAGCGAAATATGTGATTGGGAAGGAAGCAACGATTCCTGACATGAAGGTTTTTTACGGGAGCGGAAGCCTGCCTAAGGAGGACCTGCGTGCTGATTTCTTTTCCGAATGGCCCATGGATGACTCGGATACCGGCCGAGGAATTTTCCTCATCGAGTTTGATCGACCAAAGCAATTTAGGCTTGGAGAGCTTTTCAGCCCAATAACTGATCTCAAAACGCATCTCACCCTTAAGGACCCCGATTTGCAAACCAGGTCGCGGGCCTTTCGCCAGAACTTTGAGATGGAAGCAAGCAGGGCTCGGGTTTTTCTAAAGAAAACGGGGAATGAGCTTCTCATTGACTGGCACACATATGTGCAAACCAAGGACCGCTTGTTTCGCGACTTCATCGAATATCCCGTAGCTGGTCGCAAAGGGACTTTCCGTTTGGGTATCAGTGAAGATGTGAGCACGATTTTAAAAGGTGATCCCGGTTCACGGTCTTACCGTCTTACCGATCCAGCTCACATCGAAGAGGACATAGCCATCGTGCCTGTCAAGCGCGACTCTCAGGTTGGCAAGGTCTTAGAGAAGCTTGCTTGGACCGATATCGTTGGTGGGAGGCTTACAAGTCTGGGCGTGACGGTTGTTCTACAATGGTCCAGTGATGCCACTCCTGTTTTGGTGGTGTCAAAAGTGATCTGCTGGGAATTTCTCGGGGTTGGGGGGGATCCCTCCAACCTCTAGCTCGAAGTAAAGATGGAAAAGACCATTGTGGCCATCGCCAGCCCGGTTGGCACCGGGGCGGTTTCGTTGATTCGACTCTCAGGGCCGGATGCTTTTGGCATTGCAAGCGCTGCCTTGGCCAAGGGCAATTTACCAAGCTGCCGGATGGTAGGGCTGCGCAAAGTGCGAGACGCCCAGGGGCGGGCACTTGATGAGGGCGTGATGGTTTCTTTTCACGGTCCTAAGAGTTACACTGGCGAAGATGTTGTGGAATTTACAGGCCACGGGGGAGTTGTGGTGACGCGCAAAATATTGGAGAGATTCATCGAGTTGGGTGCGCACCCGGCTGAACCCGGAGAATTTACCCAGCGGGCTTTCATGAATGGCCGGATGGATTTAACCCAAGCCGAGGCCGTGATGGATTTGATCTCCGCACAGACCTCCTTGGCCTTACGTTCGGCCACTGAGCAACTGGAAGGGCGGCTGGGCATTTCCAGTGAAGAAATTCGTAGCGAATTACTAGGAGCGACTGCTCACTTGGAGGCTTACATTGACTTCCCTGAGGAAGATATCGATGCGGTTGGGGAGGCTCTCTGCGAGATTCTCGAGAAACAGCGGGCGCGCATGAACGATCTCCTCGCCACGGCCGATCAAGGACGCATCCTCCGCGAAGGTGTGAGGACGGTGATTTATGGGAAACCTAATGTGGGAAAGTCCAGCCTCCTCAACCGACTCCTGGGGTATCAACGGGCCATCGTGAGTTCACGCGAGGGTACGACACGTGACACCATCGAAGAGGTCGTGAATCTCCGCGGCATCCCGCTGCGACTTATCGATACCGCCGGGGTGCGGGAATCGGATGATGAGATTGAGAAGGAGGGGATCGCCATGACCCACGGGCAGGTGGCTAAGGCTGATTTGGTTCTGGAGGTTAGGGACCTCAGCGAAGCCTTCGAGCCCTCGACACTGAGTCTTCCCGAAGGGACAAAACGCTTAGTGATTTTCAATAAATCCGACCTCATCCATGATTCTTGGAGGGATCAAGAAGGTCTTAAGATTTCGTGTGAGACTGGTGCGGGGTTCCCTGAGATGGAGGAGGCGATCGCGCAACTGCTCTCTCTCGACGAAGCTCACTGGGGCGACCATTCAGTCGCGGTGAATGCCCGTCACCAAGCTTGTCTCGTTCGGGCCCGCACGGCCCTCGATCGAGCCATCACTTCTCTCAAAGCGAGCGAAGAACCAGAGCTGACGGCTCTTGATCTCCGTGCCTCACTGATGGCTGTCGGTGAGATTGCCGGGGTGGTGGATACAGAGGAGATTTTGGGGGAGATTTTTAGCCGCTTTTGCATTGGGAAATGAAATCACGTAAATACTCTTTCGACTGGCTGTTTTTCGCGACCAGCGTGATTTTTTTTATCTTTGGGAAGTTTATCTCGCCTCGCTACGAGAGCATGTTGCTCACTTCCGGGGTGGTGGAAGAGGTGACTCCTATTTCCAAATACTGTCTCGTTGTCAGTGCACTTCTTTTCCTTTGTCTCGTGGGGCGGTGGATTTATCGGTGGAAGAACCGGGCTAAGAAATGAGTCGGTCCATCGTCATCCTCACCGGAGCAGGTATCTCGGCGGAGTCCGGGATTCAGACCTTTCGTGGGGTTGATGGTCTGTGGGAAGGGCATCGAATCGAAGATGTCGCTACGCCCGAGGGCTTTGCCCGTGACCCTGTCCTGGTGCAGCGGTTTTATAATGAGCGTCGGCAGGGGCTTCTCGCTGGCGTCGAACCAAATCGGGGCCATTTGGCTTTGGCGAGACTGGAGAAGGCGTTCAATGGTGAGGTCGTTCTCGTGACGCAGAATATTGACAATCTCCATGAGCGAGGCGGTTCCGAGCAAGTTCTTCACATGCACGGCGAGCTCTTGAAAGCCCGTTGCTTGGACTGCGAGGAAACGCAAGAAATTTTGATCGACCTTGATCATAAATCCCGCTGTTCGTGCTGTCATTCAAAGGGACGGCTGAGGCCCGATATCGTTTGGTTTGGCGAGATGCCTTTCTTCATGCCAGAGATCGAAAAGGCGCTGCAATCGGCGGACGTCTTTCTCTCTATTGGCACCTCCAGCCAGGTCTATCCCGCTGCTGGTTTCGTGGAGATGGCCCGATCCGCAGGTGCGAAGACCATCGAAGTCAACCTTGCGGAGACAGCGGGGAGCAGTAGTTTCGCTCGGACAGTGCGAGGGAAGGCAGGCGAGTGTCTGCCGGATCTTGTCGATGAACTTCTAGCATGAATCCTTGAACGAGGATCAAAATCAGCGACCCTTAATAATCTTATGATGATCAAAAGACTCACCCTCCTTTTTACGGTCTTTCTTTCTCTTCTGGCACCCGCCCAAGATGAGTCGCAGCAGCATCAGGCGTGGCGTAAATCCCTCGGCTCCCCAGAATTTGGGGTCCGTGAGAAGGCGACGTTCGAGATTTGGGAAAAGGGGAAAGAGGGACTCAACTTTCTGGAGAAATTAATCGATGGTGAAGACCCAGAACTGGCGGCGCGAGCCACTGCCATTATCCGGAAGGTGAAGCTCGGCGTCACGCCCGAGACTCCGGCGGAGATCGCGAAGCTCATCGATCGATATTTTGGCTCCACTACTCTCAAAAAGATCAGCGCGATCGAGAAACTCCTGGCAGCCGAGGAGTATGACATCCTGATTCGTCTTCGAAAGCTGGAGGATAATCCAGATGTTCTAATCCGGGTCGATGCCATCATTTCTAGAATTCTTCCTAAGATTGTTCGCGATTATTTGAATGAAGATAAGGTGGATCTAGCGATGGAATACCTCCTGTTGAGTCAGCAGTTCTCCCATCTCATTCATTACGCGCACCTCCTCGATCAGACGGGAGGGTTGGATGCGGAAATCAGGCGACTGGCGAACTCCGAGGACCCAGAGGAAGAGGCACGCTACCTTGCCTGTCTGCGGGTGAAAGGGGACCCTGCGCCCTTGCGAAGGGCCGCCATCCGACTGGGTTCGAATGATGCTAATACTCTCGCGGCTCTCGTCATGGGTGATCATGTTCCTTATCTCGAATCACTTTTGGAGAACAGTAATCCCACGCTCGCTAATCGTCATTATGTCAATTGGACTCTCGCGAACCATCGCGGTGATTCCGCGGCTCAGAAGGAAGCTTACGACGCACTCGTTTATCTCAGTGACGAGAAAACAGAGAGAAATGCGGCGCGGATGGGCCTCTTTCGCATGGGCTATGGCGAGGTGGTTTTCAAAAGTTTGAAGCCGACTGAACTCACGGGGAAGGTGGATTACCGGCTTGCTCATGAAGACTATGTGCAAGCTCAGGAATTGCTTGGGCTTCCGGACGGGAAGGAGGAGAGCTTTTCGGTATGGCTCAAGGAGACGACAAGCAAAGGTAGAGAGGATATAGGAAATACCGGAAACAGTCTCGAACTTGATCGATTAGTCAGTGCTGCGAACTTTTTGGAAGGTCGCGGAGAGACTGAAAAGGCGACGCGATGTGTGTTGGATCTGTTTGGCCTTGTGCGTGAGTCATCCGAGCTGGATCCCGCATCCATTGCGGGGCGAACTTTTAACTCTGCTCCTGTGAGCACCATCACGGCGATCGCTCATGAGATCGACGAATATGAAGCTTCTCTCGAGGATTTTTTCGGGCTGATGAGGATATACGGCGACAAGTGCATCTGGCTCGACAACATCCTCCAAGAACTCAATGAAGGAATGGGAACGCGCGAGCGTCTTCTTCTCACGCTTTCTTTTTCCGCTCGTCGACTCCTGGTGGATCCGGCGGAATATACGAGAGCGCGTGATCAGGTTTTCGAACACATCATGAAGAACGAAGATGAGTGGGTGGGGAGTCTCTCCAATCTTTACATTCTCTTGTATTCCCGAAACCGGGAAAAGGATCTCTTGAAATTCACCGCTGCTTTGGAGAAGGCTGGTAGTCCCAATCATTATCTTGAAGCAATTGTGGCGATCGATGGAGGTCGCATCAGGGACGGGGCCGAGGCCTTCCAGAAAATCGAATTTAAAGAGGAATCTGCGAGCGCTGAGTTCCTCTATCAAAGAGGGCTTATTCTCAAGAAGGTCGGAATTTCCGGTGGCGACGAACTCATGGAAAAGGGACTTCTTTTATCGAATGGCGGAAGTGAATCCTTAAGACAATTTGCTGAGCATCACCTACAATTCGGCGATACGGCGAAGGCCTACCAATTTCTGAGTAAAGCACTTTTGCGAACAGAGAACCCGACAAGATCCTCACAATACGGGGTGCGAGAGGGGCTGATCGACGAACTCGGCTCCATCAGCGTCGTCCTTGGGAAATGGCAGGAGACTTTGGCCTATCGCGAAGTCATCGCTCTCGATGCCATTTATCGTAGTGTCAGCTCGGGCGTCTATGCGATGCGCTCCAGATTCCAGATCCTCGTGGCCCGTGGTGCCGTGGCGATGCAAAAAGGGGACATTGTCGGAGCGGTTGCGGCTTTCTCCCGTGCGCATCAAATCCTGCCCCGCGATGGCTACCTTGCAAATGAACTCTTCCCCCTCCTCCGTGAAGTGGGCCTGAGCGAGCTCCATAACCAACTCTTTGCGGAGACAGCCCGTCATTGCCGAAAGAACATCGAGCTCTATCCCAAGGACGATAACGTTTACAACAACTTCGCTTGGCTCGCCTCCCGTGCGAACCGCCAGCTCGACGAGGCTGAGGCTTATCTCAAGACTGCCTTGGAAATGAATCCACATTCCGCGGCCTACCTCGATACGATGGGGGAGATTTACTTCGCCCGTCAAAATCGGCCTGAAGCTCTTAGGTGGAGCACGCTTTCGATCAAGAACGACGTGCTCGGTAATTCGGGGAATCGTTGGGAATTACAGGAGCAACACCGCCGATTTAAGTCCGGCGGGTTTCCGGTAAGATAGACCAAATGGCTTCGGTTACTTCTCGGATTTCAGTTTGAAGGAACGATTCTCAGATGGTGTGCGTGCTGTATCCATGAGGGTGATGAGTTCCGCAACTTTGCCGGAGTTCTTTTCAGCGAGATTCTTTTTCTCAGCGAGGTCTTCCTTGATATTGTAGAGCTCAGCCCGTGGGTTGGCGTCTTTGTTGGTATTGTAGAGAATGAGCTTCCAATCACCTTTAAGAATGGAACGCTTCCCGCCCCCTTCAAAAAATTCCCAGTAAAGGTAGTCGTGCTTCTTTTGTTCGCCCTTGCCGAGGAGGGTGGGAACGAGGGAAAGGCCATCGGTGTCGGCCTGAACTTCAGCACCGGAAAGCTCCCGGACGGTCGGTGAGATATCCCAGAAGGCGGATGGATGGTCGGTGCTGCGGCCCGATTTGATCTGACCCGGCCACCAGGCGATCGTGGGAACGCGAACCCCGCCTTCGTAAAGGTCGCGTTTTCCTCCACGCAAGGGGCCGCTGGAGTTGAAACTGCCCCGCTGATGTCCACCTTCGGCCATCGCGCCATTGTCGCTGGAGAAGATGACGAGAGTGTTTTCGGCGATGCCGAGTTCGTTGAGCTTTTTAAGGAGGAGGCCGACGTTGTGATCCATGTAGGAGATCATGGCCGCGAAGGTTGTCTTGGGCTCGCGCTCGTAGGAGTAGTGGGGATGTTTTTCACGCTCGGGGAGAAGTTTCTCTTTGAGAATGGGGCGGTATTTCTCTTTCCATTCCTCCTTGGCCCGGAGGCTGGCGTGGGGGACTTGAAGCGCGAGGTGGAGAAAGAATGGACCGTCCTTTTGTTTTTCGATGTAGGTGAGGGCCTCTGCGGTCACGACGGAGGAAGAGTAATGGTCGCCCTCGTGGAGGGTGTTATTTGGGTAAGCCACCTTCTCGGTATTTCGCCAGAGATACTTCGGGTAGTAGAAGTGGGCGTTGGTGTGTGAGGTGTAGCCAAAGAAGGAGTCAAAGCCTTTGTCGAGGACGAGGGCGGAGTCATCGGTATTACAACCGAGCCCGGACTTACCGATGAGGGCGGTATGATAGCCCACTTTTTGGAGAGCGGCTGGGAAGATGGGATCATGGGGATCACGACGCATTTGAAGCTGTCCGTTTCCTCTGACGTAGGTGTGGCCGGTGTGTTTTCCTTCGAGAAGGCAACTGCGTGAAGGGGCGCAAACCGTGCTGCCGGAATAGTGCTGGGTGAAGCGCAGGCCCTCGGCGGCCATGCGGTCGAGATTGGGGGTCTTGATGATTTCTTGCCCGTAGCAACCCAAGTCACCGTAGCCGAGATCATCGGCGAGGATGTAAATGATGTTGGGTTTTTTAGGAGTTTGTTGGGCAAGTAAAGGGCATACGGCTTGAAGGAGGAGAAGGAGGGGTAAGGTAACGAGACGGGGCATGACGATCTTTGGGTTGGAGGAGAGAATTCCACACCCCTGAAAAGGGGGCCACGAAAATCGAAGTTTACTCACTTTCAAAAGGGAGTTCCAGGATGGGGAAGAGGAGAAAGTCACATGAACCCAAAAAAACCCCGCTCTGTTTAAGAGCGGGGTTTTTAGAATCTGCCTCACCGTCCGTGGCACATGAGCCGCTTTCCCGAAGCTCGAGGTTGGGGGTATCCATCGGACCGCTGCCTTCCAGTAAAGGCGCGACATTAGTCCTCCGGGGCCACCCCCATTATTAATAATATCGGGTCGGCCAATTAACCACATCTGGCGCATGAGGCAGACGCGGGAGAGTAGGCGCGAGGTGATCATTTCGCAACGGAAATCATCTCGGCTTGCGAAAAGTTTCAAATACCCAACATTCCCGCAGACAGATCTTCCCACCTCGCTCGTTTTATCAATACTCACCCAACTTATGACCGAGCTTCTCATTAAGCCTGCCCGCGAAACCGGCTGCACCGATCTTACCGCCCTACAGGAAGCGGTCGAAGATGCCAGCCAGCGTCAGGGCTCTCCTGTCGATGATATTCTAGATAGCGGGCTCGTCGATGAGGAGCCCTACATGCAGCATCTTTCCGGCGACCTCCACATGGAGTGGCTGGCGGAGATTCCTCCTGTCGAAAGCCCCTTACCGCTGCGCACCGCTTGTGGTCCGCAGATTGCTTTGAAGCACCGCGTTTTGCCGATCGAGATCGAGGGAGAGGGCGAGCATGCTCGCTTGCATATGGTCACGTATGATCCGCTCAATCTTATGGCCCGTCAAGCGGCGGCCCAGGCGATTGATCTGCCAATCGTGTGGCACATGGCTTCGCGCCGTCGGGTTCATGAGTCCCTCCGCAAGCTCTATGGGGTGGGTGCTGATACTTTTGAGAAGCTCTTAGAAGGCCGTGATCTCGATCTCGATAATCTCGATAAGGATGAGGCCAGTGTCATTGATGAGATCGAGGACGAAGAGGCCAGCGTGGTGAAGTTTGTGAATCAAATTATCCGGGAAGCTCTGGATCAAAAAGCGACCGATATTCATGTCGAGCCGCTTGCTGATAACCTCCGTATCCGCTACCGGATCGATGGTGGCTTGGTTGATATCGCGGTGCCAGATCAGATTAAATCGCTCCAATCCTCTGTGATTGCTCGTCTCAAAATCATGTCGAAGCTCGATATTGCCGAGCGCCGTCTCCCTCAGGATGGCCGGATTAACCTTCAGTTCGAGGGAAGTTCCATCGACGTTCGTGTCGCAACCGTGCCTACGGTTGAGGGTGAGTCGGTAAGTTTGCGACTTTTGAACCAGGAGAAGTTCAATGTGGAGCTCTTGGGAATGGAGGACATGGTCCTCGATAAGATCAAAAGCATCCTGAGTCTTCCCAACGGAATCATTTTGATTACCGGACCCACTGGTTCGGGTAAATCGACCAGCCTCTACTCTTTCCTGAGTGAGCTTAATACTTCCGACACGCGCATCGTGACGATTGAGGATCCGGTGGAGAACAAGCTTGAAGGAGTGATGCAAATCGCGGTGAAGAGTGAGATTGGTCTCACCTTCGCGAGCGGACTGCGTTCCATTCTCCGTGCCGACCCTAACATCGTGATGTTGGGTGAGATTCGAGATCTTGAGACTGCCGAGATCGCGATCCGCGCTTCTCTGACCGGTCACCTTGTTTTCTCAACCCTCCACACCAACGATGCCCTCGGCGGGATTAGCCGCTTGGTTGATATGGGGGTGGAGCCTTTCCTCGTGGCCGCATCGGTGCGGGCCTTCCTCGCACAGCGACTGGTTCGGCGACTTTGTGAGCATTGTAAAACTCCGGTGGAGGTTTCGATCGGACAACGTCACCGCCTCGGGATTCCCGATGACGTCCAAGGGCAGGTTTATGAGCCGGTGGGATGTGATAAGTGTCGTAATACTGGTTTCTCGGGACGACTTGCGATTTACGAGGTGATTTTAATCGGAAATGAGATGGAAGAGTTGGTCGCAAAGAGTGCCGCAGCTCCTATCTTGAAAGCACAAGCGATCAAGGATGGCTTTGTTCCGATGCGGGAATATGGTTGGCATAAGGTGATGAAGGGAATCACGACAATCGAAGAGGTCGCTTCCGTCACGGCAACTGACCTTGCCTCGAGCACTTAAAATAAAAACGAAACAAGTAAGGTGGCCAGTTTTACATATAAGGCATTAAGTGCGAGCGGATCGGTCGTAACCGGATCGCTCGACGCGGGAGACCGCGGAGAAGCATTACGTCAACTTGATCGCAAAGGTCTGCAACCGGTCTCGATTCATATGGGAGCGGATGCCGCCGCGCCTGCGAAAAAGAGTGCTGCTAAAAAAGCCGTAAGCGCTCCCGGAAAGGCGGCGAAGGCAGTGGGAGAGGACGTCATTCCCGATGGTCCCATTAAGCTGAAGCGTGGTGAGATCGTTCTCTTTACCGAAGAGCTTTCCGACATGTTGGCGGCAGGTCTCCAACTTGAGCCGGCTCTCCGAGCGATGGAAAATCGTCAGGAGCTGGGCAATCTCAAGGTGGTTTCCTCCAAAATCCGTCAACTTGTGCGTGACGGTAATAGTTTCTCGGTCGCTCTTCGCCGAGTCAGTCCGAGTTTCGGTTCTCTTTATTGTAATCTCGCCGCGGCAGGTGAGGCCAGTGGTGCTCTCGATACCATTCTGGAACGTCAGGCTCACTACCTAAAGACTCTCCAAGAGCTACAAGGTCGGGTCATTCTCGCTTTGATCTATCCCTGTTTCCTCGTTCTTGCGGGTATCGGGGTAGGCATCGTTTTTATTACCCAACTCATCCCGCAGCTCACCGGCCTTATCGAGAACAGTGCGGGTGGAAAGGTTCCTCTCGGGGCCAAGCTTCTGATGGGAGCTTCCAATTTTTTTACCAAGTGGTGGATCGTGATCGTGTTGGTGATCGCGGCCGTTCTCATTCTTTTCAAAGCCTGGAAGGACAACGAGGCCAATCGCCCGGCTTGGGATCGGATGAAGTTAAAGATCCCGCTTTTTGGACGTGTCGTCGAGCATCGCTTCTACGTCCAATTTCTCGAAACCATGGCCAACTTGGTTGGGAACGGACTACCGCTTCTGCGCGCGCTCGAACTCACCAAAGACGCCACACCCAATCTCTACCTCAAGAAGCATCTCACGGAGATGTTGGAATGGGTGGGGGATGGTCGAACGCTCTCGGCTTCGCTGAGTCGATCGGGGGCCTTTTCGCCCCTTTTAATCGACATGGTATCGGTGGGTGAGCAGACCGGAAATATCGCGCAATCGTTGCGGAAAGCGGCGAACCGCTTTGATAAGGAGTTGAACAATTCCCTCCAAGCCATCATGGCACTCATTATGCCGGCGGTGCTTTTGGTGATGGCGGTCTTGATTGGCTCCATGGCCTACCTCATGATCACGGCCATCTTCCAAACCATTGAAAGTATTGGCACCAGATGATTGAAGCCCAGCAAGTCCACCGTTCCTACACCCTCGCCAAGAAAGAGATCGAAGTCCTCAGAGGGATCGATCTGCACATTCAGGCGGGTGAGAAAATCTTCCTCTGCGGCCCTAGCGGTGCTGGTAAAACCACTTTGATGTATACCTTGGCGGGACTTGAAAAACCGCATCGGGGTAAGATTCTCATCGATGGGACGGACTTTTACAGTCTCTCCTCCGCGAATCAGGCTCGCCTTCGCAACGAGAAGATTGGCTACATTTTTCAGAATTACTTCCTCCTTCCTGAACTCACCGCGATCGAGAATGTTCTTGTGCCTGGTCTCATCGGAGGGAAGTCGGATCAAGCTGCGGCAAAGGCGGCACTCGAACGAGTGGGCCTGGCGGAGCGAGTCGATCACCTGCCCGCTGAACTCTCTGGAGGAGAACAGCAACGCGTTGCCATCGCCCGCGCGCTCGTGAATTCGCCCTCGATGATCTTCGCTGATGAACCCACCGGTAATCTCGACTCGGCAAACGGAGATGAGATTATGAAGATATTGATGAAAGTGGTGGAGGAGCAAAATGCCACTCTCGTGGTTGTCACTCACGACACCAGTCTGGCCAGCCTCGGCGACCGTGTGTTCACAATCAAGGACGGCGTCATTGCCGATGATTGACCTTGTGCCGATTCTTCCTGAACTGCTTGGATGCCGTGACGCCTTGTGTTAGTCTCAGACTATGGACAGTTTAATTCACCATCTTGAGAACAAGGAAGAGCTGGAACCTCGCGAGATTGCTACTGCGGCGGAGTTTCTCCTTGATGAAAAAGGAGATCTTGAGAAGAAGGCGCGACTTTTAAAAGCACTCGCTGAAAAAGGCGAAACGGCTGCTGAAATTGCGGAGTTCGTGTCGGTCTTTTTGGAGAAAGCGGTGAAGCCATCCTTTCTTGGTCAGTCTTTCGAAGGCCCGACAATCGATGTTTGTGGAACAGGAGGGGACAAGCTTGATCTCTTCAATGTTTCGACCACGAGCATGTTTGTCGTCGCGGCGGCAGGGGGAATCGTCGTGAAACACGGGAACCGGGGGATTACCTCAAAAAGCGGTGGTGCTGATGTCCTGGAGGCATTGGGTATTGCAATCGATCTCCCTTCGGAACGAGTAGGGACTTGTTTAGAGAAGGCCGGAGTCGGATTCCTCTTTGCTCCACAATATCATCCTGCTTTCAAAGCAGTGGTGCCGGTTCGTAAGATGCTTGCCGAGCAGGGTCAACGGACCATCTTTAATCTCATCGGACCTCTTTTGAACCCTGCGAACCCCGAGTGCCAGTTAGTGGGGGTCTTTGATCAAAAACTCTGCCCGGTCTTTGCCGAGATTCTCCAGCGTCTCGGACGTGATAGTGCTTGGATCGTGAATGGATCGACGGCGGATGGTCGCTCGGTCGATGAAATGAGCCTCATGGGAGCGACCCGGATTTGTAAGTCAGGGAGCTATCAGAGCTTGGTTGACGAGGAAGTCAGTCCGAGTGACTTTGGTCTTCAAGTCGCCCAAGTCGAGGACCTGCAAGGGGGCGATGCCCGTGAGAATGCCGGGATTCTCGAAGAGATTCTTTCAGGAAAAGAAGAGGGTCCAAAACGCGATATGGTCATCCTGAATGCCGCTGCGGCGATCGCCTGTGCCGGACTCGCTGATAACATCGAGAATGGTTTGGGAAAAGCCCGCGAAGTGATCAAAGACGGCAGCGCACTGGAACGACTCCGCTTACTCCAGGAAAATGCAAAGCATTAATCTGATCGCCCAATGACATTAAGCCCTGTAATTCTTTTGTTCCTGTTTTACACCACGGGCATTCTCCGTATCATCGAAAGCGAACGAAATGAGCATAGCCTTAGATCCCTCCGCAATTTCGACGGCGATCGCCCGTCTGGCGGATCAGATTTTTCTCGCGGCCGAGGGGAATGAAGTGGATCTCGTGGGGATTCGGAGCCGGGGCGATGAAGTGGCCGAGCGGGTCTTTGAGGTTTTGAAAAAGAAGGGGGCCAAGGTTCGGCTCGGGGTGCTGGATATTTCGCTTTATCGCGACGACTACGAACATCTGAGCAGCAACCCCACCCTTCAGAGCAGTGAAATTGATTTTCCGGTTGATGGCTCGCATGTCGTCCTTGTTGACGACGTCATTTTTACCGGTCGCACGATCCGTGCGGCGCTGGATGCGCTCTTTGACTATGGTCGCCCGGCCAAGGTTGATTTGGCGGTTTTGATCGACCGCGGGCATCGCGAAATCCCGATTGAGCCGCGCTTTGTCGGGGAGACTCTCCCGACCAATCGCATGGACCGTGTCGATGTCAGTTTACAAAAGACCGACGGTAAGGAGTCGGTCGAAATCATCTCTCAATAATTTTCATCACCATGGCTCGTAAAGATTTCCTCGATATTGTCTCACTCGACCGCGCGGAAATCATTCATCTGCTCGATCAGGCGGTTCCTTTTAAGGATCTCTTTACTCGTTCGGTGAAGAAGGTACCGGCCCTGAAAGGGAAGACGGTCCTGATGCTTTTTTACGAACCCAGCACGCGGACGCTTTCGTCTTTTGAAGTGGCGGCGAAGCGACTTTCGGCGGATGTGACAATCTTTGATGTTCCGCATTCGTCGGTGATGAAAGGGGAATCAGTTCGCGATACGATCGATACTCTGCAAGCAATGCGCGCGGACTACATCGTGGTGCGGCATCGGCTCGCCGGGCAACCGGCGGCGATTGCAAGGCAGACCAATGCCTCGGTGATCAATGCGGGAGACGGAGCGCACGCGCATCCGACGCAGGCTTTGCTTGATGCCTTCACCCTACGGGAAGTTTTTCCGGAGATGGAGGGCCGCAAGGTCGTCATCATGGGCGATATTCTCCATAGTCGCGTGGCACGTTCGACGAGCACGATTCTCGAAAAGCTAGGGGTGGAAGTGGCCTTTTGCGGGCCCGGGAGTTTGGTTCCGCAAACGAGGTTTCGTCGATTTACGAACTACGATGAAGCGATGAAGTGGGGACCGGATGCGGTCTATCTTTTGCGCGTTCAGAAAGAGCGGCAGGACGCACCTTTCTACCCGAGTGACCGCGAGTATCACTCGGTCTTTGGCATCACCGAGGAGCGCTTGGCGCGAGTGAGCGACGAGGGCATCTATGTGATGCATCCCGGACCGATTAATCGGGGCGTTGAGCTTTGCGACGGAGTTCTCGACTACGAGCGCTGTCTTATTTCCCAACAAGTCGAAAATGGGATCGCGGCCCGAATGGCGGTCCTTTTTGGCCTCAAACCACAAGTTTCCTAATTTTATGAATCTCTTCCTCAAAGGCGGTGAAGTCGCCACAGAAAATGAAGCCCCGCAACGTGCCGACGTCTGGATTGTCGACGGCGCGATTAAAGCCGTTGGCGTGATGGATGCACCGGATCACGCCCGTGTGGTCGATTGTTCCGGCCAAATTATCATGCCGGGAATGTTTGATTCCCATGTGCATTTTCGGGAGCCGGGTCAGGAAAAGAAGGAGACCATTCTCGATGGCACGGAAGCGGCAATTAATGGGGGAATCACGGGAGTGGTCATGATGCCAAATACCTCGCCTTCGATTGATTCACCGACCGTGGTGAAGCGCGTGCTCGAAGCGGGGAAGAAATGTCGTATTCCCGTGCACACTTCGGCGTGCATCACGGTTGACCGGGCGGGACTTGAGATGGCTCCGATTGCAGGGCTCAAGGAGGCGGGGATTCTGATGCTAACGGACGATGGCGATGCTGTTCCGAATGCCGCTTTGCTGAAGCGAGCGATGGAGTATGGCACGGAGTTTGGAATGTTTTTTGCGAGTCACTGTGAAGACCCGCAACTATGCGGGCCACGTGCGCTCAATGAAGGACCGGTGAGTTATCGTCTTGGGATTCAAGGCACACCCGCTTTGGCGGAGGAAATTTGCATGGATCGCGACATCCGTCTCGCACATGCCACGGGAGCGACTTTGCATATTCAGCACGTGAGTTCGGCGATTGGGATGGAGACGATTCGTTGGTGGCGTGATGAGCGCGGGGCCAAGGTTTCGGGTGAAGTCTCTCCGCACCATCTTATGTTCGCGGACGAGGATATTGGGGACTACGACACGCACTATAAAATGAACCCTCCGCTGCGGACCCGCGAGGATAATGCGGCTCTTTTACAGGGATTGAAGGATGGGGTTTTTCGGATCATCGCGACCGACCACGCACCGCATACCGAGTTTGAAAAGTCGCAGGCCTTTGTTGACGCGCCGAATGGCATCACCGGGCTCGATACGGCTCTCGTTTCACTCCACGACCGTTTTATTACGACGGGAGAATTCGGATGGGATCTGATTGTGAAGCGTTACTCCGCTGAACCGCGACGTATGATGGAGATTGAAGTTGCTGAAGTTGCAGAAGGGAAAACGGCGGATCTCATCGTTTTTGATCCGAACAAGGAAACGACTTTCACGAAGGAGTTTATGAAGTCAAAGAGTTCCAATACGCCGTTTTTGGATAAGACGCTGAAGGGATCCGTGGAGATGGTGGTGCTGGGAGATCAAGTATTACTTGAGCGATAGGTCTCTCTCAGCAGGAGTATGTTTTGGCCGGATTCCATCTCAGATGAGGCTTGGATCATCTTGCTCTTGTTGTTTTTGGGTGGGTTTTTTCTGATTTCGCTCTTTCTTGTCTGGTTGGTCTATCGGATCGCGATTGCAAATCGCGGTTCCCTTCTTCGTGATCGCCGTGAGGTGGGTGTTGATTGAGAGAGTGTCCTTCCTTGTGCCATTTGTGAAATGGGGCTTAATGGTGGCAATGAAACCATGGTTGTTCTTTCTTACCGCTTCTCTGATGTCCGCTGAAACTGTTTCTGATCCGGTCAAGTGGTCTCCTGAGGCTCGCTTGGCGACGATCAAAGTCTTTGAGAGAGAGGTTTACGGGATTAATCCTACCGCGGAGATTTCGAGCGAGTGGAAGCTGGATCGGGAGAGCAAGATCTTGGATGGGAGAGTTGATCGTCGCGAGTATGTTCTGACGCTGGCTGGTTCTTTGAAGGCGCGGGCGCTTGTCTATCTCCCTGCGGGGAAGAAGGATGTCCCGGCATTTTTGGGTTTGAATTTTCGAGGGAATCATACGCTTGAAGGGGATGAGTGGATCACCAAAACGAATGACGAGCCCCGTGGAAAGGCGGCGACGCGTTGGCCGGTTGAGATGATCACCAATGCCGGGTTCGCTCTGGTGACGATTCATTGCGCGGATTTTGATCCCGACAAGGATGATGACTTTAAGAATGGGGTGCATGGCTTGTTTCCGCAGAAGCGTGATGAGACGAGTTGGGGCACGATTGCGGGATGGGCGTGGGGCTTGAGCCAGGTGAGGGAGCAATTGGAGAAGGTTGCCGAAATCGATGCCGCGAAGGTTGTGGTGATCGGCCATTCGAGACTTGGGAAGACGGCGCTTTGGGCGGGGGCGACTGATCAGAAGTTCGCGATGGCCATTTCCAACGATTCCGGTTGCGGAGGAGCCGCTTTAAGTAAGCGAAAGCACGGGGAAACAGTGGCACGAATTAACAAAGTTTTTCCTCACTGGTTCGCGAAAAATTTCAGGAAATACGACGATAAGGAGGAAAGTCTGCCGGTTGATCAACATCAGTTGATTGCCTGTATCGCGCCCCGTTCGGTTTATGTGGCGAGTGCTTCAAAAGACGATTGGGCCGATCCGGAGGGTGAGTTTTTGGCGCTGAAAATGGCGGCTCCGGCTTGGGGTGAAACGCTTGCTGAAATGCCGGCCGCGGGGAATGCGGTTGGCGCAGGAAAGGTTCGCTATCATCTGCGCGAAGGGAGACACGATATCACGTCGTGGGATTGGCAGCGATATCTTGGGGCGGCGAAGAAATTTCTGGTGAAACCAAGCGAGTAAAACTTTAACGCTCTCTTCTTGCTCTGAAAATGTTTATTCAGAAGGAGTGATGACGAGCGAGGAAATTAAAGATCAAGTTTATGCGATGGGCAAAAAAGCGAGGGCTGCGGCTCTTTCGCTGGCGGTTCTGTCTGAAGAAAAGAAAAATGAGATTCTCCGCGCGATGGCGGGGGGGATTCGGGAGGCTGCTGCGGAGATTCTGGCGGGCAATGCCAAGGACATCGCGGCGGGTGAGGTGAAGGGATTGACTCCCGCGATGCTTGATCGTTTGCGGCTTAATGAAGTTAGCTTGGAAGCGGTGGCGGCGGGTGTCGAAAAAGTGGCGACCTTGCCTGATCCGGTTGGGGAGATTTTGGGTGAGTGGGAGCGGCCGAATGGGATTCGGATTCAGCAGCTTCGTGTTCCGATTGGCGTGATTGGAATTATCTATGAGAGTCGTCCGAATGTGACGAGCGATGCGGCGGTGCTTTGTTTGAAGTCGGGGAATGCCACGATTCTTCGGGGTGGCTCGGAAGCGATTCATTCGAACCGTGCGCTTGCGGATGCTTTACAGGCGGGTGGTGAGAAAGCGGGGCTTCCTGAGGGGGCGATTCAGCTCATTCCGTTTACTGATCGCGAAAGCGTGGCGGTGATGGCGGGGATGGACCAGTATCTTGACCTCATCATTCCACGCGGCGGAAAAGGACTCATTGAAGCGGTCGTTTCGCTGGCTCGGATGCCCGTGATTAAGCACTACGATGGAATTTGCCATGCCTATATCCATCCCGAGGCAGATCTCGAAATGGCGATCGGCATCGTCGTGGATTCCAAGACGCAGAAGCCGAGCGTGTGCAATGCTCTTGAGACTCTCCTGGTTGATGAGGCGATTGCGGCGGAGTTTTTGCCGAAGGTTGCGGCGGCTCTGGTTACTAGAAATGTCGAGCTACGTGGTGATGAAAAGACCTGCTCATTGATCGAAGCGAAAGCGGCGACGGAGGAGGATTGGGGCACGGAGTATCTCGATTACATTTTGTCGGTGAAGGTGGTGCCGTCGATGCAAGCGGCCATCGATCACATCAACCAATACAGCTCTCAGCACACTGAGGTTATTGTGACCGCGAATGATGAGGCTGTTGAAAAGTTCATGGGCGCGATTGATTCGGCCTGCATTTTTCACAACGTCTCGACTCGCTTTAGTGACGGCGAGGAATTTGGCTTTGGGGCGGAGATTGGGATTTCGACGGATAAGCTGCACGCGCGGGGACCAATGGGACTCCGCGAGTTGACGTCTTATCAGTATCGGGTCCGCGGGGAGGGTCAGTTGAAAGCTCCGGTCTGTTAAGCGTATTCTTATCGTCCGTAGACGTCCTTATTTGAGGCTGAGAATTCGGTTTTCAAAGTGACGGTGAGATTTGAAAGATCCACGAGGTGGGGTTTTGCGAAGGTCCATGCTCTTGTTTTGCCATCGTGCGGGAATCCGATGAGGAGGTGGAGGGCGTCTTCGGTGACTTTCGACCGCTTTTCGGAGGGTTCGTAGTAGAAGGTGCGGAAGCTGGATTTGATGGATTTAGCTTCGAAAAGTTTGGGGTCGAGGTAGGCGATGGTGCCGGTGGGGAGATGTTTGAGGCGGAGGTCGGGGTAGCCGGAGCGCTGGGCCTCTCCGTCTTTGGTTTTTGGGAAGTCGCAGGAGAAGTCGGGGTGAAAATCCAGCTCTATGCGGAGGGCGTCTTCGAAGAGGGCTGAGACTTCGTTGATGCGGCGTTTTTCGCGGGCCGGGGAATCGGGGCGGCTCATGATTTCGCTGACTTTGAGGCCAGCTTTTTCGATCGCTGCGAGGAGAGGGGTGTGGCTTGGGGTGGACTTGAGAATTTTCACGCCACAGGTCTTTTCGATGACAGTGGAGAAGGGGAATTCGTTTCCGGTCACGGAGCTGAGGCCCGCCAAGGTCACCTTTTCGTGGGAGATCTTTCGTTCTACGACCGCTGGTCGCAAAACTTCATGGGGAATTTTTGGAGCTTCGACGGTCGGTCGCAAAAAATACCCGAGTAAGGCAGCTAGGACCAAGGTGAAAATGGGGAGGATGAACTTCATCGGAATCAGGCTACAAAAAAAGCCCGCATCAGGCGATGCGGGCTTTTTGAAAAGAAGGGGGAGGTCTTTAGACCATGGACTCGATGAGCTTCTCGAGCTTCACGATGTCAGCGGAGAAGGCGCGGATCCCTTGCGCTGTTTTCTCGGTTGCCATGGCGTCTTCGTTGAACTCGAAGCGGAAGGCTTTTTCGTCGTAGGAGATCTTGTCGAGGTTGCTGTCAGGCGCGTCGGCATTGAGCTTTTGCTCAAGAGGTCCGTCAGCATTTTGAAGCTGTTCGAGAAGTCCGGGAGAGATGGTGAGAAGATCGCAACCGGCAAGGGAGGTGATTTGACCGACATTACGGAAAGAAGCGCCCATGACTTCGGTCTTGTAGCCGTGCTTCTTGTAGTAGTTGTAGATCTTGGCCACGGAAAGGACGCCGGGATCTTCGTCACCGGAGTATTCCTTGCCCGTGTCGTTCTTATACCAGTCGTAGATACGACCGACGAAAGGTGAGATGAGTTGGACGCCCGCTTCGGCACAAGCGACGGCTTGGGCGAAGGCGAAGAGGAGAGTGAGGTTGCAGTGAATGCCTTCTTTCTCGAGTTCTTCGGCGGCCTTGATGCCTTCCCAAGTGGACGCGATCTTGATGAGAATGCGGTCCTTGGAAATGCCCTCGGCGTCGTAAGCGGCGATGAGTTGTTTGGCCTTGGCGATGGTGGCGTCTTTGTCAAAGGAGAGACGGGCGTCGACTTCGGTGGAAACACGACCGGGAACGATCTTGAGGATTTCGACGCCGAAGAGGATGAGAACACGATCCATGATCGCTTCGACGAGAGCGGCCCCGGTAAGTCCGGAGTCCTTGTTCTCGGAAACCGCTTTTTCGACGATGGATTTATACTCGGGCTTGCTGGCAGCCTGGAGGATGAGGGAAGGGTTGGTGGTAGCGTCCTGTGGCTTGTATTCCTCCATGGAGGCAAAGTCACCAGTGTCGGCAACGACGGTTGTAAAGTCTTTCAGGCTGTCAAGTTGGGATGGCATAACTCCTCTGGAATGCCCTTGGAAGGGGATTGAGGCAAGACTTTCTTGCCGGAAGAGGCGGGTCATGCTTTCAAAGTGTCACGAATTGATTAGTGTTTTTCATGAGCTCAGACCCTTTGTGGAAACGCCTCCGATCCGTGAATTGGGGCGCTGATGGGATTTCTCCAGAGCATGGGAAAGAATTGAGTAAGCTTCTACAAGATCTCGCGGCCAAGAAGGAAGCCCGTGCTATGAAAGCCAGCCAGAAGCTCTGGAGCTTTATGAGAGCAAATCCTTCCGTTTGTGGTCCGGTGCGTCCTTATTTGGAAGAGATTCGGGATATTTCAGAACCGGCGGTGAAGGATGAAATCAACGATCTCTTGAATTTAGGATGAAGGGCTTTTCTATTGGGGCGTATTCTTGGTTCTGAAAGAGTCCCAATACTCGGAGCCGTATGGATTTGAGTCATCTCCAATGCTTCCTTCTTGTTCCAAAGTAATTTTTTTAGGGTCTCTGCTCGCTTCGTCATTTCTATCGGCTGAGCTGACGCCCTTTCTCGCAGAGCACTGTTTCGATTGTCATGATGGCGCGACGCAGAAAGGTGGTCTGAATCTCGAGGATCTGGCGCAAGATTTCGATGATTCTGCAAACACGGAGACTTGGATTAAGATCCACGATCGGCTGGCAAGCGGAGAAATGCCGCCAAAGAAAAAGAAGAGGCCACCGGCCGTGGAGAGGGAGCCCTTTTTAAAGGAGATCACGAGGTCTTTGACCGAAGGTGCAATCGCCCGAGACGCAGTCCAAGGCCGTTCGACTTGGCGGCGCATGAACCGTCACGAATATGAGAATACCGTCCGCGATCTTCTTTCTGCTCCCTGGCTCGATCTCAAAGATATTCTCCCTGAAGATGGCCAGTCCCATCGTTTTAGTAAGTCGGGGGAAGCTCTCGATATTTCCCATGTGCAAATGGCGCGCTACATGGAAGCCGCCGATCATGCGCTCCGCGCCGTCATTGCTCCGGGGAATGGGAAGCATGAAAACAAGATCAGGCGTTTCTATGCCCGCGAGCAGCCTGGGATGGCGGGGCGGGTTGATTTCAATGAGTTTAATCACTCGTCTTATCGTGCTATGATTCCTCTCCTGGGAACGGAGGCCCAGCCGGGGGTGATTGAGAAGAAGGAGCCTATGACGGTGGGGGAAAGTGATCCCGAAACACGGGAACTCGAAGCTCTCGGGGTCGTTGCAAGTAGCTATGAGCCCATCCAGCCGCGCTTCGATCGCTTCAAGGCACCTTACGATGGATTCTACAAGATTCGCTTGATGGCGTATTCATTTACGGCAGGGGCCATTCAGAAGAAAAATTGGATTGATGCCGATCGTAGCAAAGCCTCCGGAGGGAAGCGTGATGAGCCGGTGAGTCTTTATGCGATGGCGAGACGGAGTCAGCGGAAGTTGGCCTCGGTGGATGTTTTTCCGGAAGCTAAGGTGGTCGAGATCGAAGCCCATCTCAAGCGAGGGGAAATCATTGGGCCCGATGCCGCGCGCCTCTTTCGTTCACGTCCTCCCGGTCCCTTTCACAACCCTCTCGCCACTCCCGAAGGGATCCCTGGAGTGGCGTATCGATGGTTGGAGGTGGAAGGACCATTCAACGATCTTTGGCCGCCTGCCGGGCATCAACTTCTCTTCGGGACTCACTCGATCAACCGTCCGCGAGTGGTTCCCAAGATAGGGGTGTTTACGCCGAAGGATATTCCTGCGCAATCGAGAGAATTCCTCGCGAACTTCATTTCGAAGGGCTATCGACGGCCTGCAACGCCGGAGGATACCGAGCAGTTTCTTCCTGTGATTGAATCGGCTCTTTCGACCGGGAGCACCTTTTCTGATGCCTTGATTGCAGGGTATACAGCCGTCTTATGCTCCCCGGGTTTTCTTTGTTTTGAGGAGCCGGTTGGGACTCTGGATGATCATTCTCTTGCCTCGCGCCTGTCTTACTTTCTGTGGAATTCTGCGCCTGACATCGCTCTTCGTAAGCTTGCCGATGACAAGAAGTTGGCCGAAGCCGCGACCCTTGGAAATCAGGTTGACCGCCTTCTGAATAGCTCGAAATCTGAGCAATTTATCAATGCTTTCCTTGATTCGTGGCTCGACCTTCGTGAGATCAATGGGACCTCGCCAGATTCCACGCTCTATCCCGACTACTACCTCGATGACTTGCTCACCGAATCAGCCCTCGATGAGACCCGGCTCTTTTTTGCGGAACTCGTGCGAGCCAATCTCCCGGCGAAGAACCTCATCGATAGTGATTTCACCTTCCTCAATGAACGCCTCGCCCGGCACTACGGTATTCCCGATGTGCATGGCGTGGCTTTGAAAAAAGTACCCCTCCCAAAAGGTTCGCCAAGAGGAGGCCTCATGACTCAAGCCAGTGTGCTAAAAGTCACTGCAAATGGAACGACGACCTCTCCTATCCTGCGAGGGAATTGGATTCTTGAGCGTCTCCTCGGGCAGAAGGTCCCGCCACCGCCGCCCGGAACTCCGGCGGTCGAGCCCGACATCCGGGGTGCCAAAACAATCCGGGAACAGCTTGAGATGCACCGGGATTCGAGCAGCTGCAATACCTGTCACGTCAAGATCGACCCACCTGGATTCGCCCTCGAATCATTCGATATTCTGGGAGCGTGGCGTGATCGCTATCGCGCTCTTGGGGACAAGAAAGAGGTGGCAAAAGGCTTCGGCAAGAATGGTCAGCCCTTCACCTACCACTTAGGGTTGCCCGTGAATTCGACGGGGCAGCTGGCGAATGGTGATCCCTTCACCGAGATTCGCTCGTTCAAAAAGCTCATCTTGCAGGACGAGCGCGCGATTGCCCGCAACATCGCGACCCAGCTCATTACTTATGGCACTGGAACGACCGTGCGATTTAGCGATCGCCCGGCGCTCGAAGAAATCCTCAACAAGTGTCAAGAATCCCGCTACGGTCTGCGCACCCTCATTCACGAAGTCATTCAATCCCCGCTGTTTCGTTCCAAATAATTTTCTCATGAAGGCCCCCTATATTTCCACCCAATCAGCTCTCTCTCGTCGTTCCTTTCTGAAGGGAGTGGGCGTGACTTTGGGATTACCCTTGCTGGACTCAATGTCTCCCGCTTTTGCGAAGGCGGCTCAGCTTGTCCCGCCACGTCGCTTCCTCGGAATCTGTAATAATCTCGGCCTCCTTCCGGGCAACTTTTTCCCTACGGAAACGGGATTCGACTATGCTCTCTCGCCCTACCTGAGACAGCTCGCGGGAAATCGGGATAAGTTCACCGTCTTTAGCGGAGTTTCGCACCCTGACGTCGATGGCGGACACCCGGCCGACATTTGTTTTCTGACTGCCGCGCCGCGTCCTGCGAGCAGTGGCTTTCGCAATACTATTTCCCTCGACCAATACGTTGCTGAGCGGATTGGCCACCTCACGCGTTTTCCTTCACTGACTCTCGGGGTGAATATTAAAAACGGGAGCCGTTCTCTCTCCTTCACCGGATCGGGGGTGCAACTCCCGCCCGAGCAAAGTGCCTCCGGTCTTTATCGGAAGCTTTTCCTCCAAGGCAACCCGCAGGACATCGCGGAACAGCAGCGGAAGCTTGCTCTGGGCAACTCCATCATGGATGCCGTCGCGGGGCAGGTGGGGGGACTGAAAAAGAAGGTGGGAAATCGTGATCGCGAACGCCTGGACCAATATTATACTGGAATTCGTGAGCTTGAGGTTCGGCTTGAACAAGCGCGCGAGTGGGAAGGGAAGCCCAAGCCCAAAACTGATGTGCCCGAGCCAAGCGATCCCCGGGATCCGATTGACTACATGAAAAAGACCGAACTCATGTATCGACTGGCGCACCTCGCCTTCGAGACCGACTCCACCCGCATGATCACGCTCATGCTCGATTCGGTTTCATCGCCCGCCATCACCGTGAATGGAAAATCGGTGAGCGATGGTTATCACAACCTTTCCCACCACGGCAAGAACCCCGGTAAAATGGCTCAGTTGACTCGTATCGATACTGAGCACATGCGCCTTCTCAATGGTCTTATTGGTCAGCTTGAGGGGACGCCGGAAGATCAAACAACACTCTTGGACCGGACCATGATTCTTTACGGCAGTAATCTTGGGAATGCCTCTTCGCACGTCACGAGTAATTTGCCGGTGCTCTTCGCCGGAGGAGGGTTCAAGCACGGTCAGCACCTCGCTTTTGACAGGGTCAATAATCATCCACTGCCTGATCTCTTCCTCTCAATGCTCCATCGACTCGGGATCGATGCTGATAAGTTCGCCTCCTCGACCAAGACAATGCGCGGGCTTGAGATGATTTAAAGGAACAGGGGGGGACCTTTTTTGAAAAGGCCTACGACCTAGGAGGTTTTTGGCACGCCTTGTCACGGCGTGAGCTTGAGCCTTGGGAATTCGAGAGTAGGATCCGGCATGGCTGATTCTCCAAATCCCAAGAAATGTTGTCGGTGGAAGCTCCTCATCTGGCTTTCGGGGATCTTGGCTTTGATTTGGGTGGGGTTGAGGCAGGTTCCATTTTTTGAAGAGAAGGGAGCGGGAGGGGCGGTTGATTTGTTGTTTGTGATCCTCGTGTTTGTGGTGGGTTTGGTGTGGTTGCTTTTTTTGAGCCGGTTGCCATGGAAGGGGCGACTGCTTGGGATGGTAGCGATGCTTCCCTTGTTTGTTCTCGTGAAGATGGATGGGCACACTGGAGGATTCTTTCCGCAGTTTTCGTGGCGTTGGGGGAAGGAATCGGCGAAGGAGATGCCTGAACTTGTGGGTGAAGTTGCGAAGGAAGGGACGCTGATTGCGACGGAGGGGGCGGAGCACTTTCCTCGTTTTCTGGGGGCTGAGATGAAGAATTGGGTTTCGGGGGAGCTTTTGCCTGAGGGCTGGCATGAGTCGGAACCGAAGGAACTTTGGCGAAAGCAGATTGGCGAGGGTTGGTCGGCGTTCTCGGTGGCGGGTGACTTTGCTTATACGATAGAGCAGCGAGGAGAGAGAGAGACTACGATCTGTTATGAATTGAGAACAGGGGACGCCGTTTGGGTGCATGAGGAGGATGTTCGCTTTGAAGAATCGATGGGTGGGGATGGGCCGCGTTCGACTCCGACGGTGGCGGCTGGAAAGGTCTTTTCTTATGGGGCCACGGGGATTTTGAATTGTCTTGATGCGCGGACGGGAAAGGTGATTTGGGGGAAGGATGTTTTGGCGAACTTTGGTCAAAGCGTCCCAACTTGGGCGAAGAGTAACGCTCCGCTGGTGGTGGATGGAAAGGTGATCGTGACCTTGGGGAAGGAGGCTGAGGGGAACTTAGCGGCCTTTGATGTTTTGTCCGGCGACTTGGTATGGCGGTCGGGGGATTACAGTTCGTCTTACACTTCGCCGGTGGTGGCGACTTTGGCCGGGAAGCGTCAGGTGGTGGCGTTTCAGCAGAAATCGATCGATGGTTATGAGATCGAAAGCGGGGAGATTTTATGGTCGTTCCCGATTGGGAATTCGCAGGGGAATTGTGCGTCGCCGATGATTGTGGATGACACTGTGATCACGAGCAGCGGCTACGGCTACGGGACTCATCGAATCCAGATTAAGAAATCAGGGGAGGGATACGAAGCGGAGGAGATGTGGCACACGCTAAAGTTGAAAGCGAAGTTTGCCAATATGGTGGTGAAGGACGGTAATGTTTTTGGGCTCAATGAGGGCCGGATGGTGTGTCTCGATTTAGAGGACGGCAGCCTGAGGTGGCGCGGGAGTAATTTTGGGCACGGGCAAATTCTCGGGGTCGGAGATCACATGATCGTGCAGACTGAGAACGGGGGGATCTCCATCGTGGAGATCAGCTCGGAGGAGGAGAAGATCGTGGGGGAGTTTGACGCGTTGGAACACCGGACTTGGAATAATCCGGTGGTGGCGGGGCGAATTCTCTTGGTGCGAAATGACCGTGAGGCAATCGCGTTTGAGTATTGATTTTAATCCGCGAGGAGTTCGCGGATGTGGGGGGTGTAGAGCTCGGGCTCGAGGAGGAAGGAGTCGTGCCCTTTGGCGGAATGGACGGTGATGTGCATCGTTTCAACACCCGCTTCTTCGAGGTGGCCGACGAGCTCGGCTTGTTCTTCGGGGTAGAAGCAAAAGTCGGAGTCGATGGAGAAGACGAGGAATTTGTGACCCGCTTCTTTACAGCGGGCGAAGAGTTCTCCGGGTGAGTCAGCGTCACCTTGAAAGACGGCATTGTAGCGCGACCACATGTCGATGATGCGGAGGTAGGTGTTGGCGTCGAAGCGTTCGGTGAACTTTTTCCCCTGGTGAAGCATGTAGCTTTGGAAGGTATCGCGAACCTGATACCAAGAGAGCATTTCCTCCTCGTTGACGAGGTCGCGGCGGGCGCGGCGTTCGAAGGTGTCGAGGTGGACGAAGGTTTTGTGCGAGATCATGCGGGCAAGGGCGAGGCCGATGCGGGGGAACTCGGCGTCATAGTAGTCGCCGCCGTTGAAGTGCTTGTCATTCTCGATGGCGAGGATTTGCTCGAAGAGAATGAGGCGGTTGAGGACGGTGGTTTGGAATCCACTGGCGATGGGGATGACGGTGCTGACACGGTCGGGGTGGCGGGTCGCGAAGGTGAGGGTGCAGAGACCGCCGACGGAGGGTCCGGCAACAGCGTGGAGCTTTTCGATACTGAAGTGATCGAGAAGGGGGAGGTTGGCGTCGACGAGATCGGCGACGTTGAGGTTGGGAAAGCTGGAGCCATGGGGCTTGTTGGTTTCAGGGTTGATACTGGCGGGGCCGGAGGAGCCGTAGCAGCCGCCGAGGTAGTTGGCACAGATGACGAAGAAGCGGTCGGTGTCGATTGCTTTGCCGGGGCCGACCATGTTGTTCCACCAGCCGTTGTGAAGTTCCTCGGTCCAGTAGTTGGAGCCATTTGGCGCGCTGGGATGATGTCCGGAAACGTGGTGGGTGCCGGAGAGGGCATGGAAGAGGAGGACGGCGTTTGACTGGTCGTCGTTTAAGGTGCCCCAAGTGGCATAGGCGAGTTGGGCGGAGGGAATGCGACCGCCTTCCCGGAGGGTGAGATCGCCTAGGGGGAGGATGGAGCTTTGAATATCCGACACGTTGGGAGGAAACCCTAAATTCTAGAATTTGAAACTCTAAAGAAGCTCGAAGCTAGGGATGAAATTCTGATGAGGGCTTCTTTCCAAGGTATCCTTTGGTGACTGACCAGAGTGCCCATGAGGCCGTAGCCGAGGGGGAGGGCGAGCGCAACGAATGTATCGAAGTCAAACTTGAGGAGAGGCGAATCGAAGACGAATGTGAGGTAGACGAGGAAGATGGCATAGAGAGCTGAGGGGCCAAAAAAAAGCCAAGCTCCCCAAAAGATGATGGGCTTGACCTTGGGGCTGGTGGCGGCTGCGTAGGCGTGGTGGTTGGCGGTCTTCATTTCCCAGGGGTGATCGCGGGCTGAAGTGTCGAGGGGTGCCTTGCACTTTTGGCAGCGTGAGGTGCCTTCGCGGTTTGATTCTCCACAGCGGAGGCAGATTTCGTAAGAATCTTTGGCAATGGCCATGGAGGTATTTTTAGGGGAAGAAAGGAGGATCGGCAACAGAGTTTAGGGTTTTAATATTTCGAGATTAGGGTCTCTTCGAAGCATGATTGCTTTCAAAGAATGGGATGTGGTGTGTCGGGCGCTGGAGGAGGGACGGCAGTCGCTGATTCTTCGTAAGGGCGGGATTCACGAGGGGCGCGAGGGGTTTTCTTTTGCGCATGAGGAGTTTGTTTTATTCCCGACGCGTTTTCATGCGCAGGGGGATTTTGTGAAGACTCCCGGGGTGGTGGCGAAGCCCGAGTGGGAGATCGGGGAAGAGCTTGCGATCACCGCGAAGGTGAAGGTGACGAAGGCCTTGACTTTGACCGATTGGGAAGAAGTGGCGGCGCTGGGTGATCAGCATATTTGGACGGAGGAAACGATTCGGGATCGTTTTTTCTGGGAGGGGAAGGGGATGGCGTCGGGGAGTATCCACGTGGCTTATGTGGAGGTGGAGAAGTTGGCGACTTCGATTGTGTTTTCTTATGCGAAAAAGTACGGGGGATGCCGGAGTTGGGTGGAGTTGGAAGAGCTTTGAGCTGGGTTGAGGACGGGAATGTCCCCAAGGGGCATCCCATCCACGCTCCTTAGTCGTCGACGTTGAAGCCGGCTTCTTCGAGAGCTAGGGTGGCGGCTCCTACGATTCCGGCTTCGTTTCCGAAGCGAGCGGGGAGGAGGCGGAGGTTCTCTTTGAAGGCGGGGCTAAGCTGGGAGCTGAGGTGCTTTTCGAGCGGGTCGAAGAGGAGGGATCCGGCTTTGGCGACTCCGCCTCCGATGATGATGGCTTCCGGATTGAGGAGCCAGCAGCAGTTCATGAGGGCGGAGGAGAGTTTTTTGGCAACGCGGTCCCAGATGGCGAGCGCGATGGCGTCGCCTTTGAGGGCGAGGGTAGTGAGGTGGGCTGGTTCGCAGTCACTACGTTCCATGTTTTTGCCCGCATCGGTGTAGGCTTTGAAGGCCATGTCGGTGATTTGTTGGTTGCCGACGTAGTCTTCGAGTGATCCGCGATTTCCGTAGGCACCATCGGGGCCTTGGTAGTCGATGGAAGTCTGACCTAGCTCGCCTGCGACGAAGTTGGCTCCGCGGACCATGCGACCATCAACGACGAGGCCGCCTCCAACTCCGGTGCCGAGGGTGATGGCGACGAGGTGGTGCAAGCCGCGGCCCGCTCCCCGTTTCCACTCCGCGTAGGCCATGCAGTTGGCGTCGTTTTCGACGGTGACGGGGAGCTTGGCGAGTTCGTTGAGCTCGCGCTTAAGGTAGATGCGTTTCCAACCTTTGACGTTGGTGAGGTTGTGCACCATGCCGGTGGGGAAGTCGACAAAGCCGGGCATGCCGACGCCGATCGCTGCGATCCCGGGATGCTTGGCGCGGAGGTCCTGGATGGTTTCGTGAATGCGTAGGATGAGCGGGGTAGCCGCTTCAAATTCCTGGGTGTCGATTCGGGGGGCTTCTTCGATGAGATTTCCGCGATACAAAACACCGGTCTTAACCGATGTTCCGCCGAAATCGATGCCAATGGCCAAAGGAACGTCGCTCATAAGATTTTAGGATGTTAGAAGATCTGGATGGAGCTGGAAACGCTCATTTGTGAAAATCGTGACTTGCTCGTCCGATGAACTGGATTCCGCGAAGGGTCAAGTCTGGCTCGACGGCTTGGATGATATTTAGGCCAGCGCTGATGAGGGTGGCATCCCCTCCGGTGGCGATGATGGTGGGGGGGGCTCCGAGCTCCGAGGCCACTGCGGTGAGGATTTCGCGTATCAGGCCACGGTAGCCGATGACGGCCCCGACTTGCATCGCATCTTCGGTGCTGCGTCCGATGGCGGAGGTGGGTTCTTCGAGTTGGATGATAGGGAGGAGGGCGGTTTGGGAGTGGAGGTAGTCGCGGAGTGAGGCAGTGCCGGGTGCGATAACGCCACCGAGGTAGGCCCCTTTTTCCGAGATGACATCGAAGGTGACAGCGGTGCCGAAGTCGATGACGATGGCGGGAGAGGGATACTCGAGAAAGACCGCGGTGGCGTTGGCGAGCCGGTCGGCTCCGATTTGGGCGGGTTTGGGGTAGTCGATGGTGATGGGCATCACAGATCGGTAGGAGACGCGATGGGTTGGGACTTGGAGGTATGCCTCGATGGTGTCGGCGGCCTTTGGGACGACGGAGCAGATGGTGGCGCAGGTGATTTCTTGGCCTTTTAGGGCCTCGTTTAGAGTAGTGGGATTGAGATCGACGGTGGGAATGGTGGCACGCCAAGAAGAAAGCTCGCCATCGTGGTCGAGGGCGAACTTGGTCCGGGTGTTGGAGTTGTCGATGAGGAGGTGCAAAGGGTTGGTGATTTGGTGATTTTGCTGTTGGGGCTTGGCTGAGGGGGCTCAGGCCGGGACGGCCGAGCTCCATATTATTTGACTTCGAGGATTTCGACTTCGTATCCGTCGGGGTCGGTAATGAAGGCCATTTTACGTTCGCCGGAGGAGAATTTTTCGCGCCAGCCAGAGGGCCAAATTTCGAGGCCAGCTTTTTCGAGGTCTCCGCAGTATTTAATGATGTCGTGGACGCCGACGGCGGTGTGGATGAGGTCTTCGGGGAATTCGACCTTGTAGTCGGGCGAATAAGTGAGTTCGAGGAAATGCTCGTTGCCTGGGAGGTGCAGGAAGGCGAGTTCATTCCCTTGGGGGGATTTTTTTTGCTGTCCGAGCTCGAAGCCGACTTTCTCGTAGAAAGCGATGGAAGCGGCGGGGTCGGAGACACGAATGCGGGTGTGGAGGAACTTGATCACGGGTGGGAGTTTGAGGGGAAGTGGCCAAGCTGTGAAGTGTGGAGTTGCGGGAGTGGTCGGGAAGAGGTAGAGATCCC
>JBLHUR010000001.1:0-124165 GCA_047629805.1 Akkermansiaceae bacterium | reverse complement strand
TTACTAGTGGACGGGGCACTGGCTGATTTGTTGGAAGAAGTCGTTGCCCTTGTCATCGACTAGGATGAAGGCGGGGAAGTTTTCGACTTTGATTTTCCAAACGGCTTCCATGCCGAGTTCGGGGAAGTCGACGACCTCCTGACTTTTGATGTGTTCCTTGGCGAGGAGGGCGGCGGGGCCACCGGCGGAGCCGAGGTAGAAGCCGCCGTGTTTTTTGCAGGCGTCGGTGACCTGTTGGGAGCGGTTGCCTTTGGCAAGCATGACCATGGAGGCTCCGTTTTCCTGGAAGAGGTCGACGTAGGGGTCCATGCGGCCGGCGGTGGTGGGGCCGAAGGAGCCGGATGCCATGCCTTCGGGGGTTTTGGCGGGGCCGGCGTAGTAGACTGGATATTTTTTGAAGTAGTCGGGGAATTCGCCTTTCGCTTCGAGGATTTCCTTGAGCTTGGCGTGGGCGCTGTCGCGCGCGACGATGATATGACCGCTGAGTGAGACGGCAGTGGTGACGGGATATTTTGAGAGGGTGGCGAGAGTCGATTCCATCCCTTCGTCGAGGTCGATTTTGACGCCTTTGAATTTCCAATCGCGGAATTCATCAGGGATGAATTGGCCGGGATTGTCTTCGAGTTTTTCGAGGAAGATGCCGTCTTTCGTGATCTTGGCTTTCGCTTGTCGGTCGGCGGAGCAGGAGACGCCGAGTCCGACGGGGCAGGAGGCACCGTGGCGGGGAAGGCGGATGACGCGGACGTCGTGCGCGAAGTATTTGCCGCCGAACTGGGCGCCGATGCCGATTTTGCGGGCGGCATCGAGGAGTTTGCCTTCGAGTGCGAGGTCGCGGAAGGCTTGTCCGTGTTCATTTCCTTCGGTAGGGAGTTCGTCGAGGGAGCGGGCCGAGGCGAGCTTGACGGTTTTGAGACAGGCTTCGGCGCTCGTTCCGCCGATGACGAAGGCGAGGTGATAGGGAGGGCAGGCCGAGGTGCCGATGGAGCGCATTTTTTCAATGCAGAATTCCATGAGGCTTTCGGGATTGAGAAGCGATTTGGTCTGCTGATAGAGGAAGGTCTTGTTGGCAGAGCCTCCGCCCTTCGTCATGAAGAGGAATTTGTATTCTGCGCCGGGGGTGGCGTAGAGGTCGATCTGGGCGGGGAGGTTGGTCTTGGTGTTGACCTCCTCGAACATCGTTTTTGGCGAGACTTGGGAGTAGCGAAGATTTTCCTCTTGGTAGGTTTTGTGAATGCCGGCCGAGAGGGCTTTGGCATCGTCGACTCCGGTGAAGACGCGTTCGCCTTTTTTGCCCATGACGATGGCGGTGCCGGTGTCCTGGCAGCCGGGGAGGATACCGTGACTCGCGATCTCGGCATTTTTGAGAAGCATGAGCGCGACCATGCGGTCGTTTTCGGAGGCTTCGGGGTCGTCGAGGATGGCTGCGACTTGTCTGAGGTGCGAGGTCCGAAGTTTGAAGGAGATGGCCTTGATCGCTTCGTTGGAAAGCAGGCTCAGGGCTTGCGGATCGATTTTGAGAATTTCTTGTCCTTCGAACTCACCGAGGGTGACGAAGTCGGAAGAAATTTTTTCGTATTCGGTGGGATCTGGACCGAGGGGGAAGGGCACCTGGTAATGGAATTCGTTCATGACGGTGATTTTTTTAGATGCTGCGGCCTTCGTCGACTTCGATGTAGTCCATGAAGGTGAGAATGTCGTCGCGATCGGTCTTGGGATCTTCCTTTTTACGCTTGGCGAGACGGCCGGCGAGGTCATCGCGGAAGCCTCGGGTTTTGAGGTAGGCGGAGAACCAGGCCTTTTCGTGATCGGGTCGAGTGACTCCGTTTTTGCGGGCCCAGGCGAGGGCTTGCTCGTCGGTCGCACCTGCGTGGACTTCGCGTTCTAAGTCGTGGTAATCGATGCCGAGGAACTGGCAGGTCCAGAGGTCCATCCCGAGTCCGAGATTGGTCCGGAACTCGGGATGAAGAGTGTCGGCGTAATGAAGTCGGATTTTGTTGAGGAGCCGGGGAAGGTAGGCAATCCCTTCCAATTCATCGCGAGCGGAGCGTGGCATATGGTAACCGTCTAACATGCCCCCAGTGAAGCGATGATGACGGGAAAGAGCCAATGAAAAAGTTCCTTAGTAATCCAGGTTGAGCTTTTTGAGCTTGGGCGTGATGACGTTTGGGCAATAGGGGTTCTCGCCCTTTTTGCGGAAGTAGTAGTCTTGGTGCTCTTCGTCTGCCTTGTAGAATTCCTTGACGTCCCGGATTCTGGTGACGATGGGCTTTTTGTAATTTGCCTGAGCTGCTTTTTTTGAGGCTTCGACAATCTTTTTCTGTTCTTCGGAGTGAACGAAAATATTGCTGGTGTAGGGCTCTCCGAGGTCTCCGCCTTGGCCGAGGGGATTGGTGGGGTCGTGGGCTTTCCAGAACCATTCGAGGATCTTTTCGGTCGAGATAACAGCTGGGTCATAGACGACTTGAATGACTTCGATGTGGCCGGAGAATTTTCCGGCGACCTGCTCGTAGGTGGGATTTGGGATGTGGCCACCCATGTAGCCGGAGGTGGAGGAAATGACTCCATCGAGCTGTTGGAAGACTGCTTCGACACACCAGTAACAACCGCCGCCGAGGGTGATGAGTTCGTGTTTCGTTTTGTCGGTCGGTTGGTCGTCCTTGATCTTGCCTTCCTTGGGGCCGTTATTGCAGGAAGTGATGAGGGAGGCCAGAACTCCGAGGAGAGTGAGGGTAGCGAGGAGCTTTTTCATGGGGGGAGTTTAATTGGCTTACTCGATGATGCCAGCCCGTTTGGCGATACTTTCGGGAACGGGGTTATTTCTGATGTAGTCCATCGCTCCGGCTTTGTCTTTTTGTTCCCAGCCTCTGAGGATACGGTGGAAGGTTCCGGTTTGGTCCCTTTCGTTGGTAAGCTTCATGATCCAGTCTGCCGCAACTTCCGGTTGTTCCTGCGCGGAATTCCGGACGAAGGTGCGGACACTGTCATCGAATTCGGGCATTCCTTCGAAGTCAGCCAGCCAGGCGGAGGCGGTGGCGATGTCTTCTTTTTGAATCATCTTTTCTACGAGGGAGGGACCTGAGGCCGCGATGATATCCTGCGACTGGCCCGCGACCCAGGTGCGGGCGGCGTTGAGGTCGGCCTCGGCCCAGTTTGAGACGATGGTGCCAGCGGAACGCTTCATGACATCCGGTCCAAGGGAGGACGCCCATTCGGCAGCTCCTTGGGGATTTTCTTGAGCGAGTTCGCCAGCGAGGCGGGCGGCGGCCCCTTCTTTGAGCTTGGGATCGGTGAGTTGTGCGACCCAGAGCTTGGCGTCTTCATTGCCACCGGCTGAGACTTCCGTGAAGACGGCCTCGAGTGCTTCGCCGCGACCACGGGAGAAGGGGAGTTCTTCCAAAAGCTGGGTGGCCCGACCGAGATCGGAGGAGGCGATGCCCTCGATCACGCCGATCATCCAAGGGTTGGCGCGGTTTTCATCGCCTTCATTATCGAAATTTTCGCGAGCCCAGGTAACAGCCCCTTCGGAGTCGTTTTTAGCCCAGGCGGTGAGGATGGTTTGGCGGGCAAAAGGGGTCCCGGTATTTTCCTTGGCGTAGTCGAGGGCTTCGAGCGGGTTGACTTTGGCCCAAGCGGTGAGGAGGAGGCGGTATTCGCCGAATTGCTCGTTGTTAATTCCTCCTTCGCGAAAGGCGGCGAGGGCACTGAGGTATTCATCGGGCCCGAGATTGCGGACCAGTTCGAGAAAGCCCTCGGCCCGTGCGATGGGGTCTGACATGTCTTTGAGCTCACGGACCTTGGCTTGGAGGGTTTCGAGTTGGGCTTCACTGGGGGCGGTGGTGCGGCCGGAGGATCGGGAAGTGGTGCGGCGGGTTCTCTTTCCGCTGTCGACCTCGGCAGCTCCACCCCGGCTTGCGCCGCGTGAGCTGGAGACGGGGGACTTGGACAAGGAAGCGGCCTGGTCGGCCTTTTCCGCGGTGTCTGAGGAAGTCCGCCCGATGAGGAAAGCGGTGCCGCAACTGAGGGCCCAGGCAGCGGTGATGAGTCCAAATTTTGTGTTCATGGAAGAAAGATCTATGGGTAGAACGCCACCAAGATGGGCCTTTTTTCGAAGAAGATGGGATTGGTGTTTTTAAATAAACCATAAATCGGCGGTTGCGGCCTGCGATGGTCGGGCGTATGTCCCGCACATGAACCTTTTAGAGGACGATTCAGCGGTGATGTCAAAAGCACGGGAACTTTGCGAAACGATTGCGAGTGATTCCGATTATAAAGGCCTTTTGGCCCAAGTGGAGGCCTTCCTTGGCGACGACGAGGCACGTCTTACCTACCAGTCCGTTCAGGAACGCGGTCAGGAATTGAATCAGAAGCAACAGTCCGGTCTTGAGCTGGCTGAGAGCGAGATCGGGGAATTTGAAAATGCCCGCACCGCGCTTCTTAATAATCCTGTGGCGTCCGAATTTCTTCAGGCTCAGCAGTCTCTCGAAGCTGTCCAAACGAGTGTCAGCCGTATGGTGGGGATGACTTTGGAGCTTGGCCGCGTGCCGACTCCCGAGGATATCGCACAAGCCTCCGGCGGCGGTGGCGGTTGTTGTGGTGGTGGTGGTGGCGGAGAAGAAGGTGCCGAAGGCGGTGGCGGCGGATGAGGCTGCTAAAAAAATGGCGGCAGTTTGCCGCTTAGAAAATCTTAATAGAGAAGGCAGTCCGATGGGCTGCCTTTTTTATGGCACGCTTACTTGGGCTTCTTTTCCTTTGTTACCTTTGGAAGAATGGCCCTGAGAACTTTTGGCGGGAGGCTTTCTGAATGTTCAGAAGCCCAGGCAATGGCAGCTTGCTGGTCGTCTTTTTTCCATCGGTTCAAGATGTCCCGATAGTAGCGTTCCTGATCATTGGCGCGCGAGAGGGTGGAGACATTTTCAAGGGCGATCTGGGGGGCTGCCTTCGTCGCTTCGCGGAGGAAGCGGATGCGGGCGCCATCGAGATCTGGATTGTCGCCGAGTTTTAAAAGCCACTGCGCGGCGGCGGCGGGGTCCTCGCGGGCGAGGTGTTTCGCGACTCCTTCGGCGGCCTCGGTCATGGTGTCGAGCGGGAGGCTTTCGGTCCATTCCTTGGCGGCCTCAAGATCCTGTTGGGCATAGATTTCCGAGACGACTTCCGAGGCATCTCGCCGGGTCTCGACGGAGGTTATATTACCGATCCATTCGCCTGCTGATTCGGGATCACGTTCAGCGAGGGAATGAGCGAGGCGTTTCGCGGTGTCGCGTTGGAGCTTGGGTTCTTCGATTTGCTCGATCCATTCGCCGGCGAAGGCGGCTCCCCGGAGGACGACCTCCGGGAGAATTCCGCGAATCGCTTGCCACTTGGTATCGCCTCCGGGGAGGTCTTTGAGGGTGCGTAAGGCTCCTTCGGGATCATTGCGGGCCATCCCTTCGATCAAGCCCACGACCCAGTCGTTGACCTTTCCTTCATCTTCGAGACCTTCGATGGCATTGGTCGCGGCTTCGGGGTTCTCGGAAGCCCAGGCGGAGATGGCGATCTTGCGAGTCCAGCCATCGGCTTCGTTTTCATCGAGGAAGGCGATGGCGGCGAAGGGATCGCGATCCATCCAGGTGGAAATGAGCATGGAATATTCACCGCGATTGAATTCAACCCATCCGGCCTCCTGAAATCCGGCAATGACGCCTGCTATTGCATCGTCACCGACTTGGTCGATGAAAGAGAGCATCTGGCGGGTGCGCTCGACCCGGTTACTGGTATTGAGAATGTCGGAGAGCCCGATCATCGCCTGGGTTTGGCGTTCCTCCTCAGAGCCGATGAACTTGGAAAACGACTTTTTGCGGGAAGCTCCTCTTCTGCGATCAGGCGATTCGCTTTGTCCGGATGCCGATAATCTTGCCCGTGAGGCCTCATTTCCAGCGGTAATTTTAGCTTGCTCTGATAACGAGATGCCTGAGACACTTCCGCGACCGATCATGAGACCGATCCCGAGTGCGATCAGCCAGGAGACGGCGATGAGGGTACCTCGGGATGTGAGATTCATAAGTAGGAGGACGGTGAGCCCTTCTGGAGTTCAAACTGCTTGATCTGATGCCATCTTTCATTTGTTCAGATTTTGCTTGATTCCTCTCTTGTAAAAACAGGCACGCTTTATGTTGCACGAATTCGCATCTTGCCCTTAGGATGAAGTCCTCACCGTCGCTTTTCTCGTTTCGTGATGAAAGCAACGGTCATTTTTGCACCCATATTCTGACACGATGGCAAGTAACATGACAGCTCTGAACCCTGATCGGGCGACCTTAAACTTTCTCAATAGCTTCCCTGAAGTTTCGAGAAAACGTGGTGAGCATTTACAAGAAGAAGGAGCGGTTACCCAAATTTTCGGTAACCATCTTTTTATTCAAGGACGAGTTGAGGATCAAGGAAGCGTTCACAGGACGACTCTGCGCCTCCAAGGAAATCGCTGGTTTGGCAGTTGCTCGACGGAAGATGAGGAAACGGCAGGGGCGGTGATGTTTGCGGCTATGCTAGAGCGGCTTCATCGTGGTGAAGATCTCCCTGAGTCTCCGAATGAGTTCGATGACACCCCGATTCTCGATCTGATCGAGGAGAAGATCGACCGTGAACTGGACGATAAGGAAGCTGATTTCATCTTCCGGGTTGAGAAACGCTACCGCCGATATGTCATCGAGGGTGAAATTCACGACCACGACATGGTTCGCTTGAATCCGCGTTGGGAGATTGCGAGCTACGAACCCTTGGAGCTTTGGCCGGTGCCGCCAGGAGACATTATCGAATTTTGGAACTACCTCGGCTACGCCTTTGATAAGAAGAATCTTCGCTATCCTGAGTTCATGGATTCGATCACGGATCTCGAAAGCGTCCAGCGTCGCATGCGTGACTGGGAGCAGGAGAGGGAAGTGGCCGCGTGGTATGACCGCATTGAGAGCGTTAACGAGCGTCCGCCTCAGGAAATTCCGCATAAGATCGAGTTCCGCTTGATCTCAACCATCAATGAAGCACGCGTGGAAGCACGCGAGGAAGGTCAGGAAGAGTGGTCATCCCTTCGCGAGAAAGGAGAAGTGGAGCGCATTCTGAAACTCTTTGATGCCTCTGCGCTCCGCATGGACGCGGCGAGCCAGATTTTGTGGGAGCACTTCCTGCGTTACAGCGAGAAGACGGGTGAGCTTTACCTTGATCTCGAGGACGAGGATGCCTGCCGCTTTATGAACCTTCTTTTCCACCAAAAGGAATTGAGAGGATACATGGCGAACCTTGATGAAAACCCTTTTAAGGTCGTCGATGAGCCGCTCAGCTGGATTTGCGATGACGACCCCATGGACCCCAATTCCTTCGGGCTTCAGTTGGTAACCCAGTCGGGTGAGAATGTTTCCCACTCCGTGCGACTTCTTCCCGGCCGCACCGAGCTTTATCAGTCTGATGAGACGGTCTTTCCCGGTCCTCCCCGCTGGTTGGAAGATACTGAGATCATGCCGCGATACTCCATTCCGAAGATTGTGATCGACTCTCTTGAAGGGGTGGAATTCCTCCGCAAGGTTGGTTCGACTCTCCCTCCTTCGATGAAGCGTCGGGTGACCGACCTGGATCTTTTTCCGCATCTCAGAATGTGGGTCGAGCAAGGTCTCACGGCAGCCGAGACCGAGCACTTGGTGATCGATGTCAAAGCTCTTGAAGCAAAGGGCCGCCGCGAAGAGAAGCTGATCAAAGCGGGTTGGGATCTCGTCAAGCAGGAGCCTGTCAAAGGCAAGGCTCTCTTGCGCTTCGCTCGTGAGAAACTCTATCCCGTTCCTGAAATTCTTCTCGAAATGGGACTGACCTATGATGAAAAATTGGAGGCTTTCAAAGGACGCATTACCAAACAGTTCCCTGAGAAATTCGCAGAATGGATCGAGGCGATGCCCGCGTCCATCGAATTGGATATTGAAGCGAAACTGAAGACCATTCTTAGCGACCCTGTTACGGCTGCGATCCGCTTCGAGGTTGTCAATCAGGAGATCGATTGGTTCGACCTCCGTGTTGTCATCGATGTCGATGGCGTGAATCTTTCCAAGGCTCAGATTCGTCAGCTTGTTGCGGCCCGTGGTGGCTACGTTCGGATGGACGACGGTTCGTGGATGCGTCTCGAAATTAAGCTTGATCCCGATCAGCGCGATGCCGTTACCCGACTGGGCCTTGATCCCTTCGACCTCTCTGGCGAGACCCACCGCATGCACGCGATGCAGTTGGCCGACCCGAAGGCCGCCGAGGTCTTCGACCCGAAAGCGTGGAAGCGAATCAAGGATCGTGCTCGTGATATTCAAATCGATGTCAAACCGAGCGTCCCGCCGGAACTCAACGCCATCCTGCGACCCTACCAGGTGGAAGGTTACCAGTTTCTGGCCTACCTCGCGACCAATGGCTTCGGCGGAATTTTAGCCGATGACATGGGTCTTGGTAAGACGATTCAAAGTATCACTTACCTGCTCTGGCTGCGTGAAGAGGTCAAGGAATCCCAGAAGACTGCGAAGCGCAAATTGGGTCCAGCACTCGTGGTTTGTCCTAAGTCGGTGCTCGATGTTTGGGCCACTGAGGCCGGGAAATTTGCGCCGCATCTCAAGGTCAAGGTCCTCCGGACTCGCGATGATCTCGACATCTACGAGGTAAACAACGTTCTTGATATTTTGGTCCTCAACTACGCCCAGCTCAGGGTTTGTGGAGATCAGCTTAATAAGATCCGCTGGTTAACCGTCATCCTTGATGAGGGACAGCAGATCAAGAACCCTGATTCCAAGGCTGCCAAGTGCGCCCGCGAATTGGACGCTGAGAACCGCCTCGTCCTCACAGGTACTCCGATTGAGAACCGCCTGATGGACATGTGGTCGTTGATGGCTTTCGCGATGCCCGGTGTTCTTGGAACCCGTGCTTACTTTAAGCGTCGCTTCGACAAACGGAAGGATCCCAGCAGTCAGAACCGCCTCGCAGCCCGTTTGCGACCATTCCTCCTGCGCCGGACGAAAGGGCAGGTGGCCAAAGATCTCCCGCCTCGGACCGAGGAAGAGGTGTTTGCCGGAATGGAAGGAATCCAGGAAGAGCTCTACAAGGTGGAACTCAAGCGGATTCAGGAAGCTCTCCTCGGGCTCGATTCAGACGAAGCGGTCAAGAAGAACAGCTTTGCCATTCTTCAAGGGCTCATGCGTCTTCGCCAGATTTGTTGTCACCCCGGTCTCATCGATCCGAAGTGGCTCAAGGAAGAGAGTGCCAAGATGAGCGCCCTCTTTTATCTGCTCGATCAGCTTCGCGAAGAAAACCACAAGGTTCTTGTCTTCTCCCAGTTCGTTTCGATGCTCGATATCATCAAGACGCGTCTTGAAGTGGAGAGTCGTCCCTTTAACTACCTCACTGGTCAGACCAAAGACCGGAAAGGGGAGATTGAGAAATTCCAAACGACCAAGGATGCTTCGGTCTTCCTTCTCTCGCTGAAAGCGGGTGGAGCGGGACTTAACCTGACCTCGGCCTCCTATGTTATTCTTTATGACCCATGGTGGAACCCGGCGGTTGAGAACCAGGCGATTGACCGGACTCACCGGATTGGTCAGAAAAATAAGGTGATCGCGTATCGCCTCCTGACTCGTGACTCGGTTGAGGAGAAGATCCGAATTCTCCAGCACCAGAAGACCGCGCTCGTGACCAATATTTTGGGAGACGAGGGCTTTGCCAGCAACCTGGGGGTCGATGATCTTCAGTTCATCCTTAGTCATGGTGGAAGCGACGATGATGAGATCCCGCCACCACCGCCAATGAAGGAAGCCTCTGTGAAAAAAGTGGCGTCCAAAAAAGTGGCCCCTGCCCAGAAAATTGCCAAGAAGGCGACTAAGAAGGTGGCCAGGAAGCCGACAAAAAAAGATCCTGAGAAATAAAGAGGCTTTTTAAGAATCAAACAAACCCCGGTTCCGCATTGCGGGCCGGGGTTTTTCTTTGAGGAGAGGGGGCCGAAAGGAACGTCACCAATCTACGAGGAAGAGCGTGTGAAACGGGTCACGGAGCGGCGTGCGTCTCGCCGCCGTGCGGCACCAGTTACGTAGTTCGCTTCTCCGGAGCCCCGGCCATCTGTAAAAGCGGGGGTAAGCCGCCCGTACTAAATCCAAACTTTCGATTCCTGCAAGCTTGCCCCTTAGGGCAAGCCTTGGATCAAAGGTGATTCGCTGCTGATGTTAGTGAATCCGCAGACTCAGTTTTTCCATTGCGATGCTGATGAGTGCAACGGCGAGAAAGAGGGCGAAGATCTGGGCAATCAGGTAAACGAAGATCATCAGGAAGAAGGTTCCCCAGCCGGCATTTTGACGACGTTGATACACGAGGGCGCTGAAGATTGTGACGGTGAGCGCTCCGCAGCCACAGGTGACTAAGCCACCGAACAAGAGCAGGGGGATTTCACTGAATTCTCCGACAGCTGCGAGCACCAACGCAAGCGCCGGAAGAAAGAAAAGAACGACCATCTTCCGGGTGGTCCAGCTGTGGAAGGGATCGATTTCACCCAAGTCAAAGTCCCCCTCGTCGGGAGCTTGGTAGGGATCTTGGGAACTGGCCATGATTTTCAAGGAGTCAGTTTTTTTACCACCCGAGCTTACCTCTGGAAAGAAACACCGCTATGATGAATCCTTGGAGGAAGAGGATGAACACAGCTAATGAGATGAAGCGGGAGATTCCCCTGCGATGACGTTCCCAATCAAGAGTTGCGATGAGAAGTGAGGCGGTAAGGGCACTGAGCGGAACGATGAGAGAAACTTCATGTTCCTGACATTGAAAGCTCGGACCAGGAAGGTGCCAATCGAAACCAATATTCCCAAAAAGGATCCCAGATGGAACGAGCATAATGATGGAATCAAGCGCCGTGGTTCGACGCTTGAACATTCCGGAGGAGTCATCAACTTCCTCATCTTGTGAAGGAGCTTGATAGGGATCTTTCTCCTCCGGATTCATCTCGTCTTATGCCCTTTTTTCTTTGATCACGAAGGAGGCGGTTCCGACGATGAAAAGAAGAGCAAGGAAGCCCATGCCGATCATTCCTGCTGGAATGTTTCCAAGCATCTTTCCGGAAGTGGCCCAGACGCTCCCGAAGGTGGCGATGGAAGTTGCGAAGATCATGAGGACGTTCCAGATGATGCGTGCCTTTCCTTTCGGCCGCTTATCGCCGAGGACTTTCTTCGAGTTCATCATGAGGAAGAAAGTGAAGTAAGCGATTGGGATGAGAGAGCCACCGATGACGGAGGTTGGAATGGCAAAGGCGGCCTTGTTATCGGACAGCCAAATTAGCGGGAACGCAAAGCCTGCAAGTCCGGAGACAAGAACGCCAATGAAGGCTGGTTTTTTGTAGAATGCTCCATCGCTTTTCTCTGGGGTAGATTCTTTCCGGAGAAGCTCTTGGAAGGCGAGGCCATTGATGAGCATGAGGATGATGATGGTCGAAACGGCCATTCCGAGAACGCCGATTCCGAAGACTTTTTGAGCAATTACTTTTTTAGTGAAGGGCTCGAGTGTGATGGCGAGCGCTTCGGAGTCACGGGAGTGAAGCATGGCGGCGAGTTTAAAGTCCGCTGCGTTGATGCCCGGTGCAGATGCGACGGTGTCATTCCAGATGGCCTTTTCCTCGTCAGTATCATTTTTGAGATCTTCGACGAGCGGAGCGACGGTTTCCATCTTGGCAAGAGTGGGATACGTCTTGAGTGGATCGACGTCACCAGTTTTGCCGTGGAATGAGGAAGCGGAGGCGATGACGACACAGGCCGTTGCGAGGAAGAAGGGAATGAAGAGACCAATCGAGAGGTCGGTGATGGAAAGTCCGCGATGCTTGGAGCCCCACTTCTTTTTCAAAAGAGTGTAAGGAAGGAGGAAGGTCATATTGATGCCCACTGCTGTTGCGAAGGCTGCGAAGATTTTATCCTTCTGGGTGCTGACGATGTATTTCTCCCAGAAAGCGGAATCAGATGATGCGGCAATTTCAGGGGCGAAAGTTGGGGAGGTCTTCGTGAGGAGCGAGACGTCCGGAACAAAGCCGCCGAGGATTTTACCGAATTCTAGCTGACCACTGCTGACGAGTGCCACGACGACGGCGATGAAGGAGAGGACGACGATCGCGACCATAATCTTAATGATCCGGTCGAAGGCCTTGGCCCCGCCACCTTCTGATTGGTAAAGGTGGTTCACAAACATCCCAATTAAAAAGAGGGCGGAGATGATGATCCACATTCCGGGTTTTCCAGAAAGAAAACTATCGGGCATCAGGTTTTTTTGAATGGCACCCGTTGCGAGCGCGAACTGTGGCATGACCCAGACAATGTTTGCCATGACCGTGGCCACGACCCAGGACCAGCCGAGGAGGGGATGAAGGTGAGTGTTGATCGCCTGGAGCGGACGTTTGCCAGTCGAGAGGGTGACGTAAGCAATCGCGCTTAGCATGATGATTCCGCAGATCATTGCGAGAGGCTGGACCCAGAGGAGATCGTAGCCTGAGACGACACCAAGATAGAGAGCTCCGGCAAGCGAGCCGCCGCCGAGGGTAATGGCACCTTGCAGCCAGCCGGGTCCGGAGATCTTGGAGTAGCCGAAGAATTTTCCAACGGCTCCTTTGTCTTTCACGCTTTCGATGACATCGAGTTCACGCTGATATTGGTCCTTGTCGCTCATGTGTGACAACTCTCGTTAATCAGAGAGCTCTCGAAAAGGAAAAATAGCAAATCCTGCACAGTCGGGATTGCGGGAAGCGGTCAGCGAGGGCAGACTAAACCTCTTGTCCGAAGAAAAGCCAACTTCCACCCCGCCGACTTTTGCGAAGGACCTGCAGGTTCTCACGAAATTGCGGTTAAATACCTTTGTCCTGATCACGACTCTTTTTGGTTTTTATCTCGGAGCCCAGGGTGACGGCGGGATGTCTGGGAAATGGTGGCTCCTATTACACACTCTGATCGGAACGGCCGCGGCGGCCTTTGGCTCGGCGGCCTTTAACCAGCTGATGGAAATCGAGGACGACGCACGGATGGCGCGGACCTCGGATCGCCCGCTCCCGTCGAAGCGGATGGGGGTGATTAAGGCCTTCGTAATTGGGTGGGGGCTTGCGGCCTTTGGCGTGATTCATCTCGTGGCCAAGGTCAATTCTACGGCGGCTCTCCTCGGTGCGGTCACGATTGCGATTTACGTGTTCGTTTATACGCCGATGAAGAAATGGCATTCCACCAACACGTTTGTCGGAGCGATTCCTGGAGCGATTCCTCCCTTGATGGGCTGGGTGGGCGCGGGCGGCGAGTTTGGTGCCTGGGGCGGTTGGTTTCTTTTCTCACTCCTCTTCTTTTGGCAACTTCCGCACTTCGTCGCGATCAGCTGGCTGTGTCGTGAGGAGTATGAGGAGGCGGGATATCAAATGTGGTCCAATGGCGATGTCTCAGGTGGGAAGACGGCGAGGCTCTTCATTGGATTTTCAATTTGCCTGATGGGGCTGGTCGTGGTTGGAGCACTGACGGGGCTTTTTCCATGGTGGGTCGGGGTCGCGCACACGGTCTTGGTCGTTTATTTAATGCGTCCGATTTTGACTTTTAGGGCCTCGGGTGAGCGAGGTCCAATGCGGAAGGCCTTTTTCGGTACTCTCATCTATCTTCCAGTGGTGTTGCTCGGTCTTGCCTTTACGTGGAGTTGAGTTAGCTTCCTCCTGAAGTGGATGTCAGCCAATTAGAGCCTGCCGAGCGGGACCCAAAAAAGTTGCGAGCGACCGGGATCAAGATCGTCGTATTTATGGTGATCAGCGGGATCGTGCTGAATTATGCCTACATGCAATACCGGGAGCGGACCTTCGATAGTGACCGTCCTAGTCTTTTGACAAAAATCACCGAGCCGGAAGTTGAGCTCCTGACGGCGGATGGAAAGCAGCGTAATCTCCAGGAGTTGAAAGGGCATGTGACCCTTGCGATGACTCTCCCGATCACTCCACAGCCTGAGTCACAACCTTCGCTGGATGCTCTTAAGGAGGTGATGGATTCTTTTAAAGACACTCCGATAAAACCACGGATCCTCGTCTTCGTGCTCGACGGCTCAAACAGCGAGCCCGAGAAAATGAGTGCGGTGCTGTCTGAATATGGAGCGGAGCCCGAGGTCCTTCGTGTTGTGGCGAACGAAGTGGGGAAGTCTTCCCTACGTTCCTTTCTGAAAGCGAAGATGCGTTTCAATATTACTCCAACCGAAAAAGACGGGCAGTTTCAATATGACACGCGCCTCGTTTTACTCGATCAACACCTTCATGTCCGAGGCTGGCCGACAAAATCCCGCGGGTGGGATTTTGAAAAGGTAGACCGCTATGAAAAAGAATATGCCGCCGCGCTGGAAGTGAGGCCGAAAGATCAAGTCAACCCTCTTCCCATGACCACGCCACTGCTTCGTAAGATGCTCATTGATTCCATCAACTACCTCTATGCCAACCCCGACGAGAAAGGACAAAAATGACCAATAAAAAGAAAATTATTTTAATCTATACGGGAGTCGCGGTGATCTGCCTTCTCATCCTCGGAATGTCTATTTTACTCGCAGGCTTGAGGAAAGAGAAGCGTCGTGACGGACCTGCCGCTACCGCGGTGGGGAAAGAGCAAGTCGATGAAATGTCGGTGTTGGAAGCTGATTTGGAGTTGACCCGAGAGGATGGCTCAGCGGTCAAAATTTCCGATCTCGACAACAAGGTGTGGCTTGCGGTGCAGTTCTACGCAGCTTGTCCGATGTGCGCGAAGCGCAATGCCGCGCATCTGCTTGAAATTTACAAGGAGTTCCAGATCGAGGAGGATTTCATGGTCGTCTGTTTTTCGGTGGATCCCGAGGACGATACGGCGCAGAAGCTCGCTGAGGTTCGCGAGAGTCTCAACGCAGATCCTAAGAATTGGTGGTTCTTAAAAACCGACCGCGAAAAGATCTGGAACTTCATGACCGAGAAGATGTATTTCACTCGGATTTTGGAGCGCTTTGAACCGGCTGAAATCGCAGCGAAGGGCCGCTGGGCCCACGATCTCGGGATTCAGGTTTATCGCGGCAATACGCTTGTCCATAAATGGCATGAAGGATTGCCGTTGGATCAATTACGGGATGAAATCAAGGAAGCTCTCGTTGAACTGAACGAGCCCAAACCATGAGCGATTCCGCCATCCTAAAGCAGCCAATCTTGGTTGGACGGGCTAAAAAATTAAAGGTCGTTGTTTGGATTCTCAGCATCGTGGTGTTCGGTCTCGTGGTGGCAATGCGTTCGCCGGCCAAGTTTACCCAATCGCTGGAAGTGGAAGGATACATTAAGATGCTGCCCGGTGTCGTAGCAATCATCAACACGATGGTGGCGGCTTGTCTTCTGGGTGGGCTTTGGTACATTGTTCAGAAGAAATACAAAGCACACCAGCGGTGCATGACGGCAGCTTTGCTTCTGTCAGCGGCCTTCCTCGTTTGCTACGTGGTTTATCACTTTACAATCACTGAAACGAAGTTTGGCGACATTGACGGAAATCAGAAAATTGATCCCGTGGAGTCGAATGAAGTCGGAGGCCTCCGCTTTCTTTATCTCACGATTCTCCTGACTCACATCGTAGCGGCCGCAGTGAGCTTTCCTATGATTCTCATGACATTTGTGCACGCGTGGACGCGAGATTTTGCGAAGCACAAAAAACTCGCCCGCAAGGTCTTCCCGCTCTGGCTTTATGTCGCCGTGACGGGGCCGATTGTCTACTGGATGTTGAAGCCTTATTATCTCGCTTAGCAGCAAACTTTGCCACATCCGCTTGAGGGTTTGCCGGTGAGCTTTTCGCCGATGCGGATGGCGGTGGGTGTGGTGGAAAGGCCACCGAGATTTGTACAGCGAAGTTCACGGGGGATTTGGTGCGCCACTTCATTCATGGAGAGAACGACCTCATCAAAGGGGATGAGGTGATTGTATCCGGCCAGGGCCATATTGGAGCAGGCGAGGGCGTTGGTGGCGGCCATGACATTTTTGCCAAGGCAGGGGGCCTCGACCCGGTTCCCGATGGGGTCGCAAATCATGCCAAAGGAATTTTGGAGGGCCGTAGAGGCGGCGGCGAGTTGGTGCTCGTTGCTTCCTCCCGCCATCATGGTGAGGGCCGCGGCGGCCATTGATGATGCCGAGCCGCACTCGGCCATGCATCCGCCTTCTTCGGCGGCGAAGGTGGCATCGAGGGTGATGAAAACTCCGATTATACCGGCGAGGAGGAGCGCGGCGTTTTTCTCTTCATCGGATTTTTTGAGGGCCTTGGCGACAGCTAGGACCGCGCCGGGCATCGCGCCGCAGGACCCGGCGGTGGGAGCTGCTACGATGACGCCCATCGAGGATTTCACCTCCATGATGGCGGTGACGGAGCGGATGATGTCATTTTGAATGCCTGCCGGGATAAGGCGACCTTCGTCTTCCGCGGTTTTGAATCCGGGGGATTGAGAAGGGAGAATGCGGTCAGCGTAGGTGGTTCCCTGAAGACCGGATTCGATGGCGGCTTCCATGATGATGCGAATCTCGTCCAGTTTTGCCATGACCTCGTCCTCGCTGATTCCACCGCGCTCTGCTTCGTAGCGGAGGGCCATTCTCCAGAGAGGTTCATTAGTGGCATTTGCAAGTTCCAGCATTTCTCCGGAGCGGGAGAAGGGGACTTTGATTTCCTTGCGCGCGAGGATGGGGAGAACGGCGGGGAGATGACAATAGCGGGTAGGCTGGATGAATGAGGCGAGCCTCTCGAAGTAGGCCTTTGCGGGGAGGTCCCGCATGCTCAGATTTAGGAATCCGGAGCCGTCGTTAACCGAGTGCCAAGAGACCGTTTCAGCTTCTAACTCAGGAAGGTTTTTTGGCTCTTCTTCAAGCCAGAAGAGGAGGTGATGGTAGTCGCCTGCTGATGGAAATGGGACGCCATCGATTGCGCGTAATTCGATCATCCCACCGCCGGTTGAGATGGCATCGAGATGGGTGGGCGTTTCGGACTCACCGTGAATTTCGAGGCGGTAAAAATTAGGATGGGGAGCATCGAAGCTTTCATAGCGGACCTCGACCTCGATGCCTTCTTCCCCGAGAACTCGTTCGAAGTCGGGGAGGCGGGGGTCATCGGGAGTCCAGCCGAGAATGCCGCTGTATAACCCGAGGTCGCTGCCTTGTTCTTTGTGAGTCGTGACGAGCGAGCCATTCGGGTCGTAGCGGATGATGACTTTACGGATTGGCCCGATGAGCAGGGAGCGCGCGATTCTCCCGATCCGGTTGGCGGCCGCGCTGTGAGAACTACTTGGGCCGCGCATTACGGGGCCGAGGACATCGTTGAGAATACTGGGAGGAGTTTTCATCGCTTCGCCGAAACTATCCTCTATTTCTTCTCTCAAAAACAGGAGGGAATTCGTCTTTTCCGCGAGCTTGATTGCTCCTTGTTTAGCGCTTACTTTTCCGGTGTGGAAGAGATTTGGTATAGCACGGTCATGGCAGTGGGGATCGTTTTCATCGGTCTCTGTGTGGGATCTTTTTTAAATGTCGCCATTCATCGCCTCCCGCGTGGCTTGTCGGTCAATGATCCCAAGCGCTCGTTTTGTCCCCATTGTAAATCAACGCTGCCGGCCTGGCAAAATCTCCCCATCATCACATGGCTCCTGCAGCGGGGGAAGTGCCGCACCTGCTCCGCGCCCATCGCGGTGCGTTACCTTTTAGTGGAGGCTCTCACCGGAGCGCTGTATTTTGCAGCCTGGTATTATTTCCCGATGGTCAGTGCGATCCTTGCGATCCTTCTTTTTACCATTCTGGTTACGGTGGCCTTTATCGATGCCGAGCATCAGCTCATTCCTATTTCATGGACGACGGCGGGGGTGGTTCTCGCTCTTCTCGGGAGTCTTTTTACACCGCGTCTTTTAGATCTTCAGCAAAAGGTCTTTCATTGGCTGGATGATGATTGGCTGGCCGGATTGCGCACTTCGGGGCTTGGCTGGTTGGTCGGATTTGGTTCGCTTTGGGGAATCGTCCTTTTGGGCAAGCTGATCTGGGGTCGCTTAAAACATGACTTTAAAGAAGCGGTGCCGTGGAACCTCCAAGAGGGGTATGAGGAAAATCCCCAGCTGCATTGGATGTTGGAGGATGAAGCGCATTCGTGGGATGACCTTTTCTTCAGAGCAAGCGATGAACTGGTGATCCAAGGTCACGGATTCAAGGTCGATGGCAAACGCGAGCCCGCCAAGGAAATCGTGATTCGACGGGATGACTTTTCGATCGGTGAGAAAAAGTGGAGCATTGAGAATCTCAAATCACTGGAGGGAAAAGCGCATCATGTCTCTATTCCTCGTGAGGCGATGGGAATGGGTGATCCTCACTTGCTGGGTATGATCGGAGCTTTCTTGGGATGGCAGGCTGTCATCTTTGTTATTTTTTCCAGTTCTCTCTACGCCATCGCGGCTGCATTGGTGACACGGGTGGGATTCGGGAAACCACTTCCTTACGGGCCCTTTCTTGCTCTGGGTGCTTTAACGTGGGTTTTTGGAGGCTGGCAGCTCTGGGTGGCATACTTTCGGTCGCTCGAAGGCGCTTTTTAGCCAACAATTTAAATAAATTTACCAGTTTGACAGGTGGAGTCGAATTCCCGTAGAATAATTAGTAAATCACCTAAGAAAATCTTTTACCCCAACGTTCCCAACTAAGATGAAGAGCCGAATTCTCTGCACCCTCCTTCTCGGAAGTATTGCCGCCCCACTGGCTGCGCAATCCTCTCAGAAAGCAACCAGCCCCGAAGCCTTGAAAAAGGCAGCCTTCAGCATCGATAAGTATGTCGCTGAGATCTTCCGCAAGAAGAAGCTCGACGTTCCAGCTGTGGTTGATGACCCCACCTTCCTTCGCCGGAGTTTTCTCGTGGCAGCAGGACGCATCCCGACGCTGGAAGAAGCTTCCAGCTTTTTGGAGATTGATGATCCCAAGAAGCGCGAGATGCTGACTTCTTATCTTTTGCAGAGTGATGGCTACCGCAGCCACATGCAGAATTACGTCTTCGACCTTCTCCGCGCCAAAGATGATAACCGTAACGGAGGTCAGGCTTATTCCGCACCCTACATGAATTTCGTGCAGGAATCAGTCGCCGCAAATGTTCGGTGGGACAAGTTTGCCCACAGCCTCATTTCGGCAAAGGGCATCGCTTGGGAAAAAGGAAATGGAGCGGTTGGTTACTACATTCGCGATAAGGGAATGCCTTTGGACAACCTTTCCATCACGATGCAAATCTTCACCGGGGAGCGTCTTGAGTGTGCTCAGTGCCACGACAGTCCCACCAATAAATGGGAGCGTATGGACTTTTTCGAGCTCGCCGCTTTTACCCACGGACAAGGTGAAATCAATGGAGGCGTCTGGAACAAGGCAATGAGAACCTATGACGACGAGGACTTCCGTCGTTCAGACATCGGTAAGGTTTTCTACTGGCTTCGTGACAATATCCACTACGGAACTCTCGGAGACCAAGGTGCCGGTCGTATCAAGCTTCCCAGCGACTATCAGTATAAAGACGGAGATCCTGGCGAGATGGTCGGAGGAAAGACCCAGTTCGGAAAACGGATCCGTTCATCGGATCGCCGTGACAGCGGGAAATCTCGTGGCGAGTTTGCGAAGTGGATGACTACCGAAAACCCCAATTTCGACTACATCGCGGTCAACCGGATGTGGGAGCGCGTCATGGGAAGTCCTTTGACCTACCCGGTCGATGAATACGTAAAGCCTGAAAAGGCAGCATCTCCAGGACTCGTCAATTACTTGAACCGCCTCATGGTGGATCTGAACTACGACTTAAAGGCCTTCCAGAATGTTCTTCTGCTCACGAAGACCTTCCAGTTTGCTGCGAATCCTCAGGCCTTTGATGCTGGCGTTCCCCAGGCTTTTAACGGTCGCCAACTTGAGCGCATGACCGCCGAGCAGATGTGGGACTCCCTCGTCACTCTCGTGGTTGAGCAGCCCGACAAACTTGCCAAACGTAAGTTCAGTGATCACATCTATTACAATAACAAGCCTGTTCTCGTCGGACAAAAGACGATGGGCCAGCTGGCCAAAGAGGTGGTGGCGATCGAGGACCCGAAAAAGTATCGCGAGTATGCCGAGAAGCTGATGGAGGACTTCAAGTCTGGTGGTGGTGCTTCTGGCGACAAGGACATGATGATGATGGCCTCCAAATCACGCCCTGGTCCTGCCAAAGGGATCGCGCGTGCTTCGGAACTTGTGGCACCCGCGCCAGCCGGTCACTTTCTTCGTGAATTTGGCCAGTCTGATCGTGAACTCATTGGAGCTTCCACGACCGAGGCCAACGTCGCTCAGGTTCTTGAAATCATGAACGGTCACGTTGAGAAGATGGTCGTCGCAAACAAGGGCGCGGCCGTTTACGACGCTCTCAAAAGGGGCACCACTGAAGCCGATAAAACGCGCTACATTTACTACGCCATCCTCAGCCGCGCTCCCAGCGATGCCGAGATGAACATGCTTATGCGTGATGTCATTGATGGCAGCGAAGAAAGCTACCAGAACCTCGTTTCAGCCCTCGTTTCCACTCACGAGTTCATGTTCGTACAATAATCCCACTTACCTCCCAACTCCAAACCTTCTAAAATTATGGATACCAATCCCTTCATGAAAGCCGATGAACTCGGGCGTCGCCAGTTTCTCATCAACGCCGCCCGCAGTTACCTGGGAGTCAGCCTCGCACCGATGCTCGGAGCCGGTCTTGCTGGATCTGCCTACGGTCAAAAACACACCGGTGGTGCTAAGGCCGAGCACGTCATCTTCCTCAATATGGGTGGCGGCATGAGCCACCTCGATACCTTCGACACCAAACCCAGCAACAAAGAGGTGCAGGGCCCAGTCGAGTCGATCAATACCTCCGGCGATTTCCAAATCTCCCAGTATCTTCCCGAGACTGCCAAAGTCGGCAACCATCTCTGCGTCATTAACTCGATGACTTCCACGCAGGGCGCACACAGCCAGGGCCAATATCTTCTTCACCGGAGTTACTCCCCTCGTGGAACCATCGTTCACCCTGCAATCGGGGCATGGGTCGTGCGCCAGAAGGGTCGTAAAAACACCACTCTTCCTGGTTTCGTGACCGCCAATACCAGCCCGAATGTTTCCTCTCCAGGCTTCTTCGGAGCAGAGTTCGGCGGTGTACCACTCGGCCGTCCTGATGAGGGTCTTAAGAATTCGGTCCGCGCCGGTTCGGTCACGGAGGAAGACTTTAAGCGCCGCCTTGCCATTGCCGATGCCCTCAACAAGACCTTCACTGAGAAGTATAAAACACCTGCCGTGAAGGCATATGACAGCCTCTACGAAGAAGCGGTTAAGCTCATGCAGAGTTCTGATCTTAAGGCCTTCGATATCAAGGAAGAACCTGCCAGCGTCCAAAACGCCTACGGCAAGGACCGCTTCGGTCAGGGCTGCCTTCTTGCCCGCCGCCTTGTCGAGGCTGGCGTGCGTTTCGTCGAGGTTTCCCACGGCGGTTGGGACACTCACTACGACAACTTCACCAACGTTGAGAATCGTGCCAAAACGCTCGACCAAGCCTTCGGCGCTTTGGTTGCAGATCTCGAAAAGCGGGGCCTCCTTGAAAAGACCCTCGTTATCATTGCCACTGAGTTTGGCCGGACTCCCCGCATCGTGGAAGAGCACAATGCCGGTCGCGATCACCACCCAGCTTGTTTCTCCGCCGTCATGGCGGGCGGAGGGATCGCCGGTGGTCAGAAATACGGTGAGAGTGACAAGAGTGGTAATCGTGTCGCCAAGGACGGCGTCACGATCCAGGACTTCAACGCAACCATTGGTTACGCGCTTGGAATCGATCACGCCCAGGTTGTTAGCTCACCGAGCGGCCGTCCCTTCCGCATGGGAGGAGCAGACGCCGAGCTTGGCAAGCCGATTGATTCGATCTTCGGATAGAGTCGGCCTCTACAATTTTCAGAGCGGTTCCTCTTCATGGGGGAGCCGTTCTTTTTTGTAGCGGTCTGATAGTCCGCCATCGCCACGGAGCGGCGCACATGGGTTTGGCGAAGCGTGGATTGGTTGAGTTCTTTCCATTATTGAGACCACAGAGGGAACAGCGAAAACTGAGGCGTTGGCTGGGGGCGCCGAGCGTTTCACCGCCGACCTTATGACTTTCGCGGAACCAAATGTACCCCTCCGCTTCTTTGGAGAACGACCTGCGCAAGGGTGGAACTCGGGTTAACAGGAGCGACCACCGTCGGGATCGTTGCCGCCGGAGGTCGGGAATTCTTCCAGGATTCCTTTTGATTTCTTCCAAACCGAGATGGCCTCGACGATCATCCAGATTTCGATCAGGATGGTGGCCAGGCCGATCCCGAAAAGGAGCCAGTTGCGGCTCGCCGCATAATTCTGAAGGTTGATGGTCATTGCGATTGCAGGGAGCACCAGCATGAGGGCCCCGGGAATGAGGGCGAGGGCGAAGGGGAGTCCACGACGGCGAAGCCAGAAGGTGATGACAAGGAAGGCCAATCCTGCAAGCAGCTGGTTAATTGCTCCGAAGAGGGGCCATAGGATCATTCCGCCCTTACCTGGCACGCCTCCCGGAGTGGCGGGGAGTTGCGCAATCATAAATGCCACCGTCACCGCAAACAAAGTTGCGCCATAGCGATTGGTGAGCCAACGGAGGGGGTTTACCTTAGTCTCTGGGCTGCTGAGGCAACCGGCCAATTCCTGCACGACATAGCGTTGAAGACGGCAGGCCGTATCGAGGGTGGTGGCGGCGAAGGAGGCGACAAAGACTCCCATTAGAGCGACCGCGAAGTTCGCACTTAGACCGAGCGCTTTGAGGAAGTTGGCACTGCCATCGACGAAAGCCCCGATTTTGGCAGGCAGTCCATTGGCGGCGTTCCACGAATGATAGCGGGCTTTGTAGGCGGCTTCGCCCGTGAAAAATTCGCTCCCAACGGTCGTCCCCAATCCCAGACCGGCGACACAGGCCAAGATCACGAGGACGGCGAGGAATCCCTCGGTCAACATCGAACCGTAGCCAATAAAGCGGGCATCGGTTTCGCATTTTAATTGCTTCGATGAGGTTCCTGATGAGACGAGGCAGTGGAAGCCCGAGATCGCTCCACAGGCGATCGTGATAAAGAGGAAGGGGAAGATCGCGGGAGCACCATCTGGTGTGAGATTGATGGCAGGAGCCACGATCTTAAGCGATTCGCGTTCTTCTCCGGTGACGGGAGCGCCACCCCAGAGAGCTGCCACAACGAGGCCGATGACGACCAGACCGAGAGTGAAGAGCAATTGGAGTGAGTTGATGTAGTCCCGTGGTTGCAGAAGCGTCCAAACCGGCAGGATGGAAGCCACGACGCAGTAAGCGAGCAGGGCGGCACACCATTCCAAGATACTCCAAGAAGCGAGAGCTCGATTAAAATCTCCCAGAAATCCCACGTTGCCGAATTGCACCGAAAGCATCATGAGCGCGAGCACGATGAGCGAGGGAATCAGGATGTTGAGACCTTTCCGGTGAATCCACATTCCAATCACCACTGCCAGCGGAATTTGCAGGAGGCAGGGGAAGATGGACTGCGGATACATTTTAAAAACTGCCGCGATGACGAGGCCGAAGATCGCCAGAACAATCGTGAGTGCGAGGAAGAGGATACTAAGGAAAAGGATTCTCGTCCGCTTGGTAATGACCCGCCCTGCGATATCGCCCACCGTTTGCCCCTTGTTTCGAACCGAGATCACGAGCGCTCCAAAGTCGTGCACGGCCCCGATTAGAATGGAGCCAAAAAGAACCCAAATCAAAGCCGGAACCCAGCCCCAGATCACGGCGACAGCCGGTCCGACAATCGGCCCGGTTCCGGCGATGGAAGTGAAGTGATGACCGAAGACGACCTTTTTATCACTTGGGACAAAATCGACTCCGTCTTCCAGTTCAATTGAGGGGACCTTGGCACTAGGATCCAAGCGGAAGAGCTTCTGACCGAGCCACTTGCCGTAAGTATGGTAAGCGATCAGATAAAGAACAAAGGCCCCGACTGCGATTCCAAGTGTCGACATGGCTCTTAGGTGATTTGCTTGCGTTCTAGGGCCTCGAAGACCGGATCAGGGACATAGCGGCGGACTGTTTTTTGCCAGCCATCTGGTCCAATCAGGCCCATCACCATGCTTGAGGAGAGTTCAGCCTTATCCCGGGGTGGCATCAGAAACACCGTGCTAATATCCGGGGCCATGTCGCTGTTGATGTGGCGCATCACGCGCTCGTATTCATAGTCACTAGGTGACCGGATGCCACGAAGGATAAATTCCGCGCCCACTTCCTTGGCGTAGTCGACAAGGTAACGGTTGTCGAAATGAGTAAACGTCAGCCGTTCACAGGAAGGAATTGAGGCGTGAAGGAGCTCAATCCGTTTTTCGGTGGAGAAGGTGTAATCTTTGGAGGGATTCTGACCAATCGCCACCACGAGGCGGTCGAAAAGCTCCAAGCCCTGTTGAATCATCCACAGGTGACCGTTGGTTGGGGGGTCGAAGCTTCCCGCGTAAACCGCTGTTTGCATCCGCTTACTTGATCATTTTTTGGATGGCTGCGCGAGTGCGCATTTTCTTCATCCATTTCTCAAAGTTCGCCTTCTTTTTCTCCGACTCGACACGCCGCTTCATAAGAGAGCGGGCATCCGCAAAGCTTTTTTCAGGAGGGCCGAGGTCACGTTTGAGCACCTGAATGATATTGAAGCCGAAGTTATCTTCAATCGGTCCCATTACGTCATTTCCTTCGGTTTCGAAGAGGAGATATCCGAATTCGTGGTTTAAATCAGTGCGGGGAATTTTGTCCCAAAGCCCGCCATCTTCCGCTTTGGAATCATTTGAGTGAGCCTCCGCCAGTGCTCCGAAGTCTTCACCTTCTTTGAGCTTTTTAGAGATCTCTTCCGCCAGTTTCAGTTGAGCGGCTGGGCCGTCGCCCAGATCTTTGCGGAGATAGATCCGCTTATAAGTTCCCTCATCTTTTTTACGGTCACGGTTTGCAAGTGACCACCCGGCATACTCCTCACGAAGTTCAGCTTCCTTTGGCGGAGGGACATCCCCAAAGTGTTGGGCTCGGACAATTTGCACGAGAAGCTCTTTTCGCTGCTGCTCCTTAAACTGGTCACGGGTTAAATTGGTTGCCTTGAGATATTGGCGAAAGAGCTCTTCGTCGCCATTGTAAACATTTTGCACAATGCGTGCCACTTCAGCCTCAATATCGGCATCCGGAAAGGCTTTCACGCGATCTTTGAACTCTGTGAAAATGATGGTGCGGTCGATCAACTCGTCGAGAATTCCTGACTTCAACTCACTGAGTTGTTTTTCATAAACCAGTCCCCGGCGGGGGAAGCGGGCCATCAAGACCGACTGCATCGGAGCCACTTTGATCATAAGCTCGTTCAAGGTGATGACATCGCCATTCACCTTGGCCGCCATGCCGTTAACCGGGATGGGGCCAGATTTGGGGCGGATTTGTTCCTCTGCGGCTTTTTGGACGTCCTGGCCGGTGGCCGGGAAGATCGCGGCGGTAGAGAAGAGACCCAAAGCGAGGGCCATCGGAAAGTGGTAATTCATAAAAAGAGGGGTTTTAGAGAGATTTAAGGAGAAGAACTGCCTCGCTGAGCTTATCGCTGGTTTTGCGCGAACTCAAGCGGGGAAACTTGCCACCGGGAGGGAGGATGTATTCGCCGTTCCGTTGGAGCATGAGGCGGTCGTTGTTGATATCGACCACTTGCACTCCCTTGTTAGAAGCGATGACGCGAAGTCGGTTCGTTTCGATTAAATTTTTCACCGGAGGAGGGAATCTGCCAAAGCGGTCCCGCCAGTCCTTTTCGATCCCCTTAATCTCCTTCTCGTTCCTTGCCGAAGCGAGCTGCCGGTATGCGGCCACTCGCATTTCGGGGTCGGGACCGAAGCTCCGCGGAAAAAAGGCGGGGAGCTTCTTCTTGTCGCCATCCCAGGTGCTTTCCGAATACACGAGGAAATCTACCCGCACCTGGGCGTCGGCGCGTTGCATGGGATTTTTCCCCTGAAGTTGCTCCACCGATGTTTGTAAAAGCTGGCAATAGAGTTCAAAGCCCACCGCCGTGATGTGACCGGATTGCTTGGTTCCCAAAAGACTACCCGCCCCCCGGATTTCGAGGTCACGCATCGCGATCTTAAAGCCCGACCCCAGTTCAGTGTATTGTTTGATCGCGCTGAGTCGCTTCTTGGCATCACCGCCCGCGATCAAATCTCCCGGCAGCAGCAGAAGAGCATAGGCCCGCCTCCCGGCACGCCCCACCCGGCCCCGGAGCTGATAAAGATCCGCCAGTCCAAAGCGATCCGCTCGGTCGATCAGGATGGTGTTGGCATTTGGAATATCGATCCCGCTCTCGATAATAGTGGTCGCCAGCAGCACGTCCGCCTTTCCCTCAACAAACTGATGCATCACGCGTTCCAACTGCTCACGGTCCATCTGACCGTGCCCGATCACGACCTTGGCTTCGGGGACGAGATTTTCAATTTTCTCCTTCATCCCCTCGATCGTGCCGACCCGATTGTGCAAAAAGAAGACCTGCCCGCCTCGCGTCAACTCACGGCGGATGGCATTTCGAATCAATCTCTCATCGTAAGCACAGATCGAGGTTTTTACCGGAAGCCGATTGGGTGGGGGCGTGTCAATCGTCGACATATCCCGAGCCCCCATCAACGAGAGATAGAGCGTCCTCGGAATGGGCGTCGCCGAGAGGGTGAGCACATCAATTAGACGAAAGCGTTCTTTTAAAATTTCCTTATGTCGCACCCCAAAGCGCTGCTCCTCGTCCACGACAAGAAGCCCAATTCTTTTATATTCGACGCCAGCCGAGAGGAGTCGATGGGTCCCAATGACGATATCCACCCGGCCTTCTTTTAGTCCCACTAGTGTTTCTCGTACTTCGGCAGGAGTCTGCAAGCGGCTGAGGAGCTTAATCTCGATCGGGTAGTCGCTCATACGAGCTTTGAAAGTGCGCCAATGTTGATCCGCCAGAACGGTCGTCGGCGCGAGAATGGCGACCTGCTTCCCGCCGGTGACCGCCTTGAAAGCCGCGCGGATCGCCACCTCCGTTTTACCAAAGCCGACATCACCGCAAATGAGCCGATCCATCGGGCGTGGCGACTCCATATCGATCTTGCTGTCCTCAATCGCCTTCCGCTGATCCGGGGTCTCGGTGAAGGGGAAGGAAGCCTCAAACTCCTGCATCCACTTCCCGTCCGGGGCATGGGCATGGCCTGACTTGGCGTCGCGCTCAGCCTGGAGGCGAAGTAATTGTGCCGCATAGTCCAGCACTGCCGCTTCCGCGGTGAGTCGGGCCTTTTTCCACTTGCGATCACCCAGCTTGTTCGCCTTTGGCGTGCCCCCACCGATACCCACGTAGCGGGAAACGAGGTGACTTTGGTCGATGGGGACATGCAGGGTCGCCCCGCCCTGATATTCGATTCCCAGCTCTTCCTGTCCCTCGTCGCCATCCACCAGACCAATGAATTCGCCAATCCCGTAGTCCGCATGCACCACGAACTCTCCCTCGTTAAGTTCGTGCACCCCGACGATGGCCGCGGCATTTCGCTGATGGGCGAACTTCTCCTTTCCGCGCGTTCCGGGAAGGTGTTGGCGGCCAAAAATTTCGAGAGTCGAAAGGACGACGAGTTTCTGACTTGGAGCCACAAAGCCCTTCGCCAAACGTCCTTCCACGCAGGTGAAGTCAGCCTCATCGCGTTCCAAAATCTCAAAAAAGCGATGCTTCTCTGCCTTGCTCGGTGCCACCAACCCGATCTCATAGCCCTCTTTCAACCAATCATCCAGTTGCTCTAGAAAAAGCCCCCGGCTGGAATCGGCGATCACAAAATCTCCCGCTTCAAATCCCGCCGCAGGAGAGGGGTAAAGGTCGGCATTCCATTTCTCGGCCGGTCCGTTGCTGATTAGGACTTGGGCGATCTCGCGATCATCCTCATCAATCGCGACGATCAGATCATCCGGCTTCAGCCAGGTCGAGAGATCCGGACCGAGACCCTCCGCCTCCTTCGTGATCTCGACACGCTCCAGCTTCTTGGTCGTGGTCTGCGTCTCCACACTGAACTCGCGCAGCGATTCGATCTCATCGCCAAAGAACTCCACTCGGATCGGTCCCGGCAATTGCGGAGGGAAGAAATCGAGAATGCCACCTCGTCGTGCGAATTGTCCGCGCTGGAAAATTTGCGGTTGCTCCTCGAAGTCATGCTCGCCCAGCCAGGTGATCAACTCCTCAGGCTCAATTTCCTGACCCACCTCAAGCGTCAGCTCGGTCTCGCCAATCGTTTCGAGAACGGGAGCGGGGGATTGCCAGGAAGCTCGCGAAAGAACAACTGGCGTCTCGTGTGAGTTCGCAATGCGATGAAGAGTCGAAACCCGTTCGGCCTCACGGTCGGGATCGGTCAGTTCCTGCTCAATGACCACCGTGGGATCTGCCAAGACCAAAGCGGGGCACTTCCAAAAAGCAAACTCCTCGGCCAACTGGTCCCTTCGCCGTGCGTGCGGCGTGAAAATCCAAACGCGCCCTTTTTTAGCTAGGTCACTCTGAAGCAAGGCCGCGATGAGATAGCCCTCGGCGGCCGGATCGCAGGTGCCCAAGATCAAAGGGGAGGCGGAACTCCGGGGCATAGCGTCCCACGTGGACAGGGTCATGCCCCGCCACAGGTCCTTTGGAGATCCACCGCTCACGGGGAAGGCTATAACCACGGGAGTCGAACAGCGCAACGGAGTCCTTCATCAAAAAAAGTTTAAAGATTCACTTGTCAAAAATCAGCGACCACCTTAAAGCTGCGCCGCACCAGCTGAAAGGCCGGTTCAACAAACCCAACAAAAAGCGCAGATAGCTCAGTTGGTAGAGCAGTTGGCTTTTAACCAATTGGTCCTGGGTTCGAGTCCCAGTCTGCGTACTTTTATAACCCGCTAAATCCCAACGGATTGGCGGGTTTCCTTTTGCCGTGATGCCTGGGTTCGGTGGTTTTCAGTGGCCAAATAATGTCCAATAGGTGGCCAAAAAGATTCGCGTTTGGCCACTGTTTTGCTACTTTTATTGACATGGGAAGGGTCGGACAGCTCGAAATCACCAAGGATAAGCAGAGTGGGAAATGGATTCTCAATGTCTCTGCAAAGCTCTCCCAATCAGGTAAGAAGCGTCGCTTGAAGTTCGGCACCAAGAAGGAAGCGGAAGCGCACCGGACGAATCTTGCGTTAGTTCTCAAGTCTTCAAACCTTCGGAAATATGATGAGGGGCTTCTGGCGACCGCGAATTATTACTCGGAGGCTTTCATTCTTCACGGCTTCAAGGGGTTGGATGATGCTTGCGCCGAGTGGTTGAAGCAGCTTGAAAAGAGACATCAGTCTCAACACCTCTTGGAACTCATCACTGCTTACGAAACCAATAGGGGCGCTGATTGGTCAGACGGCTACAAGGTGACCTTCAACTGGGCCAAAAATCAGCTGAAAGCTTTCCATGAGAAGCCCATCAGCGGGCTTGACGCACAGCATTGGGAAGCTTGGCTTCCTGGTTGGCGGAAACGAGGGAAATACTCCGCCAAATCCTTCAACCATCTGCGGACTTTTCTAGTTTCCATTTATTCAATGCCTGCTGCTGCGGCCTTTTTCCCCAGTCATCCCATTAGGCCGATTCCATCGGCCAAGATCAAAAAGAAGGAAGTGAAAATCGCTTCGAATGACGAAACTCGAAATTTGCTCAATAGGGCCATGGAGGAAGATCCGGATCTCGTGCCATGGTTTGCCATCGCGTTCTTTGCCGGGCTTCGACCACAGTCTGAACTCGGGAAATTGGACTGGTCCGACATCAACTTTGAGGAGAAATGGATTCGGGTCGGATTCGGGAACAAAACAGACACTAAGCGTTTCGTGGATCTCTCGGAGACCTTGGTGGAGTGGTTGAAGCCCTTCAAGAGATCAAAAGGTCCCGTCCAACAGCCCAATCACCGGAAACGAAAAGATCAACTTGTCGAGGGGGTGCTTTCTTGGGCGAGGGACATCACCCGCCATACGTATGGCTCAAATCTCGAAGCTCATGCTCGTGCCGGGGAAAAGGATGCAAAGAGTCATGTGCTAGCGAATATGGGGCATAGCGTCTTGCAGACATTTGAGCAGCACTACCGGAATGCCCGGACCGCAAAACAAGCTCAGGAATACTGGGCAATATCACCCAAGGCATGAGAAGGGGATCGATCGTTGGTGGCTTCAACTTTCTTTTTCAAGGTGTTGAATCACCTCAAGAAGTCCTACTTTTCGGATCGCCCATTTCTTGCCAAGTTTAAAGGGCCTGCCTCCGGCGTTGGAAAGCTTCTTCCTCATGAGCGTGATTGAAATACCAAAACGTCCAGCAAGCTCCTGGACTTCAATGACCTCCAAGAGTTCGTCAATGGATTGATCGGTTGTTAGATTCTCGATTTGGTTTCTGAGCAGATCGATGTCACCCGCAAGAACCAAGAATTTCTCAAGTGGCGTGACTTTCTCTGTGCGTTCCCGGGTTGTCATATTTTTCCTCCTTCAGGTATGAAGGCGGATTTTTGATGGGAGGCCACGGGTCTTTTTCGAGAAAATGGCACTTTTGCATAGAGGGGCTCCACGGAGCCTCCATTTTTATCATCATCGTGAGAACCGGCCGAGAGTGGGCTATCCTGCCTATTTCGACCGCGGGGTTTCCAAGACTTTGTAGGTTCAAGTGAACCGATTGAGCTTCATTCTTAGAATCGGATGTTTTTTAATCGTCTACGATGAAGGAGGGGGCAATTACTGAATTGATGAAGCGCCTTAACGAAGGGCGTGGGTCTTCGTCCTCTGCCTCAGATCAACACGAATTGGATACTCTGATCGAGTGGGAGCGGGAGTCAGGAGCTGGTCTTGAAATGATTCGGGAGGTGGAGGGGGCGATTTCGCCAACGATGGAGTTACAGAAGGCATACTTGTTAAGTTTCCGAGGGGTTGCGCGTGTCTCGCGATACGACATTGATGGGGACAACAAAGCCCTTTTAGGAGGGTTGGAAGATCAGCGGGAGGCGGTGACGATTGCCCATAAATTTCAGGCCAGTGGCGGGTGCGAGGCATACCAAAGAGAATTAGCAAAGGCTCTGGTGAGATGTGGTGAGCAATGTGGAGACACCGGGATGTTGCGTGAAGCAATTGGGCTACTTGGTAATATTCTGAAGACAAATGATCCGGCTCTCTGGTTGGTTTCGGATTATGATCTCGCCAACGCGATGTGTGTGGCGGAGTTGCGACTTGGAAGCGCGACAGGAGACCGGGCACTTGTCGAAAATGCGGTCAGAAGGTTGCAGGTCTACTTGAAGCGTAGCGGCCTGAGCAAAGAGGGAACCAAGCAAACCTTGTTGAATGTCATCGCAGCGCTCGCCGAGAATGCCCGGCAAAATCGTAGCGTAAGAGTCTACCAGCAAACGATTCAGGTCTTGGAAAAAGCAGTGAAAATTGAGGATGAAAACCAAGCCTTCATCTTCCAATATCTGGCGTCACTTAAAACCGAACTGAGCTACCTGAATGGTGATCTTGCCCTTGTCCATCAGGCTATTTCGGATTTTGAGAAGTCACTCAGATTGTTGAGCAGGGGAGCTGGGTTACGGCTGACGATTCTCCACAGCTTGGCGCACGCCCACTTCCTCCTTGGGAAATGCACCAGTTCCATCGACCAGCTTCTGAAGGCGATTTCTCGAAATGAAGAAGCGATGAGCCTGATTTCCCAAACCAGTGGGAAGCTTGATAGCCGGGTGGCCCGACTGATTGGGGATCGTGCCTCCTATCACGATGCGATTGGATTGTTGAGTTCCGATGAGGAGTATCTCAACGAGGCCAAGAAGCTCCACTTGGAGGCCTTGAGTCTGGTCGTCGCTGAAACGGCCCCGTGGCTTCGAAGCAAAATTGCCTCCGGTTGTTTCTATCATTGCTGCGTTCGAGGTCAGTGGGAGGAAGCGATTGAGGCCTTCGCAGAAGTTGAGAAGGCCTGGGGAATTGCGACCGTTGATCCGTCTCTTTCTTCGGAGATTCATGACCAGCGGGCTCTCGAGCTTGCCCCGCATTATGCACGCGCTGCGCTGTGTTATCTCGCCATTGGAGAAGTTTCAATGGCTTCAAGCGTGATCGACAGAGGAAGGGCACAGCAATTGACAGCGGCATGCCGAATTAATCCCGCAACTTTGAGCACGGGGGCAGGAGAAACCGATGAGGGAATCACTTCGGCCACAGCCGAGCTTTCCATGGCCCATAAAGAGGGAGACGACATCGCTTGTCGAGAAGCCTGGAAGAAATATCGCAACATTCTACACCAACGGGGTGGCCGCTTAAACGTGCTGTCCAGAACTCCGAAAGAATTGCTGGAGGTCGTTCCAAAGGAGGGCGTTTTTGTCCAACTATTCGGGATCGATGGTTGGCTGAAGGCCATCATTGTGGATCGTTCGAAACCATCGTTTTCGGAATTGAATTTTCCTAATTCTGTTTCGGAGACAATCTCAAGGATTCTCCACGGGGATTCGGAAAAAGGATGGGATGGGTGGGGAACCGCCTACCAGCGATTCAGGACCTTTCCGGACGATGAGGACGCGGATGATGAGGCCAACCTTTTTGATGCTTGGGACCAAACAGTCACACACTGCCTTAGATCAATTGGGCATGCGCTCATGGAGCCAATTCACCGATTCTTGAAGGAGAAGGGATATGCCACGGGGTCCCCCGTGATTCTTTCACCGCCAGGCGAATTGGCAAGTTTGCCGCTGAACTCGGTGCTCCTTGAAGATGGAACCATTTTTTCCGACCATTGGAGCTTCAGTATTGTCCCCAATTCAGTGTTGATAAGCCAAGCTTGGAACCAATCCAACGAGAGCCTCCCGCATCGAGTTCTCATTGTATCTGAGTATTCTAAGGACCGGCATGAACACGAAGGTCCAGAGTTTCTCAGCTTTGCGTCAACCGAATCAAATGTGGTGGCTTCCCATGTGGCCGCTTCCAATCGAACCACTTTGGGTGAGGCTGAGCTAAATCTGGTAGGAGTATTGAAGGCTCAGCAAGAAGCTTCCATCGTCCATTTTGCATGCCATGGAGCGCAGCATCCCGAGAAGCCCGATTTGTCCGGATTGTCACTACCCGGGGGAGACGTCCTGACATTGGCAAGGTTACGCGCTTCACCTAATCATGGCCAAGCCAAGAGACTCGCAGTTTTATCCTGCTGTGAAACAGGGATTTCCGGGCGAACCATTCCGGCTGATGAATTTGTGGGCCTTCTCCCGACGATGCTCCAAGCGGGGTTTCAAGGTGCGGTCGGAACTCTTTGGCCAGTCTATGATGATTCTGCGATGTGCCTGATGGATCGGTTTTATCGCTTGTTCCTCGCAGAGGACGGAAGTGAAAAATGTTCGCCTGCAGAGGCTTTGGCCCAGGCACGAGCATGGCTCAGGGTGGTCACGATAGGAGAGCTAGTGGAATGTGGCTTATTCACGAGTCGTCAGGCTCTTCAACTCGCTGAATTTCGGTTTGCGGCCGTTAGACTTCGAATTCAACCTGTTGGTCAGAGTGCACCTAGTGAGAGCCAAAGAAAGGACGAAGCGGAGGAAGAAAAACAGGTATCCCTAACTTCGAAACAATTGCAGGTCCGACCGTTTTCGTCTCCCGTCGATTGGGCGCCCTTCATCTTGGTCGGGACTTAGCAAGAGAGTAGAATCGTGAAAATCGTCGGGAGAACATCGGACCATCGCGAGCTTCACAGAAATGGGATTTCAAAAAGATGAGCACGTTCGGCATGACCGGAAAGAGCGTCAGCAATTGCCTTATGCCACTGGTCCGGTTCAGCTACGGGCTTGATTCGGCGGGTCGTAAATCGCCTGGCTGGAATTTTGATTGGTGTGAATCGAGGTTGGTCGTCCTCGAGTTGCTCGGGCATGGAGGATAGCAGACCTTTAAGGTTTGATTCGATCGTCTGAATTTCAGAGCGCTTGAATCTCGAATTCTTCTCTAGAACCAGGCAAGCATCAACTCCTTTGCTGGAACCAATTTCAAGGAGCTTCTCGCTCGTGATTTCGAGTTTTTGTCTTCGCGTTTGATCTTTCTTGATGATCTCTTCCTCACGGTAAATGAGCGACCAAATTGACCATGGATAGAGGGAGTTGACGCCCTCGCTACTGCCAATCCAAATGACACAAAATGCGGTTTGGATGCTTCCCTCGACAACAACCGAGAACCGGCTGGAGCGGTCAAGGTTGCCACTGCATTCCGTCGAATCAATTTCTCTTTTGTTTCTCACCGGGAGCCCTATCGAAATTCTCTTGTCATCTTCCGGTTCAATCACCTGCGAGCATATTTTGGAGATGTCTGACTGTGAAATCTCCTCTCCGTCGAGGCTCTTTATGTCAACCTCAACAATGACGGCGACTTCTTTCAGAATGCGAGCCTGTTGCTTGTTGCTGACTACCGATGCTCGTAAAAAGGCCCTGTTAGATTCCGAGCTTTCATTTTTATCCGGGAACGGTCTGCCTCCGAAGATCCGGCGCTGCCAAGCAGAAGGTTTTTTTTTATTTCCGCTGTAGAGAACCTTAAGTGAAGAGGTGAATTTTTCAGGAATATGATCAGGACCCTCGGGGGCTTCGATGCGGCTGAGGTAAGTGAGGAGGGTTAGTAGGCAAAGAGCCTCAATGCCACGTCTGGATTGTCCTCCAAACTCGTCACTACCCACTGAGAGCGGGGTATTGCCAGTGGCCCCTATTTGCTGGAACTCCCAGTCTTTTGAGTCAGGGTTCTTCCCGATCTTGAGGGTGAGAGCGAGTGCTTCTTCTTTCATGAGATTACGGGGCGAAATTAGTCTTTGCGGAAGTTTCACGCAACCATTGCGCAAGTCTTTGTGGCACCATTAGGAATTCGCTGCCCTCATCTGGCAAGCTTGGTGGCGTTATGAAAAACCCATCCCATGAATGTCAATCGGACGAAGAATTCTTTGATTGGCTTGCCGCCGAGCGTCCATTTTCTCTTAAATATCTTCAGAAGAAGTACTCCTCGCTTTCGCTGGATGATGCCAAAGACATCTTTGGTTCAGTTTGCGAGCAGCAACGTAAGCTGGGTGAGAAACGTTTCAAACTCCTAGAGCGTGGAATACTCGTTGAACGCCTGAACTGGAAGGCACTCGATTTTCTGGAGAAACGCGCCGCTGTCACCAGAGGAGGGAAAGCACCGCATCAGGACGTTGATGAAATTGCTGACTGGCTGGAATGCGATCAAGCCAATCCTCTCGAAGCAATGATTCAAACTAGCGAGCGCCTTCTCACCGTTGACCTCCTGAAAAAGGTCTTACCTCGAAGCAACAAGAGGCAGTATATTTTCGCAACAGTCGCTGCCAATGTCATGATGTCCGGCCAATCTCTGTCCCATTGGGCGGAGGGGTTTACCTCCGAGCAGCGAATGGAATTCATGACGAATTCGAGCGGAGAGATCGTTGATGACGATGATGTGTTTCGCCGGGAAGTGAACCGAGCCTGCTGCCAGGTCGTCGATAAATTAAAGACACTTTTTCGAGGAATGGGTGGTCACTGGACGAACTAATTCCGCCTTCACCAGTGAAGGTGAGCCAGTCCAGAAGTTTGGATTTACGGTTCGCTCGAAACTACAACCAAACCAATACCATGATTGATACCATTCAGATTTTTCTAAACGGCGTTCCAGAATTTGGAGTTCTCGCTCAGGCTACCGAACTCGGTCCCCAGATAAAGGAGATCATTAAGTTGCTCCGTATGATTGCTTTCATACTCGCTATCGCTTCGCTCATCGTTTCCGCTATCATGTTTGGTACGGGCAGGGTCGAAGCGGCAGTGTATGGAGTCGCAGCTGCTGGAATTCTAGCACTTTCGGCTTCCATCGTGAAGTTCGCCTTCGAAGCCACTGGTGATGACTTTGATCTTTAAACGATTGGATCATGAGCGACTCACAAAATACGCGTTGGCATCGGTCTAACGCCGGGGGCGAGCGTGGCCCCATGATTGGCAAGTTCACCGGCCTGCAGGTCTTCGCCCTCGGGATTGCCCTGGGGGTGGGACTGTTGGTTTTTGTCTCCTTGTCAGGGAGCCAGATCGGATTTTTGACCAGTCTTGGCGCTGCTGCTGTCATTCCTTTCTCGACGATGATCGTCCTTCTCACCCTCGTTCGCGGGAAGCCGAAGGGATATTTTTCTCAATGGTTGGAATGGTGGCGATTGAAGAAACAGGGGCTAAGCTTGCTCGAACGCGAACCTGCCAAGAGCAAAACCGCCACTGTCAAGGATGGCTTCATTTCCCATGGCCTCATCGTCCTTGAAGGGAAAGCTGGAAAAGCGACGGTCTCCTGTGGGCTCGAGATTTGCTGTCCAGCCATGGAGTCTTCCTCAGTCGATACGCTCAACGACATGGAAGATCGATTGAGAGGTTTGATTCGTCAAATTCCGAAGGGGTGGATGATGCAAATTTGTTGGCGAAAAGGTGGAGGCTATGAAGATGACTTGCGCCACTTCTATGAAGACACGGAGAAAAATGCCACCAGTCCTTGGAGTCGCCGTCAGCGAAACGAACGCTTCGTTCGAAGCAGTCGAGAAGATGAAGAGGGAAGTGTCACGAGTTCCCGGGTTCGCTTGTTCCTGAAGGCTCCCCTCAATTTACGCCAAATCACCCGTGGTAGTGAATCTTCCTACGATGAAGCCCTCAGGTCGATCTCCCGGAACTTCGAAGCACCGGTTGCAGAGATTAAACGAGTGATGTCCCAGCTGAATGGTCGTGCTCGTCTCTTGAACGACGAAGAACTCTTCGAGGAGGCCAATCTCCACTTCAACCCTGGATCCGGCGTTCCTCCAGAATGGAAACGAGAGCTGTCTCTGTTCGAGAACATTCTCTCGGGTGAAGTCGTTCCCGTCGTGGACCCGGAGGCAGGGTTCTTCCTGGGTGGTCGATATCATTCCTCATTGGCTCTTTCGCAACTCCCCGAGGTGACGGCTTCCGGAATCATCACTCATCTTACCAACCTCCCTGAGCAGGGCTTTCAATTGTCGACCCATCTTGAAACGCTTGACCCTCTGAGCGAGATCGAGAAGGCCGAGAGCATGAAGGCCAAATTGGAGCGCGCCCGGCAGAGCAGTCATCATAGTCGCTTGGACTACGATATTCGCATTTTGAATGATCGCATTCAGCGGCTCTCCTCTGGAGCAGTATCTCCCGTTCGAGTGCAGGTTTTGGTTCATGTGTCAGCGGAGAATCAAAGCGACCTCAAGACACGAATGAAAGCCTTAGTGGGTGCCGTCTCTGGAATGAAGTCGGCCAAGTTTTACGAGGTGGCACTCCCGACGACCTGTCGGAATATCTTTCTTGCAGGGCTGCCAGGCTCACCCTACCGGGAGCCTGCTTTCTGGCACTTAGTAGATGATCCGACTGCCGTGAATTTGATCCCGATTTGCGGAGATTCAAATGAGTCACTCAAAGGTGCCGAGGCGCTCTATCGAGGTCGGCAGGGGAATCTCATTGGTGTCAGTGGATTTCACGGAAAGGGAGAACGAAAGTCGCCAAAGCACGCCCTTTTCACAGGTCGTACTGGCAGCGGGAAAAGCGTTCACGGCATTGACTTCTTGACCCAAATTGATGCCTTTGCTCACTGGCGTGTCGTCATCGATAACGGTCGTTCTTTTGAGACTTCCTTAAACCTTCTTTCAGGCGGGAAGTGCCGTTCCTTTGCGCCGGATGTCAACGGCATCGATACGCTCAACTACGTGGACACCCTTGGCTTGCCTCTGACGAGCTTGCAGGTGAGTCGCATCGTGGCTGTCATTCACCTTATGGTTGGCCATAAGAATGATGAGGATCAGGACTCCTACCGACGTGCCATTCTAAATCGTTGCTTGCAACAATTCTATCGCGACTGGATTGATCAGTGGCTTGGCTCTGATCTGGAAAAAGTGGAAGCTGTAGTGACACGGTTGGCCCAGCTCCGCCTGTTCCAAAAGGATAGGAACTGTGAGGGTGATCTGGCTGAAGTCTTGAGCGCTTTAATTGCCGATGAGAAAGGTGAGGCCAGCGACGGCTTCTCTGTGAAAGAAGAGCTTCTAAATGCCGAGATTGAAGTCGTTCGGAATGAAGGAAGATCTGCGGATTTTTATTCTATGGCCGTTGCTTTTCTCGATCGGGAGAATGCCCCTCGTCACCGGAATCTTCATGACTGGATGTTGGAGCAGGCTGATACCTCTCCCCGAGACCGCGATGAGATCGCCATGCTTGCGACCCTTCTTGAACCTTGGAGGGCTGATTCAGGGATGATGGGGTGTTTGTTCGACGGAGTGAACACCATCGATCTCAGCGCCGACTACGTGCACATCGAGCTGGGGCTTATTGAGAACGCCGACCCTACCGTGAAAAGCCTCGTCTCGCATATCATCACCAGTCAGATCCTCGGCGAAATCATTCGACGACCTCGGTCTGAGCGTAAGCATGTGCTCATCGAAGAGTTGGGAGCTTTCATCAATATCGAAGGTGGTAAGAAAATTATTCAAGATCTCTACGAGAGGGCGCGGAAGTACAATACGCTTGTGATTACAGTCATACAGCAGGTTTCCCGATTGCCAGAAGATCTTGCCCGCACTGTTGTGGGGAATTCCGGGCAAGGATGCTTCTTTATGCAGCGTGAACCAGGTGATGTCGCGCTACTTCAAAAATTGTTCGAGCTTCCCGATGCGATCGTGAAACAGCTCCGCGATTTCAAGATGCCTGATGCTGACCATGGTGCTTCCTATATTTGTTGGGAGCACTTGGATGACCGCGTGCAAATCACCCCTGCGGTGAACATGGCGAGCAGGGAAATGCTCTATGCAGCCGATAGCCATGGAACCTTTGCAGAGCAGCGGAAGAAGGCTCTTGCGGGATATTCCGACCCCATGACTGGCGTTCTTGCTGAGCTTGCGAAACAGGATTTAGAGACGTCTGCCGATTAAGGGCTGTTGGTTGGGGCATTTTTTCGGAAGAAAAAATGTTCAGACCATCAACGAAGCCCGCCTTCAAGTTTGATGAATCAAACTTTAAACCACTTCAGGCGCAACCACCCAGTTGCCCTCGTCGGAGCCCTCGGGCTGATCGCATCCTTGTTATCCAGCTGCGGTTCCAGCCCCAAGCACGACTCGGAGTCTCTCAAGCGAGCCCAGGCGCAAGCCCATGCCGCACGTTCCGCTTATCACCAGGATCAAAAAGCCCGGGACGATGCCTCCAACATGACATCGCATCCTGAGAAGGCTTCGAACGACGTCCGCTACTACCGAGTCCCCGTTGAGGCTCACGTAGACGAGGAAGGCCTCCTCATCGAATCTCACAAACTCACCCTCGAAATTATTCAGCCATGAAATGCTTCTTAAAGATCCTCATGCTTTCCGCCTTGTTCCTGAGTGCAGCGAACCCAGCCAGTGCCATCGTCCAGGTTCAAGACATCAGCTTGATCAAAACCAGTCTGTTCAACGCGAGACGTGATCTCACTGAGCAGATCTTACAAGGGACGCGACAGATCGAGCAGATCCGTGCGCTCTACTCGCAGATTAAGCAGGCGGAGACCCATCTGAAACGTTTCGGTGATCCACGCAAGGTGACTCTGACAACGGTGACGGAGGCCCTAAACTTCCTCCAACAGCTCAACCTTAATCGGTCCTTTGAAGACCTCATTAAAAACGTCGAGGGACAAGAGCTGTTTACTCGGACATCTGGTCCGGTTGCGCCCCGCCTGTCCAAGACCATTGTGATCGACGGGCAGGAGGTGGCCACGACAGATGCCTCCGTCCTCGTTCAAGAAGCGGCTTCCCACCGGGCAAGCGAGCACTACCAACAGGTTCGAGATGCCGCCCTCAAAACGCGACCAGGTCTCAAGGTTGAAATGGAGAGGACCCTTCGACAGCTGAAATCGGCTTCGACGACGAGCGAGATTCAGAAACTCAATATCGTGATGCGCTCACTCGAAAGCCAGCTTGCCGCAAATGACCGCGAGATCGGTTTCGCGGGTTCCGGGGTGATGGCCACTTATCTCCGAAACGAAAATGAAAAGGAGATCCAAGCAAAGCTCCACGTGCAGCGCCAAAGAGCAGCCCTCCGTCACAGCACCGAGAGTGATCTAAAGCTCTACGAGATTTCCAGCAAACGTGTGCCCTTCAAACGCTAACCACCTCTCAAAATGGACCAATTTTATACAGATATGCAATCCCAGGCCTCCGGCCTTTATCGCTCGATGACAATGATCGCGGCGGTCCTCATCATGATGGGGCTCATGGTGAAAATTGCCCAAAGCAACTCAGACCCCGGTCGTCTTGTTTGGGCCGTGGTCTCCGTCTCGATGATCGCACTCGCCATTTCCTTCTTTCCGGAGTGGGGGAATCAGATCCAGGATATGGCGCATGCCGTCGTGCAGGATCTTGATGCTGACCCCTCGCAGACCCACCTTAAGTTCGCGAAGATTGTCGTAGGAACATCCGAAGATGGTTCTTCGAAAACCGGTCTGTGGGACGTGCTTTGGGCAAAGGATGGAGGAATTGGACAGGCTGTTTTCTACGCCGCCATTTTTCTGACAAGCAAGATCGCTTTGGGGATCATGTTTCTCTTTTCCATCGTTCAAAAACTCCTTGTGCTTTTTCAAATCGGGATGGCTCCAGTCTTCTTGGCGATGTTTTTGATCGGGCCCTTGAAAGCGCAGGCGGGTCAGTTCGTGATGAAGCTGATTGCCGTTCAACTTTGGCCCTTGGGGTGGGCCATTGCCCACAGTTTGACCAATGCCTTGCTCGAAATGGCGGCACGAAATCAGGTCTATGAAGTCAAGGAACTCGTCACGATTGGAACGAGTCAGACCTCCTTCTTCATCCTTGTCGTGAGTATTTGGATTCTGATTAGTACGATTGCCGCTCCGCTTCTAATTTCGAAACTTATCGCGACTGGCGCGAATGCCGGCAGTGCTCTCTTGTCTGCAGTAGGAGGAGCAATGGTGCAGGCCGGACTCTATGGCGTTTCCGGCGGAGCGACGGCAGCTCTGGCCGGTGGCTCCAGTGCGATGGCCGGGGGAACGGCTCTCGCTGCCGGTGCAGGTGGAGCTGCGAGCGGTGCCATGGGGAAGAGCGGGGGAGCGATTCCGTCCGCCATCGGAATTGGCGCGGCCCTGGCCATGATGAAATCGAGTGGAGGAGAAGACTATAACCAACAAGCAGCGCAGATAGCTCAAACACCAAAATTATGAAGAACCCACCACTTGAATCCTACCTGCAACGCAGGAACCCAGGGCGTCCTTACCTCGTCCTCTTCCTCATCACCCTGGCTGTTTTCACGGTCATCATTTTTCGAGTGCTAGCCGCTTCCGAAAATCGCCTTCGCTTCATCGTGATCAACGAGGATACAATCCTACTTTCTCAGGAAAAACACTTTCTTGAAGTCGGTGAGTTTCACGTGGGGCAGGCAGAGCGGGTAACGCTCGCGATGTTGAATCGCGGCCCCAAGGGAGTCGCTAGCGACAAAGAGCTGAAGCGGATGCTCGATGGTCCTTCCTTTCGTAAGCTGCAAGCACGTCTTGATGCCGAAACTCCGGAGTTCCTAGCAAAGCAAACCCGGCAGGTTGTCGAAATTTCAGAGACCAAGATCCAGAAGAAAGAGGGACGGATCGTCGAGGCCAAGGTCTTCGGCCAGCTGATTCAGTATGGAAGCTTTGATGGCCGTCTCACCGTCGAGGTCTACGAACTCGAGATCTGGATGCGTCTTGTCCACAACTCCTCGCTTGTCGATGGCGGTCGCTACCCGCTCATCGTGGGAGACTTTGAAATCACCACCAACCTTGTCACCGCCCGATGAAATCCCCCATATCTATTCTCCTTGGTTTCTATCTAATTTCGATGGGCGGCCAGCTCATCGCTGCCGAGCCCCTGCCTCCACTGGCGCTGAAACTCAATTCTGAGATTATTCAGCCGCTGGGCCTTCATCCTAAGGTGGATCTCCTTTTGGTCTTTCCTGAAGAAGTCACCCTGATCCTTGGGCAGGGCCTCACGACTGGTGACGCCCCCGGGCAAGTCCAGTTTCAACAAGGGGACAAGAACCCAAAATTGGTCACGCTCAGACAGCTTGATCCCAAGGCTGATGTCATCATGCAGGTTGTCTTGAAGGAACAGGTTTTCGTCTTTCGATTGCAGCCCAGTGAACGGCCTCCCACCTCGATTAGATTCTCTCTGGATCCCATTCAAAAGAAGGACAGGAAAGCGACCGAGATCAGCAGAGAAGAGTTGGAGAAGCTAAAGCAGCCTGTCTCGATGAAGCGAATCATACAAATGACGGAATTGGTAGGTAAGGAGCCTATTCTGAGGACCAAACTCCCCGAGGCCTATGCTAACTATGAATCGCGTGAAGTCGATTTTTCGTCCACCAAAACAAATGGACTTGTCATGCGCATTCGGCGTATTGCTCGCTTCCCTGACGAGGACACGGTGATTTTTTTTGGGAAACTCCAAAACCAAAGAGATTCAGCTTACCGGCATTCATCCGATCTCGTCACTCTGAAGGTTGGGCCGAAACAGACCTTCTCTAAGACAATTCTCCTTCATCAAAAGAAAAGCACTTCCGCAAAAGAGTCGGATTTTATTTGGGTCGCTCTCGTGGGTGACGGCAAAGGGAACCCGCTTCATCTCAGCCTCAAGAACGAATTTTCAATCCTACTCAAACCCTGAATCATGCTCTGGTATCGTCTTACTGATTTTTTTAAGTCCCGCCTTGGTCATCTCACTCTTTTCACGCTTGCCGTGATCGGCCTCTTCTTTGGCGCTTCGAAGTTTTTCAAGAAACGTGATGGGGCTCGCGAGGAGATCGCCTCACAGTTTCCACGCCTTTCAAATGAAGGAGGATGGGCCGACGAGGAACAGGAGGGAGAGCAGAAAATCATCGATCCTGATGAAGTCTTCGAGCACGAGGATCCCAACGAAGGCTATTTTCCATTTCGTCCTCCTGTCCTGATTCCAAATGAACCTCGCGTCGTCGAAGTTCTCCCCGAGCCGGATGAAGAGCCCAAAGGAGAAGATGAGTTTGTCCAAATCGCGCCCTTGATCAAATTTCAGCGATCAGAGCCCAATCTTCCCGCTCCTGATACTTCGATTCGGAAGACGCCTCGTGATGAGGTTCCACCTCTTCCGCAGGAGCCGAAGTTGGGATTGGAAGCCGGGGCCATTCTCTATGTCGAACTCGTGGCTCCGCTAACCTCCGAGCAAAATGAAGGTTCAGTTCTCGCTCGATTGAGTCGCCCCCTGATGAGGGGAGGGAAGACACTTGCTCCTAAGGGTGCTCCTCTCGTCGGCGCAATCCAGCAGGCCTCTCAGAATCGCTTGTTTCTGGCCGTGGATTGGCAGCTGCAGCGGTCGGACGGGATTTGGGTGCCGTTGCGTGCCCAGGCCCAAGAGTCTTCGATTGATCTTCAAACTGGCAAATACACCCTGAACGATGGGCGAGCTGGTATACCCGGCCTCGCGAAACCGAAAGTTTCCGGGAAGAATTCGCTTTGGGCGAAGACTGTCAAAACACTTGCAGTGGCTACCGGGAGACTCGCTCAAGACAGAGTTAGAACCACTGTCGGAGACTACGTGCCAGGGACAGCGCGCAACGTCATCCTTGAAGAGACATCCCGAGCCATCGAGAATCATGGCGTGCCCTTCTTGACCGGTAATCAGGAAGCTACCGAACCCGTTATCGTGGAGGCAGGACGCCGCTTCTATCTGAGCACCTTGCCGTAGCGGTGTTAGGCCCGAAACCATCGATAGACCTTCCCCCGGCCATCAACCGGTGGGAGCAGCTTACGGAGAAACTTCTTGGAAGGGTGAACCACCACGGCGGTGTGATCAGGTAAGCTTTCGAGCTTGGTCGTGCGGATCTTGTGCTCCTGTTCCTTGCGTCTTGAAATCGTGCGGGTTCCAAAAGGCTTGGATGAAACCGATTTCTTCCAGACCATTTTCTTTCCAATGAAGTCAGCGCTGAGGGTTGCTCCGGTCGGATCGGCTGCTTTGAAGATGAGGCGACTTCTCATGTTGAGAGCCAGAACCCTGCGCTTCAGTTCTCTCACCGCAGGGTCAGCGGAAACCTCGGATTGCATCCCGGCGAGGATGCATCCACCGGCTTCTCTGATCCGGTCGATGGTGCTGTGATCCGCCAAGCCATCTTCGGACGCCGTAGCAACGCCCTGGAACTCGTCAGCGACGAGCAAGAGGAGATTCTTGGCGTTGCGCTCTTCAGGCGAGATGTCGAATCTCCGCAAAAGATGAGTGTAGAAAAGGAGCTTGAGGTAGGTGTTGATCCAGCGTCGCTCGGTCACAAATGTTTGAGGGAGTGTCAAGGTGATGACAGCGCCCCGGTCCAGGTCTGAAAGGTTAAAGGTGTTGTCTTCATCACTTGAGAAGACGGCGGCAATGTCCTCATCGAGGAGGAAGCCGAGAAAGTTCTCCACCGACCCGATGATCCCTTCGCTTTGCTCGTGCGCCTTGGCATTGAGGAAACTCCCTTCGAAGTATTCGATGAGGCGATGGTTGGCTTTGGTCGCGGGCATTGCCTTTAGCCGGTTGACGGCTTTTTTCATCAATTCCTTCGAAGTCAAAAATTCGTAAGCTCGGGTGATCGTGACTTTCTTTCCCAAGGCATCCAGAAGTTCAAAGGTTCGGGCCATTGCCAGCTGAGCCATGGGGCGGAAGAAAGCGTGCTGCGCTCCTTCGGTCAGGCTGGCCGCCAGATCGACGATCATTTTGGCATGAGTCGTCCAAGGGACGGTGCGATCACTGAGAAGGTTGTATCGGTGGGGAGGAGTCCAGTCAGATGGAGCATCGGGAGGTCTGACTTGGAGGGTGATTAGGTCGGCGCTCCGGTTATGGGCTTCGAGAAGTTCTTCAATGAAGTGGTGTTCGTTGCCCTTGACCCCAAGAACGAGTCCCCCCCAGTTCGGAATGTTCTTGGTCAGCTGCACCAAGATTGGATGAAACCCCGAGGTGGTCTTACCACATCCGGTGTCTCCGGTGATTAGGAAGTGGCGGCAGAGTTCCTGGCGGGTCCAAGTGAGGTTACCAATACGCAAGACGATCTCACGACGTTTGGGCACCAGGGCCGCAAAACCAAGAAGGGCCGAAGCGCTTAGGCTGGCCCAGTTCCAAGGAGGAGGTAGCTGGAGACCAACTCCCGCTCCCGCCGTGAGAATGGCTCCTGCTTTTAAAAGTCGAGCCATGGCTCAAGGGAGTTCGAGTTCCTCAAAACAAACCCAATAACCACGCCAATGGCGAGGATCATCAAACTGCCGCCCAGCTTCAATAAGGGGTGGAGCGTTGGTTGGGGAACGTTTCGAGAGAGGGTGTTTTTCAGGGCCAGTTCGTGAGACTCGAGCCGCTGACTGATCCTCTTGAGATCATCATAGCTAGGAATGGCTTCGATGACTGCTTCACGGACTTTTTCCCCGACACTGTGACAGGTTTCGGTCACCGGGTTGGCTCCTTCCAGGATCTTCTGAACCTCTCCCGGCACTTCTTTCCAGAGGAGCGTCATGAAGCTAATCGCCTCAAGAATCTGAAGGTATTCATCATCCTCCGGCACGCTCTGAAAGCTGGCCGCCATCGCGAGAAAGCGCTCTCGCTGTGCCTCCGGCAGTAAACCGGAAATCGAAATGAGGGTATCGATGTTCGCCATGCCTAGGAAGGTGGGAGGAGGATTTTGGAAGCCCTGTCGAATCCGGTAAACATGTTCCGCTGATAGCGCTTGGCACGGTATCGGTTCTTCGACTTCAGGAAGAATGGCGTATCGACTTTCCCATCGATGACTTGCTGCAGAGTAGCGGCGTGATTGCGAAGCTCTGATTGGAATTCCACGATGCGTGAATGCATCACCATCACTTCCGGAGAGAAGGCTTTTAGAAATCGTTCGACGGCAGGCTCAGACTTCCAGTATTCAAAATCGCAACCCGGCTCCCGCATTTCGTTGAGCACGATGAGGTAGTTCACCTGGTCTTGCAGGTGCTTTCCCCACTTCAAGACCGACTGCACTGCTCCGGCTTCATTGGTCGTCACTCCAATGGAGGTGAAGTGAATCCGAGCTTCGCTCGCGTCCTCAAAGGCTTCGTCAAACCAGCGGTAGGTGGCCTCACCAGCACCCGCGCCGAGATCGGCCACGACAAGTCCGGTTTCAGCCTGATCACAGACATCGAAGAATTCGTCAAGAGTGCCGTCCTTGTGGACGTCGAGTTTGGTGGCCTCGGGATAAAAATTCTGGAGGCCGCTGCGGTTGGTGTTTTCGATATCGAAGTCAAGGAGGGCAGGGGACAAGCCTTGCTCGCGATACCAGGAGATCAGGGAAAGGGTGACTTCGGTCTTGGCGACCCCGCCTTTGCCCCCCTGGGTGAAAATGACACGTGTAGATTTGGACATGGAATTGGAGAAGTCATCGACTTCTCCAATGAAGGCGGGATTTTAAGTTGGAGGGACCATACGATTTTGAGAATATTTTAGATGACTCCCCTTTCGTTAGGCTGGAATATCCTGCTGGAGGAGTGTATGCACGGCTCTCAGACCAGCCGGAGGGGTAATCCTACTATCTCAAACTCCACTGCCCCCTCTTTTGGTGAAGTTACGAGCTTAGCCTCAACTATTTTCAAAAATGGCTTCAAGATAGCCAGTAGAATTGTGAAGCTTGTCGATAATCGGTGAGGCAACCAAGGGTTTTTAGAAAAAAGCTCGGATCTGCCGAAAGGATCACGAATCATAGGTTGCAAGGGCAGGCATCGATGACGTCTCGGATGACTTGTGGTCGATTTTTTATTAGGAACGTCATTAATTTACTATCAGATATGTCTCAATCTCCCGAACTTGCCGCAGGCGAAGGATTTACTTTTGAAGGAACGGTCGCCGCATTTTACCTTTCTGCTATGCTTGCGGAGGCTTACGCTCCGGGTGTTAACGATCATAGGGTAGTAAAGGTTTCGGTTCAGCAGCGAGACTTCGGTGAACCTCTTGACGATATCATCATCGATTTCGCTGGGAATGAGGACCAGAGAGTTCGGTTGAGCCTGCAAGCAAAACAGTCGCTGACAGTGAGTAGAGCCAAGACGAACGCAGATTTTCGCGAAGTCATTCAAGATTCTTGGCGAACTTTACAGAAGCAGGATTTTCGCCGAGGTGCTGATCGGTATGGTGCTGTTACTGAGAATATTGCCACGGGGAAAAAACGTTCGCTCAAGACTCTCTGCGACTATGCGAGAGCGAGTTTGTCAGCGCAGCATTTTGAAGAGCGATTTTCCGACACTGGTAATGCAAGTTTGGAGATCAAGAACGTCAAAGATGATATCGAAGCAATTTTAATACAAGTCAGGGGAGAACCTTGTTCAAGTGAAGAACTCCATTTATTTCTCAGCCATTTTGTAGTGATCACTCTTGATCTCTTGCGCGAAGGGGCTGCAGATATCTCCGAAGCGCTAAATTCTATTGAATCCTGCCTCAAAGATGAAATTGCAGGGCAGGCACCGGCTGTTTGGGAAAAGCTGCGAGGATTGGCTCGTGAACATGCGGGGAGATCAGGTCAGTTCAATCGCAGCTCCCTGGTCCATACCATTGGCCCGTTAGCCCGGCTCAAGAGCTCAGTTGCACTCCAATCCGACGTGGAGATTCTGAGGAATCTGGCAACGAGCTATGTTGATCGAATCCATGACGATATTGGAGGGTTCAAACTTGAGCGGGTTTCGCTACAAAAAGAACTTAGCAAAAAACTGACCACCTCAAGATTTGTCCAAGTCAGAGGACTCCCGGGAAGCGGCAAATCAGTCATCATGCGCAGATTGGTCAGCAGCGCGCTGAGTGATGGCCCGGTCCTTTTTCTTAAAGCCGAACAGATCGAACAATCCAGTTGGATTAACTTTGCGATTCAACATGGTTTAAGCGGAGCAAAGCTCGAAGAGCTTTTGGTTGAAATCGGAGCGATAGGTACTCCTATACTTTTCCTTGATGCGATTGACCGAATCGAAAAGCGCTATCAACCGCTTGTCTTGGACCTCCTGCATACGATCAGCAAGAGTTCGATTCTTGAGAATTGGAGGGTCGTCGTTTCGCTTCGCGACACAGGGGTGGAGGCCTTGAACATCTGGTTGAGCGACTATCTCAGCGGAACGGGAATCGGAACTGTCGAAGTCGGTTCCCTTGATGATGATGAAGCAGGAGACTTGGCAGAAAAAAGGCCTCATCTTCAAGCTCTCTTATTTGGATCTCGCGAGGTGAGGGAAATCGCTCGTAGGCCTTTCTTCGCTAAAATTTTGGATCAAGGTTTTGTGACCGACCCTTCCAGTCCAATCACAGCTCCGAGATCTGAACTCGACCTCATGAAAAATTGGTGGAGCCGGGGGGGATACAATGTCGAAGGGAGTGAAGCTCTGAAACGGCAGCGTTCTCTCATCGAACTGGCTTCTACGAGGTCGCGTAATTTGAGTAATCCGATCAAGATCGGGCGTTTGAATTCGCTCGACGAAATCGGGGCGCTGCGGTCAGACGGAATTTTGCAGGACGCTTATCCGGGAATATCCGTCAGGTTTTCCCACGATATTTTCTTTGAGTGGGCATTCCTCCATTTGCTCTTGGATTCCGATGATGGATGGATCGCTGAGATAAAAGGTTGCGGAGAACCTCCGGCTGTCGGTCGATCCGTGGAACTCCTTTCGCAGCTAAAATTCGAGCAAGCCGACGATTGGGCGGGGGACATCAAGCAGTGTCAGGATGAGGAATTCAGATCCCAATGGCTCCGGGCCTGGCTCTTCGGCCCTGTGAGTTCACCAATATTCGAGGAACGGGAAAAGGTATTCGGAGAGGCACTCGCTCAGGATGGTTTTTGCCTGTTCCGTAAACTATTGGTTTGGTTTCAGGCAGAGAAAACAACTCCGAACCCGAACGTCCTGTCCTCGTCCCTGCCTTTCGAAGACAGGCAAATGTACGCTTACAGTTGGAGTTGGCCATCCGATTTCAGAACTTGGAATCGAATGATCCGTTTTATTATCAGGAGGATTCCTTCAGTTCCGGTCGTGATTTTCCCGACGATACTAAGTGTTTTTGAGATTTGGCAAAACGCGTTGTCAGAGACTCCGAATTCAATTTCGCGTGCAATCTTAAAGCGATGCGCGGAATGGCTGCTAGAAATCGAGATGAGTGGTGCGGGCCGATCCTATCCTAAAACTGACTCACCATGGGGGGAGTTGGCCGACGGGAAGACTTTCAAGCAGGACATCATTACCTTGTTGATCGGAGCATCTAAAATCGAGCCGGATCATACAAAAGCATACCTCGCTCGGGTTATGGCGAGTGATTCAAATCGCGATGAAAGTTTGCCGCACATTCTTCGTCAAGCTCACTTGTTGGCCCAAAGCATGCCTGAAACTCTTGTTGAGGTAACCCTCACCTCGTTGAAGAGACGTCTCCCCGAAGAAGTGAAAAAAGATGTCAAAAAGCGGCAATCCCAATCAATGATCCCTCACGACTTCGGATCATATGATTGGGACAATCTTTCTATCGAAGATGATTGCCGCACTTTTTATCCGGAATCTCCTCTTCGCGAACCGTTCCAATCATTGTTTCAGTTTGCCCCACAAGAGGCCCTTCGGTTGGTCCGCGAATTGTGCAACCACGCTATGACTGCATGGCAACAGCTGCACCGATTATCCTATAAGTCACGCGGTATCCCTGTTCCCCTGGAACTTGAGTTTCCTTGGGGAAGTCAATCTTTCTGGGGAAACTCAAGAGAATACCGCTTTTACAGGGGGGTCTTCGGTCCGAATGCGGTTTGCTGTGGATTGATGGCGATGGAAAAATGGGCTTTCGAGCAGCTCGATCAAGGTGAGGATGCCGACGGCATTCTTCGCCAAATTCTGGAAGGGAATTCTTGCATAGCCGTTCTTGGAATCGCTTCCATGATCGCGATGGAGAAAGAGTTGGCGTCATGGACGACGCTTCCTTTGTTCACGTCCCAACGATTGCTGGAAATGGATCTTCACCGGAGAGTGGAAGATTCGAGTTCCATGCAGGCCAATTTGATCGGGTTTGCAAATAATGCGACCCGGCATCATTTTGACATGGTTCGAAAGATGAACGAACGACCTGTGCGACAGAAAGATCTTCGCTCGCAAATTCCGATGTTTGTGTTTGGAGAAAAAACGATGAGCGAAAGGGTCCGAGCCTTGATTTCCACTTTCGAGGATCGGCTTCCATTCGAATACGAAGAAGATCAGAATGTTGCAGAAATAAGAGATAGGCTGACCGAGGACGCGCGACGTTACGCAGAACTTGTAGATTGTGAGACCTACAAAGCCTATCGTGTGAGTGAAGATTCAGAGCAGATTGCCCTTGTCCATGAAAGTCCTTCGGCTGCTCGACCTGAGAATGTTGCGATAGTCGAAGAAGCTTCCCAGCGACTGACGGAAGGAGCTCTTTGGGCTTGGGCTTCGAAATGCCTTGAAGAAAAATCGATCAGTGGATCATACACCCTGCCGCAAGCCATCGAGCTTGCTAAGGCCGCTGTTTCGAGAGGAATCTTGGATCCATCGACCGATGATTCTAAGGAGAACCGCCTCGGTGTGGGGAGGGGCGCGGTCACTGCTGTTGCCGCTGTGGCGCTCCATTTTCGCGGTAGTTTGGAGGAAACTAAACTGGAGTGGGCCCGCGAAATCATCGCGATTGCGATTGGTCTGCCAGAGGAACAGACTCAATTCTGGACGCCTTCCGCAATCATCTCCTGGCATCCTTGTATTTTTGTAGCGCGAGCAATTGCCTCCGAGATCTACCATGGGACGGAGGGTGACTCCTCCTACTATGATTTGCTGTCGCTCGTAGCTCATCCTCTTGAGTGCGTGGCCAAAGCCGCACTCGGTGAGTCAATTGAACTGTGGGATGTCGATCCGCATTTTTCCTGGGCGACCTTGACACTCGCTCTTGACCTTCTCCACATCCTTCCAACCGAAGGCGATCAGATGAGGACCTTCGATGTTCCACTGCACACTCAAGATCGACTGATAAAGGCAACTGATAGGGCGTTTGAGAACTATGCTTCAGAGGAATGGCAGCCCTTGTTATCACCGCCTCCTGCTTGGATCGAAAACGGGGTTAGACGGCACAGGTCGCATCGAAGCTCCTTCGGCTCTGATGAAGATGAGCACAAATGGGGTGAGCCAGAGGTCGTCTGGAACACGAACGGAGCCGAAGAGATACTTAAGATTCTACCCCTTGAAAAAATTCTCAGCTCGACCGCAGGTTCCCAATTTCTGATTTTCTTGGTGGAAGTGCTTGATTGGACAGCTCAGAAAAATTCGAAGCCATGGAAAAAGGGGTATGAACGAAATCGTGTGTCATCCGAACTCATTGCTTGGAATCGCACACTAGGGGGAAGGCTGGGTTTTATGGCCGGGCTGGTTTCCTTCGCTGAGTTTCGAGACGATTTCTTGATAAAGATTTGTAGCCTTCCTGGCGAAGTTTGTTGGTCGCTATTGGAGCCAATGACAAGCGGTTACATCTGTGAACATGTATACGATTCAAAGGATGTGGCGCCCGACACCAGCGAGTTTCTTAATGCCTGCCTAGAACGATTCTTAGAGGCACCGGAATTTGAGAATCCAAGTTATAGAGGCCGTGAGTTCACAGGGTTCAATGACTCAAGGTTGGTGCGGCTGTTGATGTTCGTGGACATTGAGAAGGCGGAACTTGCTTCACGCTTTGTGAATGGTGACTGGTCTGAAATTGAACTGATTTTACCGCTTGTGGACCGATTTATTCGCAAGGGAGCCCACCTGATCTGCGTGGCAGAAGCCTACGTCACCCTCTGCGAGCGATCCAAGGAGTTTTACCCTGCAGATGCATTCAGTGTTCTGGCTTTGGAGATTCTCCGTGCAGTTACGGATGATGGGAGGCAGCTCGGAAAGAATCTAATTCCTGCTCGAATTGCAGAACTTGTTCAATATTTTTCCCATCGTGAACCTTCACTGGAGTTAAAGCTAGCTCGGCAATTTCTGCAAATTTTGGATGAACTGGTTGATTTGGGAGATCGGCGCGCTGCTGCTCTGCAGTTGGACGAAGCCTTTCGCGAAGTTCAGCTGGATTGAGAAAGTAAAACTCATCTTGTTCGATCAATCCATTGTTTGCCAGAGTGAGGCTGGCTCGAAGCTAGCGATCGGGGAATTAGCTCACCACCGTCTCGGTTCTTTTGCTCATTCTGAACGCATGATAAGGACACTTTATCATGCGTTCGACTACTCGCCCTCAGAATGTTGTTTTGCTGATCGCACAAAGAATACATGCTGAGTTTGGGTAGGACTAAAAATTTTAAACACAGGACAGAAACAGGAATGTCTTCTCTTTGAACCACCCTCTTTACGGGATTTTAGTAATCTGGTAGTATTCTAGGGCTTTGAAAGAGGAGAATAAATTTGCACAATGAAGAAGCAATCAATTCAAAGATCAGGAAACTAAACGATGAATTCCGCCGCAGCATGAATCCAGACCTTGGGCGCTGCGTCATGACGAGAGGTGTCGTAGAGCTACCCGAACTCGAGAGGATTGCAGTCGTTCAGAAAGCACGTCTCTTTGACGCTTTCAACGAAGAGAATGATCCTCATGGGGAGCATGATTTCGGAAGCTTCTTGGTGAGAGATCAGAAGATCTTTTTTAAGATCGACTACTACGACAAGACTCTTGAGTGGGGGAGTGAGGATCCTTCGGACCCGGAGAAGACTACGCGAGTGATGACTCTCATGCTGGCCTGTGAGTATTGAATACTTGGTCTCTCGTGGTTGGTTGAGCGTCTTGCGCAGTCGCGGGAATTTCAGGTAGAATCTCCGAGGCGATGATTTTGTGAGACCTGAGGGGGATAGAGAACTTGGAATATTCAGAATGGATTGCGACGACGATGTCGCTGGTTTCTTTGGCGGTGGTGTTTTGGGAATTGCGGCAGGGGCGCAAACAGAATCGCACGGGTGCCTTGATCCAGATTTATGACATCAATCGACAACTCCTGGGCATGGGGTTTGACCGCCCTGAATTCTTTTGTGCGATTGGTGGGACTTCTGGTGAAGGCGAAACGGTGCGCCGTTACCTGCAGCTTTGGCTGAACCAGATCGCGCTGATTGTGCATTTGAATGACCAAGGTCTGCTGACCCGGTCCCAGTGGCACAGCCTTGAGGTAGACATCGAGTGTCTCTTCGAGACCTCTGAACTGAAAAATCTCTGGAGCGATTTTAGGCCGTTTTACCCCGAGCCCCTACGCTCCTTCCTTGATGGCAAAGTCGCCGCAATTGAAGCCAAAGAAAAAGCGGAAGTCTCCCGAGTGGAGACTTCCGCTGCGTGATTGAGATGATCGACCTAAAGGTCGACAACCTGTGCGGCAATTTTCTTGAGCACGGGGAGGGGAATTCTCACGAAGGCTTCGCCGTCTGGGGCCGTCAGCGTGCGGTTTGCATCGGCTCCAGGAATGTATCCTTGCACGTAGACGTTGCCGTCGTCGGTGGTGATGGCAGCCGGGCAGGCTCCGTTTGAGCAGACGCTCTCTTGAATTCCGTTTTCTCCGAGTATTTGATGGATGGTCATAGTTTTTAGTGGGTAGTGATTTCCGTTTGGAAATCGTGTATTCTCTGCAACAGAATCCTCATTGTGTTGCAGGGTGGGAAAATTGACGCGCTTGTATGACCAGTCCGGGAACCGAAAATACCTCAATCCAGCGGAGAGGTTTCTTTTCTATGAAACGGTGGAGGGGGCGGAGGATTTGGCTCACAAATCCCTGTGCATGGTGCTCATCTATACCGGCTGTCGGATCTCTGAGGCGCTGAATCTACGACTGGAAAATATCGACCAATCAGAGAAGGCTCTGGTCTTCAAAACTCTCAAGCAGCGAGGAGAGGAGCGCACGCGGGCGCTGCCTGTTCCTGACGAGCTGATCGATCTTTTACTTCAACAGGCTGCATCTGGTCTTGGATCCCGGGTTTGGAAGTTCACTCGCTGGACCGGCTGGCGGATCGTCAAAAAATATATGGCTCTGGCGGAGTTGGATGGAGCGAAAGGGACGCCGAAAGGCCTGAGGCACGCCTTTGCCATCGATAACCTGACCGAAGAGGTGCCGCTGACGGCGATCTCCAAGTGGCTCGGCCATACGAACATCGACACGACCAAGATCTATCTCGATTTCATCGGGCCGGATGAGCGGGCACTGGCCAGTCGGGCTTGGCCGCATCGGAAGGCAACGCTGCCTTCTGTCGCGGCTATGCCTGCGACCTCGGTCACCGAAGTCGAGAGCTTTGAGTGTGGCGTTTCGGCCCTTCAAAGAGATGCCGACATGAATGCCCGGATCAAAGATCGTGAAGAACAGGGATGGTCGGTTTTGCAAATCGAGCACCTGAAGGAATGCGGCGAGCATGATGGAATCAAGCAGACCTTTAGCACGGGCATGATGGTCGTTTTCGTCAAGAAAACGGAGGCGGTTAGGAGCTGGTAGAGCCGGTGGAATACGATGGTGTGTTTCGAAGCTTTTCGCTTGATTTTTCGGGCCGCCAGGCCTAGAAGTATAAGCATCTGCAACAGAATGAGGAAACGGTTGCAAGAGCAATCATATTCGCCATTTGAGGGGCGAAGGAAGAGGAGAATAATGGACGAAAGAAGTCCTGACAATTCAATTGCGATCGACCAGGTCGCCGGCTTGATGTTTCGCTCCTTGAGAAAGGATATGGACATGAGCTTGGATGAGGTCGGAGCTTATCTGAAGGCCAGTCCGGAAGAGATTAGGGCTCATGAAAGCGGAGCCAGCCCGCTCTCGTCCGCGAGGCTCTTTAAAGCTGGATGCCTCTTTGGGGTGAAGATCAGCGCCTTTTTCCAGCCCTTCTATTTTCCAGAGTGTTTTGAGGAGGTCGGCGACGACCGGGCTCCGATTGATGAGGGATAGGATCATTCGATGCTATCTTTGGGGTTCTGCTTCGTTGGGTAGAGATTCCTTTAGAGCCGCTTTGACGACGCGCTCACCTTCCTTCTCATCCTATCTTTGGGTCACTTTGCGTTGTTCGACCCCATCGCTACAATCCGCTGCAAGTCCGTTGATTCCTCAGCCCCGGGTGTTGTGGAGAGGGCCGAAGGCGGCTAAGGCTGTCTGTCATGAATCGTATCGACCGGCTGACCGCAATGATCTTGATGTTGCAAAGTCATCGGGTGGTGACGGCGGAGCAGATCGCGGGGCACTTTGAACTGAGTGTTCGGACGGTTTATCGGGACCTCTCTGCGCTGGGGGAAGCCGGGGTGCCGATCGTGGCCGAGGCAGGGGTGGGATACAGCTTGATGCCGGGGTATCACATGCCGCCGGTGATGTTTAGCGAGGAGGAGGCGGCGGCCTTGTTGATGAGTGGGGAGTTGTGCGAGCAGTTTGGGGATGAATCGCTGAAGCTGTCGATGCGCGGAGCTCTCCTGAAAGTTCGCGCGGCTTTACCGGATGAGCGGAACGATTATCTGAGGCGGCTGGGGGATGTTGTGAGAGTGTGGGGGCCGGGCAGCGGATCGGCGGATGAGAATTCCTTGATGCAGATTCAGGAGGCGGTGGTGCGGAGACGCTGTGTGGCGTTGCGCTATGACACCGGGGGAATAGGCAAGGCGATCGAGCGGGTGGTCGAGGCCTTGGGCTTGATCTTCTATAGCCGACATTGGCATCTCATTGCGTGGTGTCGTTTGCGGAAAGGGTTTCGGGACTTCCGCTTGGATCGGATGAAGGAATGGCAGGTCTTGGATGAAATCTTTCTTGGGCATGAAGATTTTTCGATGGTGGGATTTCTTCAGGACTGTGAAAGCGATTCGGACTTTGTTCCCGCGGTCATCGAGTGTGAAAATTGGGCCCTGGAACGGGTGTTGGCGGAGATGCCGGCTCGGGTGATTGAGAAGGAAGTGCTTTCTAACAAGCGCACCAGGCTCAAGGGGGAGGCCTATTCTCTGGACTGGCTGGCGAACTGGTTGCTTGGTCTAGGGGTGGCGGTGGAGGCGTGCGAGCCGCCTGAGCTTCGGCAGACTCTGGCCGAAGCTGCGCAAAAAATAGTGGCGCTTTATCGCGAATGAAAACGCTCCTGACATAGGGTTGTCAGTGGGGTATGTTTTCCTTTCGTTCCATTCAACTGAATGAAGTTATGAAAAAAAACGAACCAACACTGACTCTCTCGCTGACCGTGAACGACGGAAACGCTGCTCTTGAATTTTACACCCAGGCTTTTGGAGCCAAGGAGCTTTATCGCATGCCAATGCCTGATGGCTCAGTGGCGCATGCGGAAATGATGATCGGGAATACGAAGGTCTATCTCTCCGAAGGGTGTCCGGAATGGCATTGCGCTCCGATGCCCGAGGGCGTGCAGGCGTCTTGCTTGTTCGGGCTGAACATCGAGAGTTGCGACGACTCGTTTGCCCAGGCGGTATCGGCGGGAGGAGTGCCTTTGACGGAGCCCGCGGATCAACCCTGGGGATCGCGCTCGGCGATGATTAGGGATCCCTATGGCTATCGCTGGTCGCTTAGCCAGTTTATTGAGGAAGTTTCCCCCGAGGAAATGTGCCGTCGGATGAAGGCGTTGACGGAGGCTTAGCATCATTTGGGTCTGTCATTGAAGATCAATGGCGGACCCGATATTACGTCATCGCAATGATTCGTAATTTCGAAGAAGCCACCAAAGGCACCGCCGAGGTGGAGTTCCGCCGATGAGATCACCGTTGTATCCTCCTGCGAAATCTTCCGCGATCATTCCCACCTCATTGTCTCCCGTTATAAGTCGGCATAAGGTGACTTAGGATCGGTTTATGGAATGCGGAGGGAAGCCCGGAGGGGCTGATCGGGTTGAGTTGGAATTTTCCTCAACTGGCTCTGTGGGCGGCCTTTTCGGAAATTCCAACCCTTGGTGCGGGGAACCGAGCTGACTTTGGTCGTTCTCGAACCTTCGGTATCGTTGCTCCGTTTCCCTTCGGAAACGGGGGCAAAACCCATCTCGGAAATTCAAGGCCGGAAGCCGAAAAATAGTCAAAATGACGGCTTTCACGCTACGCGCGAACCTTCCGCAATTTTGCCGATTTTTAGCCCAAGCCCTTCCCCTGCGGGAAAGGGTTCCAACCGTGAGTTTCCGAGCTGGGCTTCGCCCTTTTTCGGCCATGGCCTTCATGTGCAGCCCTCACCGGCGCTACGCTTCGGTGGGGTCTACAAATGAAAACCATTTCTAAAACAAAAGGAGATAAGAAATGACCGATCAAAAACAGAAACCCGTTCACGATGTCCGCTTCGGAACCGTCAAGGTAGCGATTTGGGCCAACAAGAGCCACGAGGGAAAGACCTTCCATAGCTTCGACCTGCGCCGATCCTATCGCGATCAGCAGGGAGAATGGCAGGAGCAGAAAATCTCTCTGAACTTGAATGAAATCGCGAAAGTGCGTGGTGCTCTCGCGAAGGCTTACGAGGACTATCACATCTTGCCGGAGTTCAAGAGGGACGAAGCTTCCACCAGCCAAGGAGCGGCTGAGGGAGCGGAATCATGATGCTTTTGACCGAAGATCAGAAAGAGAAACTCAAAGCCAACCATGTTGAGCGACGAGATCTCGAAGCATCTCATCAGGAGGGAATCGATTTCTTTCCGGTCGTGAAGCTCATTGCTCCCAACAGTGGCGCAAAGTGGTTGCTCACCGAGTTGGATCCAGAGAATGAAGACATTGTCTTTGGGCTCTGCGATCTCGGAGAGGGATGTCCCGAGCTCGGCTACCTGAGTCTAGCGGAGTTGGCTTCGCTCCGGTGGTCACTCGATCTTCCCGTGGAACGGGATCGATCCTTCGAGGCAAGCCAGGGCCTTCTTGCTTACGCTGAAAGTGCCCTGAAGCACGGACGAATTGCTGCTTAAACAATTGGGAAGCCCGCGTGATGCGGGCTTCCTTTTATTTTTTAAAGAAGGAGAAGATGAATGCCTAAGAGTGAATGTGACTACTGTGGAAGTTCGGCCTACTACTGGAACTGGGAAGAGGGCTTTGACAAATTCGGCTTCAACGATGGAGACGGGCAGGTTGAGACATGGACCGTCGAAGCAGTCTTGGTCAAAGCCGGATACGAAGTTGAGGTGAATGGCTGGGGGATGCACAATACCGTGATTGCTTCGATCAAGCGCAAAGGGAAGGAGTTGATTCCGATGGATGATCCAGAGGTGCAGTTTGGCTACGATGGTCCTCGTGAATACTTGCCGGAGGAAATTGTCGAATTACTCGACAAGGAGCTTCCGAGTGAAGGGGCCTAAAGTTTCGGCCACAGTTTCAGATCGGTATGAATGAAGTCATTTCCTTTGAAGAGGAGAGGCTGGTCCATTTCCTTGGCAAGAGCATAGGCGAGGCAGTCGCCGTAGTTGAGCTTGGCCTTGTGACCTGACCCACGCCCGTAAAGCTGTCCGGCTTTGCGGGCGATCTGCGCTTGGGAGGGCGTAACGGGCATCACTTCCAAACCGAGAGCGGCAAAAAATTCATCGAAGGCCTGTCTGGCAATGGCATTGAGAGCGGGATCAATTCGCAAGCAAATCTCCACATAGTTGGCGGCAGAAATCAGCGGCTTCTCCGCTCTCAAGATTACTTCTGTAAACTCGTCTTTTTCCGGCTCATCTAAGAAAACCGCGAGCACCGCTGAGCTATCGATGATCACGCGTCACCCCGTGGTAAACCACTTTCATCGTAAAGGTCGTCGTCGCTCAGGACGTGATCGACCATATTTGCTCTCATACGGGCGGCCAGGCTATCTACTTGCGCTTTTCGCTTCGCGAACTCGCAGTCGCGACGAAGACGCGCGAGGCGCTCTTTCAGGGCCTTGCCGATGGCTTCGGTGATGCTCTCGCCCGTCATTCCGGCGAGTTCCCGTGCAAGGGAATCAGTCTCTTGATCTCGAATACTGAGTGCCATTTTTGCTCCTCTCTACAAATTGCCTATACGTCTATACTACCCGATTTGGCTACCGTTTGTCAAATTGGTGAGACAAGCGGAAGGACTAGGAGAGGCCCCGCCATAACAAGTTGTGGATCGAGCCGGCATCGTAAGGGCCGGATTTTGGGAGATTGCTTTCGCTAAGACACAATACCCTAAGCGCTGTGCGCTTAGGAAAGGGTGAGATTTGCCAAGGAACTGCCAAGTGAGCGGCAAGGGTTTGCCAAGGCTTGGGGAAGTTCGCGGCCAAGTGTTCGCCAAGCAAAAAACAATGGTCCAGCAAGCTCGCTTTCGCGCCTTCATGTGTAATGGAGCAGGAGATTGACCAACATCAGCGGCCCAATCAAAGTCGTCTCGAAAAATGGCGAGCCGAGATCGCGGAGATGCGCTCGAAGGCCTGGCCCTATTCCCGGATCTCGACTTGGTTGCGAGACACTCATGATCTCGCGATCAGCAGGGAGGCGGTTCGGCAGTTCTGTTGTTTGAGGGGAATTCAGAAGGACCGGGAAACACAGGAGGCAGAGATTGGCAGGCCATTGGGCAGAGTGGAGGGTCGGAAAGCTGTGGTTTCCTCTCCACGGATAGAGCCGCTGAAAGAGCAGAAGAAGTTGAAGTTCGACTTTGACGACAGCCGTCCCATTGATCGATGGGAGAAATCGAAAACCTCAGCCCCTTCGGAGGAATGATTACGGTGAGTCAGATCCGGGATGGCCGGGCCTACATGCGGAATCATCTCTCTGCAAATGACTACTACTCGGAGTCGGAAACGGTGGTGGGACATTGGCATGGGAAAGCTGCCGAAATTCTTGGGATCGAGGGCGACAAGGTGACCCCTGAAGTTTTCGAAGCCCTGCGCTCAAATCGGCATCCTGGAATCGGGGAAAAGTTGACTCCGCGAAGTCCAAAGGTGGCCTATCACGATTTTGTCGTTTCAGCCCCCAAATCAGTAAGCATCGCCGCGATGGTGGGAGGGGACGATCGCGTGACCGCCGCCTTTGATCGATGCGTGGCCCGGGCTTTCGGGCGCTTGGAGGAGGCCGCTTGTGTGCGGGTCCGGGGAGGAGATTTTGTGCGAACTGAAAACGTCCGTCAGACCGGGAATGCGGTTGCTGCCGTCTATCGTCATGACACCAGTCGGCTTCTTGATCCACAGCTTCATACTCATCTCGTTTTTGCCAATGTGACATGGGATGAGCACTCCGAACGCTGGCTGGCTTTGCAGCCGAAGCAAATGGCCGAAGAAAGCAAAAAGATCCGGGGAGAGTTTTACCGAGAGTTGGCCGAGGAGTGTCGCAAGTTGGGCTACGGTATCACGCAAGAGGCGGGGACTTTTCGTATCGCGGGGATTGATGAGTCCCTTGAAAAGCGCTTTAGCCAACGCACCCTTCAGAGAGAGAAATTCGAAAGTCGATACCAAGCGACCTTTGGTGAGGCTCCGGGAAAGCGCCGGGTTGAGCAGTTTATCAAGGATGGGAAGGGCGCGGCGACTCGCCGTTTTCAGGAGGAATACCTGGCTCGCTTCTCCAAGGTTCCTGATGAAAAAATGGTCGCGGGATTTGTGCAGGACTGGCGGTCTTCCAAAATGAGCAAGGCGGAACCAGATCAGGTTCGAGAAATCCAGCGTCGCCGTATGAGTCCGGAGCAGGCAAGGGGGCTTGATCGTCTTGTTACCGGAGCCCAGGTGAAGACATCTCCTCAGACTACCAATTCAGCTAAGCCGGTTGAGCGGAAGAATCGAGCCGCTCATGGTGCTCAGTCCAAGTCTCTCGCTGGAGTGAGACGAATGAAGAAAATGATGAAGGTAAATGCGATGATAAATGCTCACCCCGCATCCCTCATGGCAATCCGACTCCAACAACTCGCAAGAAAAACAAAACATGGCACTCAAAGACGAATTCGATGAAGAAGAAAGTATCGTGTTAGAACCGGGAACTCCCACAATCACAATTTGTGAAGAAGAACGGCAGGTGATGATCCCATGGATCAGCTTCCGTCATGCCTTGATGGAGGAGGGAAGGCTTCGTCTCTTTTATCAAGGGTGGGTAGTCGAGTTGAAGGGGGAATCCCTGGAAGTACTTTGGGCTGAACTGCAGGGGCAAAGCGTGCGGTCGATTTCTCTCCCCACTGATGATGGTGATCAGAGTTTTGGGATTAAAGAAGTGTCGGTTGAAGCCGTATAGGTTCGTTGGATCGTTTCGAACGAGGCCGTTTTCGATTGAGAGTGATTTGCCATTTGGAGTTCTTCCTAGGAGTCGTATGTTCCCCGCCGAAGCCTATGAAGATGCCCTCTCCCTCCAGCCTGTTCCTTGACTATGCCTCGGACAGAGGGCCGGTTGTCACTGAATTCGATCAATTCAGTCAGGTCATTGCTCTGCCCGCCTTGATCGCTGCCAGTGGGCGTTTGAGAAGCCTGACTGGCCACATCAACGGAAAGGGACGAATGTTCCAATCCGGAGGGTGTCACTACCTTGAGAGCAACTTGACGGATGCCGAGGCCGCATATTCGGAGGATGGTTTTTGCTTCATGGTGTCTGATGCGATTCCATTTCAATTGGTCGACATTTTTTCTTTGGCTCTTGCTAGTCCTTCCTTCTTTGCGGAAATCGGAGATCCGAAGCTCGAAGATCTGGGGCGGGTTAGGGATCGCGAAAAGCCAGCGGGTTATGGGTTTTTCCGTAAGAGTCCGGAGGAGGCCCTTCTGGTCCGTTCGGAGTTAGCTTATCCAATTTGCCCGATGAGAGAGGAGGCGGCCCTTTATTTCACCGGTTTGGCTCTGGACGCCATTTGGTCCCATGAATTGTCCCACGCTTTTATGGGGCACCTGGAGTTTACTACAAAAGCTTTTGGGATCAGAGCACTGAACGAGCTTCCTGATGGGAGAGGGAATCTTCGCATCATGCCACTGGAAGCGGAGGCGGATCGATTCTCGGCACAGACGATTTTGCAGGGGGCTTTTGGGGCCACTCCTTATTTGCCGCAAAGTCTAAAGGACTTATCCATTGAGAGTCGTCTGAAGGCGGCTTTTGTGACTTCGGCTATTCTCACTTGGTTTTGGGCGTATCTGCAGCGGGTAGATCGCACGATTGATGGCTTTGATCCTTATGAAACCGGTGAGCATCCTCCTCCGCTTGCTCGCTTGCATCTTGCCTTCGAAGCGAATCGGGATTTTTTGAAGATTCAGGGCTGGAGTTCGAGTTCAATCGAAACCCTGACTTTCCAGACCATGGCGGAACTCGAGAATCTCGCGACCGCCAAAGATTGGTTTTCCATCTTGCACCCAGAGAACGCCTTCTCTGAAAAGGGGCGCCAGTTTCACAAGGACATCAAAGAGATCATGGGACATGAGTTCCGGCAGTATCACGAGGAGTTGGAAGGGTATCGTTACAAAGCCGATGGGAAGTGATCCGGTAGAATGGCGAGACGCGAAGGTTTTGAAGATCTCGTCATTGCCCCTCGTTCTCTTGCCTGAATTGAAAGAAGTCTTGGTCGATCCGATAGTTACCGAGGCTGTCCGAGGTGATGAAGCTTCGCCAGACCGGTTTTCGTTTGAAGAGATTCGAGACACTGAAACTCAGGGAGCCGGCTTCGGCCAGGAGCTGTTTGCCATTGATCCAGGGTCTTCCTTCTTGGGCAGCTTGGTAGAGGATTCCGATGATGGTGGCCTGCAGGGTTCCAAAGGTATGAAGTTTTCCCTGATACCTGACCTTGCGGAAGATCGGTTCGATGGGCCGGGAGCGGTGATGTTCCGGGGGAAAAGGTTGGTTTGAGATCGATTTGGTGTTGCCCGGGGGGATTTGGGGGATTTGGTAGGACTCTTCGAAACGAATGCGCTCTTCGGTCAGGATGACGAGATTCTCGAGTCGGACGGGAAGGGAGGGGACGTTGTCGGGGAGGCCGTATCGTTTGCCGGGGGAGTCTCCTCCGAACTCGCGAAGCAAGGTCTGGCCCTCAAGGAAAAGACGCTGGCAGTCATGGGGGAAGATCTTCAAATATCCTTCCCGGTGACAAAGAACTCTCGTCTGGATGATTTGATTGCCATTCACCTCCTCTTCGATTTCGTAGAGGCTCGACATGGGAATCCAGAAATGGGCTTTTAGAAAGCCATGCTCGAGCCATTGATGAAGATCCGCCGGGGCCACTCTCCAGAGTGATTCCATTTCGGACAAGGGGTAAAAGATACGCAGTGGCAGAGTTTTTCTCATGCCGTTTGCTCCTTTGGATTGATCAGACTTCGAGATTCGTTTGAACGCCCTATGATCTGTTTGCCACACCCCGGAGTTGAGAGTCAAGGTGATGGAAGGAAGGTTCTGTTTTGAGCTGTGGAGTGCGCGGGAGTCCGGAGGTCACGGGGTCCCAAAAATTAAAATGAAGTCTTGTTGACGAGGTCGATACTGGAAGGTGATTCGTAAAGATCCTCACCTGGCTGGCACCGTGCCGTCCGATTCTCGGCAGGTGATTCGCTTGTGATCGTTATGCGATGCTCACAGAGCAAGCACGAGGTGGTCACCTGCCTTTGGCTGTCATGCTGATCCAGTCAACATCTACTGAAAGGAAAAGGATATGACTTCAAAACACAACGCAACGCTCGTCTTTCTGGAAAAGGTCGAGAAGGCTCCGGCTACCGAACTGATGAGGCTTTCTCATGCCGAGTTGGAGGCCTGGATCAGCTTTGCCCGCAAGATTGAGGAGAGAGCCCAGAATGCCGCAGGTTGGTTGAGTGGACTCAAGATCGAGAAGGCTCTTCGCGAGGAGATTTCAATCTCAAGATTGGGAGGGGGCAAATGACTTCCATGAATCCACAACTACCGTGCTCTCTCGTGGGGATGTTAGGGCGTTCTTCTCTGAGTGAGGAGGAACTCTCGAATCTCCGACGCAAGGCGTGGTGGGAGCAAGGTCTCCTCATCGTCCATCCCTGGGATATGCGCTTGAGCCCCGAAGAAGCGAAGGCACTGAATCAAATCGCAGAACGACTTTATGGAGGAGAGAGACCATGACGGTAAAACCGACACTCTATTGGAACGAGAAAATCGTGATGTCCTATTTGATTCAGGCGGCTTCGATTCATCGGCGGATGCCGGAGGTGAGAGTCCCTGGTTATCATTGCTTGTGGCCAGTCACGATGCAGGAGGATTGGGACTCACTGCACGACTTGCTGAATGGCCCCACAACCTTGGGATCTCCCATGCCCTCGGAAGTGACCTTTCAGGAGGAGGTGATGTCCTGGCTCCCCATCCTGCCAAGGGAGCAACAGCAGATGGTCTGGATGAGAGCCAATCGCGTTCCTTGGAAGGTGCTGGTTGAAGAATTTGGCCGGTGCAAACAAACTCTTTTTGTGAGGGTGTCAGAGGGACTTCAGAAACTCGTGGTTCATCTCAATCGGACGGACCTGAGGGGTGATCATTTTCGACAGCTGAGAAGTCGAGCCAACAGCACCTTCCAAGATGGTTAGACGTTCCTGGACGCCATTAGACGAATGAGTTTAGACGCTTCATCCTGTTTTGAGGTATTCTATTTCTAGACTGGCGAAAGTTCTCTTGAGGGTTCTTTCGTCAAAACCGAGCCCCCCAATCGCACCTGCGGATGGGGGGCTTTTTTATGAACCCAAACGAAAGGACTGATCATGGTTGATCAAAAAAAGAATGCCCCGGTTGAGGTGTTACGAGATGGAGCGTTGAAGGCAACGATCTGGAGAAACGAAGGTGAAAAGGGGAGCTTTTTTAGCACCACTCTTTCGAAGACCTTCGAGCTGAATGGTGCTCCCAAAGATGGCTACAGTCTGAACCGGAGTGACCTCTTGGGGATTTCGGAACTTGCGCGTCAGGCTTATCATTGCATGGGCAAGCACCGGAATGATCTCAAGCAAGAGGAGGCTTCGTCCGAAGAAGCCGACAACGAGCCTGCTCCGCAATAGAGAAGGCACTTCACGATAAACCATCTCCCGCTTCAATGTGCGGGGGATGACAAACTCACTTCTGGGGAGACCGATGTTCTCCCCAGATTTTTTTTGAGGAGGGTATTCCATGGATGAAGAATCAGAGCACGGGGTTCCCGGTCATTCGGCGGGTGATGAGGTTGCGGATGACAAGACTGACTCTTCCAAGACGGCTGTTTCTCCTGCTATACTGGAGGTCGCTCGCTTGCTCGGGGCACTGGTCGCCCTTGAGGAAGTGGAAATGGAAATGGGAAAAGGAGAAGCAGAGAATGAGGATTGCAATTTACGCCCGCTATTCGACGGACAATCAGAAGGATACCTCGATTGACGATCAAGTAAGGGTTTGCCGGGATCGTCTTTCACAAATGGGAATTTCGACCACCACCGAGAGAATTTATGAAGACCGTGCCACCACGGGTGCGACGATGCATCTACGACCAGGAATCAAGCAACTGATGAAGGATGTCGCAGATGGCTTGCTCGATATTGTCATTGCGGAATCGTTGAGTCGCTTTGCCCGCGATCAGGAGGACATGGCCTACATTTTCAAAAGGCTCGCTTTTAATGAAGTCCAAATGATGACTGTGACTCGTGCCGAAATTACGGAAATGGATATCGGTTTTGAAAGCACCATCAGTGCCCGCTATCTGAAGGACTGTGCCGATCAAGTGCGCAGGGGACAACGTGGACAGGTTCAGCGTGGGAAGAACCCCGGGGGCCTGTCTTATGGCTATCAAGTGGTCAAGGAGCTGGATGAACAAGGAGAATTGAAACGAGGGCTTTTAGAGATTGATGACGATCACGCCGAGGTCATTCGAAGAATTTTTGAACAATATGCAGCGGGGAAATCGCCCCGCGCCATTGTGAAGGAATTGAATCATGAAGGAGTTCCTGCGCCGCGTGGGAATGGCTGGCGAATGAGCACCATCAATGGAGATGGAAAGCGGGGGAATGGAATCCTCCGCAATCAAAAATACTTGGGGTTCCTCGTTTGGAATCGCTCCCACGCTGTTCGGAATCCTGACACCGGCAAACGCCTTTTTCGGATGAATCCTCCTGATGAATGGGTCGTGGTGGAGAAGCCGGAGTGGCGTATCATCTCGGATGAACTATGGGATGCTGCGCAGGAAAGACGGCGACGCTATGTGCGCCATCCCGAGCGTCCCGAAAAATCGAGGCGTCCCTCTCGACTTCTCAGTGGGCTTCTCCGCTGCGGGTGTTGTGGGGGAGCGGTCACGATCCGTAATTCGGGGATCAATGGCCGGGGTGAACGCCATGCCGCTCGCTACGGGTGTGCAGCCTATAAAGACAAGTCCACTTGTTCCAGTCGTCCCACCATTAAGCAGCCCGATTTGGAAGAACGGGTTCTGCGAGCGATTAAGGAGAACCTCATGGCCCCTGAGGCATGGAAGGCCTTCATGGAGGGCTACCATCAGGAGAAGAAAGAACAACGACTGTCTCGTCGCCGAGAGGTGAAATCTGCCGCCAAAGAAATCGCATCGCTGGAGAGAAAGATCGACTCCATGTTGGATGCCGTTGCTGACGGACTCCTGCAGAAGTCAATGTATCCTAAGATCAATGCCATGAGTGAACGTAAGGATGAGTTGGAACAGCTTTTGCAATCGACTTTGGAGGAAGATCAGCAACCCATTTCGCTGCACCCAAATCTCAGTCAGGTCTTCGTAGAGAAAATTGAAGATCTTCAGGACATGCTGATGGCGGGGGACGAACTTCCTCGCTTGCAAGCTCGTGAAAAAATTCGAGACCTGATCGCCAAGATTACCCTCACTCCTATCGATGAGGGGAAAGACTGGGAGATTACCATTCATGGCGCGGTAGCCGAAATGATCGTGTTGGCGGGAGGCAATGCCGATGGGCTTCCCTCAGCGATACCGGCAGGGACAGTCGCTTCAAGGCTGAATCGTTCTGAAAAATTGGGACGCCGGAGAGACGAAAATTCATCCGTCTCTCCAACGATGGTAGCGGAGGTTCGCGATGGTCGTTGGCGCGACATCCACGAATTTAAGGTGACCGTCAGGTTACATGAAGATCTCTCTGACAAGAGGGCGGCCTAGGCCTTCGCTTTCGACCGAGACGACCAGCCATTTTTGAGCCCCTCTTCGGAGGGGCTTTTCTTTTTCTATCACCAAACGAAAGGAGTCACTTTATGTCCGACTACCCCCGTATCAATGTGGCCTGCTTGGCCCAATGTTGCTTCACGATGACCCGTCGGGAGCGTCGCGCTCTTGGGTTCTGGATTCGCCGGATAGCGAGATGTGTTTTTGCAGGCAAAAACGACGATCTCGGCAAGGGGGTGACCCCCGTTGCATCCCCCGGGAACTTCGGGAAGGGGTCTTGGTGATGATGTCGGTTTGATTGGACTGGGTGTGGGAAAAGAAATTTGAAAATTGAGAAAGGGAGAGAAAAAATGGTGAGACCAAGAATGGAAAAGTTTGAGAGGAAATCGCGCAAGATCAGCTTTCGGCTGACAGAGGCCGAGTTCGTGCGTCTGACGCACCGGGCGGCCGCAGCCGATCTTCCGGTGCATCAGTTGGCACGTGATTTGACGATGATGAAGGTGAAGCGTCTCGTGGTCAAAAGGGAGCGACGGCATGATCCTGTGCTCATCAAGCAACTCTACGCGATTGGGGTGAATCTCAATCAGCTCACCAAGAACGCGCATATTTTTAAACGGGTCTCGCCCAAGGTGGAGGATTTGTGTTTTCGGATTGAGGCCTTGATGAACGAGGCTCTCGGAGAGGAGGAGGGAAAATGATTCCAGTGATTGCGAGAGGGGGAACATCGTTCCAGGGCGTCTTTCAGTATCTCTATCATGCCAAGGGGTCTCGGGATGAATGCCGGGTGGCTTGGTCGGAGACCCGGAACATGATGACCCGCTGTCTTCACAAGGCCTGGAAAGTGATGGCTTTTACGGTGAAGGTGCAGGCGCGCTTGAAGGAGGCTTCGGGTCGGAGGAGGTCGGGGCGCAAGTTGGAGAAACCGGTGTTCTCCTATTCCTTGTCCTGGCACCCCGAGCAGAAGCCCACCAAGGAACGAATGGGGGAGGCGGTCGAACGCTCGCTGGAAGCCCTTGGCCTTGAGGAACACGAAGCGATGATCATCGCTCATGAGGATGAACCTCATCCTCATGTTCATGTCGTGGTCAACCGGGTCCATCCGTCCACTGGAATCGCGGCCTCGCTTAGTCATTCGCGACGCAAGCTTTCGGAATTTGCGCTGAAGTTGGAACAGGAGGAGGGAAAGATCTATTGCCAGCAGCGCGACGAGAATGCCCGCAGGAGGAAGCAGGGAAGAAAGACCCGCTATGTTGACCCGGTCATTGCGTCGGCGTGGGAGCAGAGTTCGTGTGGGCAGGAGTTTGCCGAACTCTTGCTTAAGAGAGGATATCAATTGGGTCAGGGAAGGAAACGAATGGTGGTGCGTGATCCTTATGGAAAGACCATGAATCCCCTTCGACATTTGGCAGGCGTGTCGGCTCGCCAGTTCCAAAAGAAGATCGTGGGTCTTACTTTGAATTTTGTGCGATGGCCGAACGAGCCGAACTCGAAGGTAGGAGCGACTGACACTCAAGAGCAGGAACTCGAAGGGCATGCCATCGAAGTTTGGAAAGCCGGCAGAGAGCGAAGGATGAATGAGCGGGAGAGGGGACCTGAACCCGGATTCTGAGTATGGGACCGTTAACGAATTTTTGAACCAGAGGAGGAATGAATGTCATACAGACACAACGAAGAATGGCGGATGCGGGTGGTTTTGGCATTAGCGTGGCAGGAAGTGCAACCTGTCGAAAAGGTGAGCGAGGAAGGTGAGCGGTTTTCCTGCTTGGTTCATCACCTTCATGGCGACGGATTGATTCAGATTTCGAGGCAGGCGTCGGATTCGGGAAATCAGATAATCTACCGTCTTGATCGTTCCGGCGGACTGAAAGGGGTCTTTGCCTGTTATGTCGATGGACAGGATGAGTTGATCTACGATCGGATGTCCGGTTTCGGAAATCACCATCAAGCTGAAGTCGATTGTTCGACCATGTTGGGCCGACTGGAGGTCCTAATGCAGGATGATGAGATCGAGGGGATTTACTTATGAATGCCAAAAGCCTGAGGATGGCATCCGGTGTTTGGGGAGACGAGGTAAGAGGGGAAGGCTTTCCCCTCGCTGCTACGATGTGCGCCGCTACCCCATCTCCTGAAAGGCCCGGCCTCTCAAGCTCACGGAGCAGGTGGCGGAGCCACGGCAACGATACTGGACGAATCGGTTTGTTTTGCTCCGCGCCGCCCACCCCCGGGCACCAAGAGACCGCCGCTGCACTTTGGCCTCATCGTGCCGCCTTCCGCCCCGCCTCGAAAGTGCCTTTGAACTCCGGCGCGTGCCGGAATTCAGGTGAGTGTTTTTTAGAAGCTAAGGGGCCTGGCCCCTCGCGCCCGCCACAAAAATAGACCGGGCCGTGGCTCGGTCCTTACGTCCCTGCGCCCGCACCAATCCGGTCGATTTTTAGGGCACTTGCTATCCCCACGCTTCGCCAGCGGGTCAAGGTTTCATGAGGTCATGAAACTGATTTTAACCAACCAAAAGGAACGATTCAGGATCTCCGTGAGGTTGATTTCAGCTCACTCCTTTTCGAGTCCGATGATCGGCCACTCGTTTTTCGCAACCACTTCATGAAAGGAGAAAAAACCATGAAGAAGACATTTAAGAAACACAGCCGTGCCCCGAAGTTCGACATCTACGAGCGGGTCACGGAAATCGTTCTCAAGCGATTGGAGGAGGGTGTGGCTCCCTGGCAGGCACCATCCATCGCAAGGGTGGGATTTCCCAAGAATTTCCTCACCAAAAATTGCTATCGAGGCATCAATGTCTTTCTCTTGGGATCCGCTGGCTACGCCTCGTCCTGGTTTCTGACCTACAAGCAAGCTCGTGATTTGGACGGACAAGTTAGGAAAGATGAAAAGGGACATCTCATCGTAAAATACGGAACGTTCGAGAAAGAAAGTGCTCCGGAGAATTCCAAGAGTGGCGATACGGAGACCGTGAAACGAGGCTACCTGCGCGGCTACACTGTTTTCAATTCCAGTCAGATTGACGGGATCGAATTTCCTGAAATCAAGCATCCGGATTACAGACCGTCGGAGCAAGTTGCCCATGCTCAAAAGGTCATCGATGAAATGCCAAACCCACCAAAGCTCGAAGAAGGACCCCATGCATGTCCGCACTACCGGCCGGCTGAAGACTTGGTGGGAATGCCTGCTCGCGAAACTTTCACCAGCGAAGAACGTTTCTATAAAAGCCTGTACCATGAATTCACTCATGCGAGTGGCCACTCATCCCGCTTGGCTCGCAAAACCCTGCTGGAAAATAAGGGCATGATGGCGGCTGGCACCGGTAGACAGACCTATGCCAAGGAAGAGCTGGTTGCCGAAATGGGGGCGGCCTTCCTCACCGCACATGCCGCCATTGTTCTCGATGATTTCCAAAATTCAGCAGCCTACCTCAGCAATTGGCTTAAGGTCCTCAAGGTCAAGGAAAACCGACGTTGGATCGTGGAAGCCGCCAGCCAGGCCCAGAAAGCCACGAATTACATTTTGAACGGGCCTGGATAGTCTCAGCAGTATTTTCAGTAACCTGCAGATTTTTTGATTTTCCAAAAAGAGAAGTAACGGGTGTATTGTTGCCAGAGATGTTTTAATTCAACTTTGGATTCTGGTTAGCTGCGCTTTTGGTTTGGCGACGGTGTTTGACTCTAAGCTTAGGGAAACTGAAGTGCGCGTTGTATGGTCTTTTTAGTTAATGAACGGGTGGAGTTTTTTTCCAATGGGTGCTTGTCGGATTGATTCGCTGAACAGTCGGTTGCCTGACCTCTGTATCGGTGTTGTCAGAGTGTCGGGAAGTTCAGTGCAAATGGAGGTTCTGATGAAGAAGGGAGAATTGCCCCAGGAGGGGTTCGTAAGGTTGAATCAGGTGTTAGTGATCCCGGTTAGCTGGAGCACTTGGTTCCGTGGCATTCAGTCCTGAACATTTCCTAAGCCAGTGAAGCTAGGCGAAAGAGTTTCAGCTTGGAGAGTTGAAGAAATTCGGAAGTGTATTGAGAATTTCGAAACCTGGAGTTGAGAAGGTGTTTTTTTTGCGCAATGGGTCCGCGACCTCCTGACTCCTCGGCGGAGATCATGCTCCTCAGTTGACCTTTTCGGACTCGTCATCGGATTTCAAACTTCGTAAATCAAGGTCTATGCGCTCAAGGAATTTCGTTGTCAGCTTCATCAGTGTGCTGCTGTGGGTTAACGTCATCGTTTCGATTGAAGTGAACGCGCAGACTGACAAGCCGTCTATGGGATCGAGCTTGAAGGCGATTCGGCCATTCTTAGAGGAGCATTGTCAGAAGTGTCACGGGGGAACCAAGCACAAGGGAGATTTCCAGATCGAAAATCTGACGGGTTACTTTGCCAACCGGTCAAACCGGGAGATGTGGCTGGAGGTGATGGCTCAGATCGAGGCGGGCGATATGCCGCCGAAGAAGGAAGCCCGTCCTCCGGCGCAACAAGCTCAGTCCGCGATCAAGTGGATTCGTGAGCATGCGGAAGCTGCAGAACTTGAACATCGGGCTGCCGAGGGGCGCGTGGTTCTACGACGATTAAACCGGGCGGAGTATACCAACACGGTGCGCGATTTGTTGCATGTCGATGTCGACTTGAGTGACCTGCTGCCCCCTGATCTTTCCACCAGCGGATTCGACAACAATGCGGAGGCTTTGCACACATCCTCGTTCCTGCTGCGCAATTACCTGGTGGCCGCCGATCGCGTGCTCGACGCGGCCATCGCAAACAAGGGTAAGCCCTGGATCCAGAAGAAGAGGTTCGACCTTCGGGAAGAGAAGTCTGTTGCCAAGACCGGTAGCGTCTATCGTCACGTTGATGACGGAGTGGCCATCTTCGCGGTTTGGGAGTCCGCGAACATCCGCGTCACAATGTGGAACATGCTGACCCACTTTCGAGGCAAGTATCGCATTCGTATTTCGGGCTACGGCTATCAAAGCGATGGCAAGCCGGTCGATTTTCATGTCAACGCCGGCACCTTCAAGGAGGTGACCGAGGAGCGACTCATCGACTATTTTTCGTTTCCGGCGGACAAAACGACGGTTATCGAGTTCACCGAGCAACTCGAGCCCCAGAACCGCCTTCGCATCGTCGCGGACGGGCTGCCCGCGCTGCCGCCCGAGGTGGAGAATGTGGGTGCGGATAAATACAATGGGCCTGGATTGGCGATCCAATGGGTGGAACTTGAGGGGCCCTTGTTGGAGTCTTGGCCGCCACCAAGTCACAAATCGATCTTTGGCGAGATGCCGCAGGCACGGGTGCCCGGCGCAGATGAAAAGGAGCGGCTCGAGGTCATGTCGAAGCAGCCCATGGTTGATGCCGAACGCATCCTGAGAGACTTCGCGCGGCGGGCGTTTCGGCGTGGGGTGGGGGACGAAGATATTCGCCCCTTCCTGGCGCGGGTGAAAGCACGATTGGATGCCGGCTACTCCTTCGAGCAGGCGGTGCGAGTTGGTCTGAAAGGAATCATGGCGTCACCGGACTTCCTCTTTCTGCGTGAAAAGAACGTGTCTGGTAAAGCCATCCTGGACGATGACGCTTTGGCCAGCCGCCTGTCCTACTTCCTCTGGAGTTCCATGCCTGATGAGGAATTGCTTCGAATCGCCGCGGCTCGCAAATTGCGCGAACCGGAAGTGTTGCGAAAGCAGGTCGAGCGTATGTTGAATGATCCCAAGGCGAAGGCGTTCACAGAAAACTTCACCGGCCAATGGCTCAGTCTCCGTGCGATTGACGCCACCGCGCCGGATCGCACGCTCTATCCGGAGTACGACGACGTTCTTAAGACGGCTTCGCTCAAGGAACCGAAGCTGTTCTTCTACGAGATCTTAAAGCACGACCTGAGCCTGACGAATTTCGTGTCCTCCGACTTCACCTTCCTGAATGCCCGACTGGCAGAGCACTACGGAATCCCCGATGTCGAGGGAGCACATATGCGCAAGGTGGCACTGCCGGCTGGGAGTCATCGCGGGGGAGTGATCACAATGTCCAGTGTGCTGAAGGTGACCGCTAACGGCACAACCACTTCACCGGTCCTGCGCGGTGCTTGGTTGCTTGAGCGCATCCTGGGGATCCCGCCATCCAAACCGCCACCGGACATTGGAGCGATCGAGCCCGACATCCGCGGTGCCACCACCATTCGAGACCAGTTGGCAAAACATCGCGACATCGAAAGCTGCGCTCGCTGTCACAAGGAAATCGACCCGCCGGGGTTCGCGCTGGAGAGCTACGACGTGACCGGTGGCTGGCGCGATCATTATCGAGCGATCCGCGAAGGCTCGCGGCGGGTGATCAAGGGACCGCCGGTTGATCCCAGTGACGTCCTGACGGATGGACGGAGCTTCAAGGACATCGACGAATACAAGCTCCTGCTGTTAGCCGATAAAGATCAACTCGCCCGAAACCTGACTGAGAAACTACTCGCCTACTCGACTGGGGCGGAACCGACGCCGCTTGATAAATTGCAGGTCGAATCCATCATCGACCGCGTCCGCGAAAAGAACTATGGTTTCAGGTCATTGATTCACGAGATTGTGCTGAGTGAGCTGTTTCAGACCAAATAAGCCGCCCGCACGACTACGAAGCACTGAATACCGACATGAACATCCCACGCCGCCAATTTCTCCGCGCCAGCGGAATCTCACTCGCGCTCCCGTGGTTGGAGGCTTTTGCCGCTCCGGGAACCAGTCAATCAGCCCGGCGCATGGTTTGTATCTGCGCGCCGCTGGGCTTGCACCCGGAAAACTTTATCCCCAAGGAGACAGGCAGGGATTACGAGCTCTCGCCTTATCTCAAGATCGTCAACGAGTACCGCGATCAATTCACGGTCGTTTCCGGATTGGAACATGCGGGAATGAGTTCGTCGTTCGGGCACCAGGCCTCGGCCAGCTTTCTCACCGGTGTTCCGGGCGCGGGCCGACCTGGATTTCGCAACACTATCTCTCTCGACCAATTCGCAGCCAGCCATATCGGCGCGCAAACCCGATTCCCGAGCCTCGCGTTGGCGGGTAACGGAGCCGGAGGACTCAGTTGGACCCGGACGGGTGCGCTCATCCCTTCCGACGATTCGCCATCGCGAGTCTTTGCCAGATTGTTTCTCGAAGGGACCCCTGCTCAGAAGCAGGAGCAAATGCGTCATCTTGATGACGGGCGCAGCATTCTCGATGACGTTCGGGAGCAGGCTAAATTTTTGAGTAAGGGCCTTGGTTCTGAAGATCGTGACAAGCTCGACGAATATCTTACCAGCATCCGCGAGCTCGAAGAACAAATGGTCAGTGATCGAAACTGGGCCAGGAAACCGAAGCCCAAAGTGGACGTCTCCCCGCCGAAAGACATTCCCAACCCCGCTGATCTCATCGGCCGCACTCGCCTGCTCTTTGACCTCACCCATCTTGCCCTCCAGACTGATTCGACACGGCTCATCACCATCATGCTCGCCGGTTCCACTGCCGCGCCTCCGATTGATGGCGTGAATCTTGGCCATCACGATCTTTCCCATCACGGCAAGGATCCGGGCAAACTTGCGCAGCTTAAGATCGTGGAAGTCGAGGCGATGAAGGCCGTGCGCGACCTACTCGGCAAGCTCAGTCAATCGCAGGAAGATGATGGAAACCTCCTTGACCGTACGACCGTTTTTCTCGGCAGTAATCTCGGAGATGCCAGCAGCCACTCGACCAGGAATCTTCCCGTGTTTCTCGCGGGCGGCGGATTCAAGCACGGGCAACATCTGCACTTCGATCCGAAGGACCCGCCACCCTTGTGCAATCTTTACGTGAGCATGCTGCAGCGTCTGGGAATCGAATCGGATCAGTTCGGGTCAAGCAAGGGCACCCTCACAGGCTTGTCGATGGCGTGAAGATTTAGCCCAAGCTTGGGAGAGCCGACATGTTACTTCTTTAGATCCGCACCGAGGTGTTTCTGGAGCAGCTTTTTAGTGGCGAGAGCGCCTTCCTTTTCACCCAGAGGATCAACAGGAATGCGCTCGCGGGCAGGGCCACCCGCACCCCGATGCGGGCCCTCGTATTCCACTTCGATCCAGCCTCGATAGCCGGAGTCTTTGATCATCTTGAGTATGCGACCGTAATCGGAATAGCACTCTTCCCCATTCGCGTCGAAATCGTGGGACTTGGCACAGATTCCTTTCGCAAACGGTAGCATCGCCGCGACTCCGGCATAGCGATCGTGGAATTTGCCAGTTACACGGTCCTTCTGGAAATTACCAAAATCGGGCAAGGTTCCGCAGCGTGAATGATCCACCTGTTTGACGACCGAGGCGATCCAAGCACCGTCAGTTCGGAGGCCTTCGCCATGATTTTCGAACATGATGTCGAGCTTGAGCTTGTCGGCATGTTTGAGGAGTTGGGATGCCCCGTCGGCCAGCAGACGGGCCTGCTCCTCCGCAGCCAAGCCGGGATCGCTGATTGGGTTGAGACGAACTCCGGTGCAACCCAGGGCGGCTGCGGTTTCCAACCAGGGGACGTAATTCAGGACATTGCTCTTTCGCTGGTCCGTATCGGCGGCACCGAGAGCGTCATGAAGGTCCACGAGAATGAGCAGGTTTTTAACTCCAGCATCGGCGGCGCGGCGATTCAGTTGGGCAATCTTTTTGGGGTTGGCGTGATCGTTTCCGAGCAAGATTCCGCTGTAGTCAATGCCTTCAAATCCCAGTTCGCCGGCCATGGTGGGAAACTCGAGGGGATCGCGTTTCGCGACGCCCGGCGCTCCCCGAAACGCGCGATGAAACGTCCACTGGCCGAGTGAAAGTTGAAAACGCGGTTCTTTTTCGTCGGCTGCATAGGCGTTGAAGGGAAGGGTGGCTGCGGCGGCGAGGGCGGAGCCAGAGTTCCGAAGGAACCGACGGCGATTCAGGTTGCTGGTCTTCATGTTCTGGGGATCGGTTTTGTTCACGAGTTTCTATTTTGAAGGCTTGGATGACTTCGATTTTGCCCCCTCGCCCAGGAGGTGTTCGCGCATGAAGGCGCTTGCTCGTTTCACTGCAGCCGGATGACCGGCCCCCGCGATTCCGTGGTTGCCACCTTTCACGATGAACAGTTCCGTCGATACCTTCGCCTTCTCCAAGGCGGCATCAAGGACCCTGGCGTGTTCGATTGGGACGATCTTGTCAGCGTCGCCATGGACGATCAGGATGGGAGGATCATCGGCGGAAACAAAGTGGAGCGGCGAAACGTCGTTCTTCTTTTTCGGGGAAATTTTATCTGCCGGGGTGCCTGGTTCGTAGCCCAGGAGTTGTCGATATGCGGGGTGGTCGTGCTTGACGGTGCTCAGCAATCCCCAGTCCGTTGGCCCGGCGAACGGGATTGCGAATGACACGCGCGAGGATTGTCGTTCAACGAGATCTTTGGATTCTGGTTTTGCCTCATCGTCCTGGAGGGCGATGTATGCCGAGAGGTGCCCGCCAGCCGATCCTCCGGTGACCCCGATGCGATCCGGGTCGACATTCCATTCTTTGGCGTTTTGTCGGAGAAACTGGATTGCTCGCGCGCAGTCATCAACTTGGGCGGGGTGGGGGGCGACGTTGGTAAAGCGATACTCGACCGAGACTACTGCAAGCCAGCCGTCGGCGTTCGCTTTGGTCAAAAATCGGGGAAGGTGTTTTTTCGAGCCGCCTCGCCAGCCACCACCATGGATGAAAACCATGACCGGCGCCGGTTTGTCTGTTTTTGCCGGATAGAAATCCAGGATCTGACTTGCGTGCTCATTGTCGTAGGCGATGTTCCTGCGGACCGCGTCCTGGGCGTTAGCGGTATGTCCGATGAGGAGAGATGCGGAGAGGATGAAGGTGATAGTCTTGTTCATGTGGATTGGGGGTTTTGTCTCTGGTTATTCTCCGAGCGCTAGTTTGAAGACGGGATTTCCCATCGAGGAAGCATAGATGATATCGTTCACTGGATCCCAAGCATAGCAACCGAACCAGTCGGCGGTGAATTTAAATCCGTCCGCGTTTGGTTTGAGGTCGGCGACGCGGCGCCATGTCGCTCCTGCGTCCTTCGTTTGGTGAATGCCTGATTCGCCTACGACGAGCATTTCCTTTTGATCACGACCGAAGAAGGGGCCTTGCCAGATATCCACAGGGGAGCCTTGCACCTGCCAACTTGCGCCTTGGTCTTTGCTCACTAACAGGCCCTTCGCAGTTCCGAGGTAATGGATGTCGTTAAAGAGAACGGGAATTCGAGTGAGCGGGTTCACTTTGGAAACTTCGGCCCAGGTCTTGCCCAAGTCGGAACTGCGATGGATGCCTTCCCCTTTACTATAGATGAGCACGTTTCCACCCAAGGCGCCGACCATCGATGGTTTTCCCCGATCTTCGAGCACGTGGATTGGAAGTTGATTCCAGGTCGTTCCACCATCGCTGGTGACATAAACTTCTCCCGGTGGATTCGTTTCATGTTTGACCGCGATGATGACCTTCGGCTCCTTCGCTCCCCAGTCGACAGATCCATAATCCCAGTTCCGTCCGAGGTCGGCGAACTTCTTCCATTCTGTTCCGTCGGTGGTCCAGCCGGCTGTTCCGTCGAGTGAAAAGCTGGCGAGCCTCGTCGGTAAATTTTGATCGACGTTCGTTGCCCAACCCGTTTCGTCGCGTCCGAAAATGACCTTCTTGTCGAGCCTCGTCCAAGTCTTGCCCTGATCAGCGCTGCGCCAAAGTCCGTGCCCAACCACCTTGACGGTGACGTCGCCAGTCGACCGGTTCACCACCACGCCAGCGCATCCGCCCGGCCAGATTTCTTTCTCGTCCTGGGCGGTCGCTCGCTTCAGCAGGGAGTCAGTGATGGACGACCAATCAGCAGCTTGAAGAGATGCAAACAACAATGGAATGGTGGCAGCAATGAGCAAAGAGGAGTTCCACCTTGTATGCCGGGGTTTCGTCGAGGGTTTGTTTTGCATGACGGGTTGATACAAAACGTTCTGATCGCCCGGATTTTCTCAACTGTTTCTATTCTCCATTACTGGACGGTCAAAAGCCTCACGGTATTCTTGTCCTTGATGAAGATCCGATTGCCGGAGACAACGGGGTAGGCGTAGGTATCGCTGTCTGCCACTTTGATGTGAGCCAGTTCGAGATAAGCCTGGTCGCTTGGTTGGAACGCGATCAAGTGCGCATGTGGAGTGAGGGCAAGAAGAACGGAACCGGCATCCACAATCGAGCCATAGTCACCTCCGCCCCCCGTAGGAGCATCCCAAACGGTCCTGCCATCCCGGGCGTCGAGGCAGAAGAACTCGTTGTGCTTTGTCATTCCGTATAAGAGCCCGTCTTTTAGAATAGGCGTGTTGTATTGGACGGATTTTTCTTCGTTTTTCCAAAGCGCCTTGGATGTGATTTTCTCTGCGCTTGCTTCCAGCGTGATCGCGCTGGTTCCCCGTTCGGGATCGGAGAAATACAGGGTGTCTTGTCCCACGATGGGAGTGGAGGTGATCCACCCACCTTGGTAAGGCATCTCCCATTTTAGGGTGCCGTTCGCGGCATCGACCGCTACGATGCGGCTCTCGATCTTCGCGATGACCAACTTGGTGCCACCGACAGACATGAACACGGGTGAAGCGTAGGCGGGGCAGCCACCCGACCATTTCCATTTCTGCTCTCCGCTGACCAAATCGTAAGCGACAAGAGCGCCATTGTGTTTTTTCCCAAGTTGAACGATGCACAGCCCGTCCGCGGCGAGGGGTGGAACATGGGATAGGCTTCGAACTCGTCCTTGCGCCAAAGCTTTTTGCCCGTGATCGCATCGAGACAGGAGAGCATGCCACGGGCACCAAGCGTCACAATCTTGCCCTCGGCCACCGCCGGAGAACTGCGAGGGCCCGGAAAGCCGTGGGCGGGACCACTGGCGCCTTTGATTTTGAATCTGTCGATCCAAAGTTCTTTCCCGCTCGCCGCTTCGAGACAGAGGGTGACTTCGTGATCGTTCTCGCGGGAAAAACATAGAGCTTGTTCCCCACTAGAGCAGGGGTGGCGACACCATTGCCCACCGTGAGCTGCCATTGCTCGGTAAACTTTGCGGGCCAGGATTCGGGGGCATTGAAGACAGCTTTGGCATCCCGGTTTGAACCGCGCCACTGAGGCCAGTTCAATCCTTGCTTATCGACGGCCACAATCAGTTCAGTGTCATCAGGTTTGACTTTGGAGGTGGCGGGAGCGGGGGGCTTGATCCCTTCGTCCGCAGAGAGAACGGCGGAAAGAGTAAGGAGGGCGGTAAACAGTGTTCTCATTATTTCAAATTGCCAATGGCATACAGGAAATTTCGTCCCTTGAGGATGATTCGGTCGTTAGCGATGGCTGGAGCAACTGCTGACGGTTGCTGCAGCCTCTTTCTCTTCACGCAGAATATCCAGATACAGGGTGCCGTAGTCCACGTAGCGATCGCCCTCGGTGTAGAATGTGCCGCTGTCGGAGTCGTCCTTCGTTGTGGTCGGTCCGCCTCCCTGGGTCACCTCGATCTGGGTGTCTTCGTACCATTCGTTGAAGGAGGTGATCATGATGGTGCAATTCGCATGGAGACGGAGTGGTGGGAAGAATCGGGTTTCATTGATTGATTGAGGCTAGTTTTAGCCGGTATGATATTAAAAATAACTACAAAGATTCGTCGGTTCATTCTTCATTTGGCTTGGTGACAGCCTGAAGACTCTTCATGCCGTGACCGAGGAAGAAGCCAGGGTGTGGCGGCTTGTTGTAGACAACATTCTGCCACGCGATGCTCAACCGGTAATGTGGGTCGTGCATCAGCGTGGGAATCCGGTGCTTGGTCGGGATCGGAGTGGTGTAGAGGCGCAGGGAGCGCCCGTCGGGACTCGGGACGATCACCTCTTCGCGCCAGTCGCCAATGAGATCAGCCGATAGATTGGGATGTCTGCCACCGCGGCGACCTTGCCGTTCAAACGAAAGCAGCGTTTCCTCCATTTCCTTTTCCCAATTCCACTTTGAGATACGGGAGCTTGTGAGCAGTTCGCGCAGCAGATCTCCGTCCCACCAGATTGCGAACCCGCTTGTCCGCGGCGCAGCGCCAATGCCTTCGCCTTTTGCGGTGCGGAGTCCGCCCGGTCCGCCCCAGATTTCGCAACCGGGATGTCGCGGATCGATGTCGGCGGCCAGCCCGCTCCCCACATCGATACCGAGGCTGTGACTCCAGAGAATTTCTCCGGTCTTGGCATCTCGCATCGCTGCCCCCGGAGTGCGGAGATCATGGCGCGAGCCTTCGTTTTCCTGCACCGTGAAGATCTCGAGTCCCGGTCGTTGAGGATCGAGGTCGGAAACATGCATCGCATCGCCGTGTCGCAGTCCCGAGCTGTGCAGTCCCTTGCCGTCGTCATCGATCACCATCGCCTGGTAGACAATCTCGTCCCGCCCGTCGGCATCGACATCGGCGACGCTGATCGAGTGTCCGCCCATGCCAGAGTAAGGGGACGTGTTTGTGTAAGGCGGTTTGCTACTGCCGGAATCGAACACCCAGCGCTTCGTGAGAGCGCCATCGCGCCAATCCCATGCGACCAGAACTGTCCGGCCGTAGACTCCGCGACACATCACCAGGCTGGGGTGCACGCCATCGAGGTAGGCGACGCAGGCGAGGAATCGGTCGCAGCGATTGCCGTAGCTGTCGTTGCCCGCGTTGCCGCCGATCCCTCCCCAGCCGTCGATCGGGTAGCGGTCTGGAACATAGTCGACTGTTTTCAAAGCCCTCACGGTCAAGCCGTCGAAGATTGTCAAAAACTCCGGCCCGTCGAGCACGCGGCCGAACGATTTAGATTTTTCATCCAAAGTGCGCCAGTCTTTTGTCGCATCGCCGATCACCTTTCCCGTGCCGTCCTTCGATCCGTCAGCAGTCTTGCATGCGAGTTCGGCGCGTCCATCTCCGTCGAGATCGTAGACCATAAACTGGGTGTAGTGCTCACCATCCCGGATGTTCTTGCCGAGATCAATCCGCCAGAGGTGGGTGCCATCGAACTCATAGGCGTCAAGAATTGGCGTATCGGTCAATCCCGAGTGGGAGTTGTCGTGCGCCCGGCCACTTTGCTGGAGAACGATCTCGTAGTCGCCATCACCGTCGAGATCAGCAACTGAGGCGTCGCCGGGTCCATAGCCTTTGATCGGCTTGATTGGGATCTCTAGGAAGCCATTCTTCCAAACTTCTGCTGGTGGTGAGGGCTTACCTTCTTTCTTGTCGATGATCGCGCGGACAAAGTATTTCGCCTGGGCAGCGACGAGTCCGGCTGGAACCAGGAAGTTGGTCGCCCCAGAGATCGGCTCATTGTTCAGGCGCGCCGAAGGCTGGTCAGATCTCTGTTGGTAGAGATTGAACGTGATTGACTCCGGGTCGTTGCCCAACAGCCGCCAGCCTACGAGGTGACCGCCGCCCTCCGCCGGCACCGCAACGACTCCGCGATTGAGAACTTCCATTTTGCGCTGTGCATACACCGCGTCCAACAAGAAGAGTGTCGAGAGGACGAAGACAGATAGTGTTCTCATTATTTTAAATTGCCAATGGCATACAGGAAATTCCGGCCCTTGAGGATGATACGCTCGTTAGCGATGGCAGGAGCAGCTACCGACGGGTCGCCGAGGTCGGATTCTCCGAGGATCTTCAATTCGGCTGCCGCTTGAATCACAACTGATTTTCCGGCCGAGGCGAAATAGATCCGGCCTTCGGGAGTGACGAACGGACTCACCGAAGGGTTGGCGTTTGGAAATTTGACTTGGAAAAGCTCCTCACCGTTAGTGATGCGAAAACAGCGTAGCCAGCCGCCCGAATGAACCCGGAAAACGAGATCTTCGAAGGCCACCGGTGAGGAAAGGCCCTCCGACATTGGGCGGATCTTGGCCTTGGCTTGAGTGGTGTTGAGATCGCCCATGCCCTTTGGCTCGACGATGATCCCGGGTTGTCCGCCCCTCCCTCCGATTGCGAAAACGAGCCCTCGGGTCATCACAGGGGAGGACACGGGCCAGATGGAGCGGCCCCATTTGCATGACCAAAGGGTCTTTCCGTTTTCCGGGGAGAGACCTTGCAAGGCATGGGTTGCGGAGACGAGCATTTGGGACTCGCCGCCTGCCTCGATGAGCACGGGAGTGCTATGGCTGAAGTCAGTCTCCGGGCGATTCTGTTCCCAGCGCTGCATTCCGGTCGCGCAATCCCAGGCGATGATGGTTGAAGCCGGGGGGCGCTTGTCCAAGGCCATGATGACTGTGTCGTTGAAGACAATCGGGCTGGTGGCGAGGGCGACATCGAATTTTTCGTGATCGGTGATGACTTGCGACCAAAGCTGCTTCCCGTTGAGGTCCAGAGCGTGAATGATGGAGGAACCGAAGACGGCGAAGATCCGTCCTTTTGCAGCGACCGGGGTTGGCACGGCGTATCCTCCGCGAAGATCACTCATGACCCAGGGACCTGGTTCGACGACGCGATCCCAAAGTTGTTTTCCACTCGTGGCGGAGTAGCAGCTCACATGGTGTTCGGGTTGCGTCTTTGCTCGGTCAGTGCCAGCTTTCCAGTGCGCTGTCGTGACGATCACCCGATCTCCGATCACGATGGGGCCACTTTGATTGTGGTCTGGATCGCCTTTGAGGAAGGTAGGCGGCAGGGGGGATTTCCAAAGGACCGCTTTGGACTCGGGGCCGCCCCATTCCATAGGGAGGTTCTTTCCCGAGCTCACTCCCATTCCTATCGGACCTCGGAATCCAGGCCAATCTTCCGCGAGCAGGGGAGATCCCGCGACAGTTATGATGACAAAGGCCAAGAGGGCGGTGCCATGCCTCTGAAAATCGATAGATCGCATTGTTTGCATACTTGCTGATGAATGAAAAAGTTGCAGCGATCGTCTTGGGTGCGTGGTAAAAACGATACGTCCCATCACCATGGCGTGAATCGCAATCCGAACAGCACCAGCACGCTCGCCGCGAGGAGACTCAACGCGGGAATCACGAAGGGATCGTAGTAGTCAACGAGCTGCGGCCGTTTCTCTAACACGGTGACTTTCTTCATCTCATCGATGCGCCGAAAAACAATCTCCAGGGCTTCGCCGGTAACGGCGTTGAAGGCTTCGCCGCCTGTCGAACGTGCGATGTTGACGAGCTGCGGTTGAATTCTGTCACCGCTGAGCATGATGGCAAAGACGGTGATCCGCTCCTGTCGCAACCGGGCGATAATTGGAGCGTCTTTCGGCGGCAGGATATCGCTGCTCTCGCCGTCAGTTAGAAGAATGATCATGCGATCGCCGTTGGGACGTTCGGCGAGGAGTTCGATCGAGCCATTGAGCGCTTTGCCGATGAGGGTGATCCCCCAGAGACGGTCGGGCAGGCCGTGCCGCCCCATCTCGACGGGATCGATTTTCGGATTGTCGGGCTGGATGAATCTTTTGGAGAGCGGGATCGATTGGGTGTCGAGGGTGAGCGGCAGCCAGTGGATGTAGTGCCGCGAGAAAATGGTGAGACCGAAGGCATCACCTTGCCGGTAGTTGACGAACTGCTCGATGGCGTCCATGGCCGAATCGAAGCGCCGATGGCGGCCGTCGGCTTGTGATCCATGCGCTTCGGCCATGCTGCCGGAGGTGTCGAGCAGGAGTTGGATGTTGGTGAGCTGCCGCTCCACTTCGGGGGGCTCGAATTTCATCGGGTGCGCCAGGAAGAGGATCGCGATGGCAAGCAAGGCGGCAGGCAGACAGTTCGCGACGAGAACTAGAATGCGGAGGAACCAGCCGCGCCCTTGTTTTCCGTGATCGAAAGGCATCACGATCGAATGCCCGCGCCGGACAAATTCCCAGAACACGAGGATCACCGGCACAGCCATGAGGGCGAGCAGTTGCGGATGTTGAAAGGTCATGGCGTGGCCTCCTCCCGGGGATTGGTGTCCGCCGCATACGGTGCGACAACCGCGGCGATTTCTTCGCGCGCAACCGGTGACGCGGGATGATGCAGCCAATGTTGGAGCTTGCGCAAGGATGCAGCCGTCTTGTCGTCGCGCCAGATCGCGTTCAGGGTGGCGCGCATGGGCATGGGGCCAAGCGCAAGTTCATCGCGCCAGCAGCGGAGTAATAGCATCTCCAGCCGGGCCTTGTCGTCGGCGGTCAGGGAACCGGCCTCCAACTTCGTCATGAAGTTGCGCAGCATTTCAGGAAGCGTAAGGCCGACGGGCATCGCGTCTGCTTCGGTCACCGTCCGCGGGCGTTTGTAAAATATCAGCATCAGCAGCCACACGATCCACAGAACGAAAAGCACCGCCATCGTTTCGTAATAATGGCCGCCGACATCGATCCGCAGCTCCTCGGTTTCTTCAATCCGAGTATCGAGATCTTTTGACAGCTTGGAATCGCCGATAATTTGAAAGGCAGGCAAGCCTTTCAACTCGCTGCCATCAGCGGCGACAAGGAAATCTCTGAGGTCGAAGGTGCCCGCACGATTAACGATGTAACGCACATCGTAGATGCGCCGATCAGCTTGTTCTGTCACCTCGGCGATCCGCACGTTCACCGCGACTCCCCACTTGTAGGGCGTCACCGAGAGTTGCGGCCCACTGTAGGTCACGATCGCGGCCTGTTCCACGCCGAGCGGCACGCCGGGGCCGTCGGTTTCCTGATTCCGTTCCCAATTCAAGTAAGTAACAACCGCGACCAGGATGAGCACGGCGGCGATCACCGCGAAGGTGGCGTTGCGTTTGAAATGGGAACCGCGCTTCATTTCATCGTCCGGCGCTGCCACCCAAGCCACGGCGGTTCAAGAAGTGCCTCAACCGCCCGAGAATCGGCTGGTCGGTGCGAAGAGAAAGGTAGTCAATTCCGAAGCGCGTGAGTTCGCTCTTCCAGCCAGAGCTGTCGACGAAGGCGCGCCGACCATGGCCGACAAACTTGCGGCCCGACTCCGCTTCAGAGCCGCGGAACAGACCCGCGCCCTTGATGTTTAACTCGGCCGGATCCTGGAGATGGAGCACCAGGCAATCGTGTTCCTGTCCGAGCACCTGGAGCGCGGCGAAGACATCGGGATCATGGAGGTCGCTGAGCACGATGACCGTGGTTCGGCGCTTTAACGAAGGTGCTACTTCACGGACTCGCTGGGCCAGCGTCGTCTCTTCCATGAAGTCGTGATGCCGAAGTTTGTGCGACCATTCCATCACGAGATTGCGTGAGAGCGAAGGGCGCACATGCAATTCGCGCGCGCCGCAACCGAGCATTCCCACCGGCGTCATCGTCTCCTGCGCCGCGAGCGCCACGCCGGTCGCGATGCGCACGGCCCAGGCGTATTTGCTAAGTTCCTGCGAACTCACGCACATCGAGGCCGAGGTGTCGACGAGCAAGTAGAGGGGGATTTGTCGCGGCTCCTGGAATTCCTTGATGTAGAGCTTACCGACGCGCGAAGAAACCTTCCAGTCGATAAACTTCACCGGATCGCCGGCGACATAGACACGCGACTGGGCGAATTCGAGACCGCCACCGTGGAAGACGGATTCGTCCTGGCCGAAGCTCAAGCTGTTGGCCAGCTGGTTGACTGTCACTTCGAACTGCCGGGCATCGACCGGATCGTCGCTGAGTTTTACCTGACGTTTCATGTTAACCAAGGCCGGCGAGAATTTCCTCTAGCACCTGCGGTCCCGTGTGACCGGCGGCGGAGGCTTCGAACGTGACACGAATTCGGTGCAGGACCACGTCCTCGGCGAGGTCGAACAAATCATCCGGTATCACGTAGTCGCGATCGTGCATCACCGCCCGCGCCCGGGCGGCATTGATCAGGGCCAGACCGGCGCGGGGACTGCAGCCAAAGTCGAGGTGCTTCGATTCCCGGGTGCGGCGCGTCAATTCGACGCAATGCTTCACGAACACCTCGCTGACATGCACGGCTTGCACGGCCTCCATCGCGGCCACCAGGTCGTCTTTCGATCCGCAGGCGTCGTCTGCGATCATGTCAAAAGCCGAGCGCGGCACCGCGCCACCGCCTTCGCGCTTCAGGCCCATGCCGAGCTGGTTCATCAGAATCTGCTGCTCGTCCTCGCGACCCGGATAGTCGAGTCGGTGCAGGAGCATGAAGCGATCGAGCTGCGCCTCGGGCAAGTCAAAGGTGCCGGACTGCTCGACCGGATTCTGCGTCGCGATCACCAGGAAGGGCACCGGCAGACTTAGAGACTGCCCCCCGATGGTAACCTTGCGCTCCTGCATCGCCTCGAGCATCGCACCCTGGACTTTCGGTGCGGCGCGGTTGATCTCGTCCGCGAGCAACAGGTTGGCGAAAATCGGACCGCGGTGGATTCTAAACTCGCCGCTTTTCTGATCGATGATCTCCGAGCCGATGATGTCGGATGGCAGCATGTCGACGGTGAACTGGACGCGGTTGAAATCGAGATGGATCGCCTTGGCGAGGGCGTTCACGAGGAGGGTCTTGGCGAGGCCGGGCAGACCTTGTAGCAGGAGGTGACCGCCTGTGAGAAGAGCGATCAGTACGCGTTCAACAACGACATCCTGACCGACGACGATTTTGGCGACGCGTTCACGGACTCCTGAGACGAATTCCTGAGGGGATTGGGTGCCAGGGCTTGCAGATAAAGTGGACATAGAAAGGGAAAGAATTGGGTGAAAAGAATTGGTGGTCGCTGATTTAAGAAACGCAGCGAAGCCACTTTGAAGCGATTTTTCGAAGATCGTTATCCGGTAAGGTGCTTTCGGCACCGAAGCCGGTTTGTTGGAGGCTTTGAATATCGCTTTGCAGTTCGAGTTGCTGCTCCTCTTTGAGATGAACCAGCGGACTGCTGCGCAAACGGCGCAAAAGGGCGACGACCGCGAATTCGTCGACGTCATCGGGCATGTGGAAAACGTCGCGGGCCCGCAGCGGTCGTTCGCGACCTCGTCTGCGGAAGAGGACGAAAATCAAGCCGATCCCGATGACCCCACAGCAGATTCCAACGAGCCAGAGGACGGGATGCTTCGCGGGATTCGCGAGGAGTTCGGCGGCATTGCCTTCGGCAGACGGACCGAGGGTTACAACGGATTCCGACAGCGTTATCAGGTCCATTTCCCGGTAGGTTTGGTAAGTGATCGAAGCATCGGTCGCTTTCGGAGTCGGGAATTGAAATTCGAGTGGTCCGGTCGCGGCGCGCACCGCATCGCCGTCGAGCGTGATCGTCCAAAGACGCTCCGAAGTCGGCGTGATCTCATCGCCCCAGGTGTTGAGTTCTTTGATCTGCAAATTCTCGTGGGGATTGACGTGCTGGATTGCGATCGCGGCCTCGTCCTTAGGAAGATCGAGCAGCTGCTCCAAGTCCGGAACCAGGCCGGTGGCGGTCGCTGCGATCTCGAGCGAGAGCGTGCCATTGATCGTCAACTGGCGGGTGTCGAGCGTCTGGGTGATCGTGATCTGGTTTGCCGGGCGCGCGGGCGCGGTATCGGTCGCAATCTTGATGAGCGTCTCGGCAGACTCGGCCGGAATGCTGACAGGGCCCGTCATATCGACAAACTTCAGCGCCAGCCCGATTGGCGGGATCTTGTCGACGCTGGCGTCCTTGGCGCGGACGTGCAGGTAGGCGAGCACGGTTTCTTCCCAACCGGGTTTCGCCGTTGGCCGCGATTTCACATCGGTGGTGGCGAAGGTGATCGTCTTGATGTCGAAGAAGGGCGTCATCGCCTCCCGGATATTTAACTCTAGTTCGTCGCGGGGCCCCTGAGCTTGGCTCATTGTTTTTACCTTGGGTGACGGTCTCTTGTTCACACCGGCGGCGGGGTCATTGGTGAGATACTGGCCAAACTTGGCCGCGCGTCCCATCGCCTCGGTGTGGATGATGCTGAGAATGATGCCGAAGTCCTGATCCCGTCCCACGGTGTTCGGTCCATCGACGCGGGTTTCCAAGCGGACTTCGCTGAGTAGTTCATCAAAGTAGGCGAGATCTTTGGCAGCGCCGAAGGTGAACGGGTCGTCCTTGGTGATGATCGTCGCGCCCGCGAGATAACGGTAGCGGAGGTCTTCGTGCAGCGGGTTGGCGGTATCATCGAGGCGCGTCTTCACGACTTTGGCAAAGAGGCCGATGTGGGCCGCCCCAGCGCCGTCCGGTAGGGCTTCGAGATATTTGCGAATCTTCGTCAGAGCCGTACGGTTCATTGCCTTGGAGAGGTTGAGCTGGTCATTCGAACCGATCCCGAGCAGCCCGTTGAACCAGGCCAAGTATGGTTCGACGGTGTATTCGCCAGCCGGGAGTTTTGCCACTTGTTTCCCATAAGCAGCGGCCCCGCGATTGAAGTAATCCTGTGCGCGCAGGTTCTTTTCCTTGAAGCCGAAGATTCGCATTTTCGGATCGTCGGCGACGAGCTCCTGAAAGTATTCGAAATCGCCCCAATCCACCAGCAAGGTTCCTGCGAGCGTCAACGGGCGCCAGGCATCGGGGTGGCCTTCCAGCCAGCTGTCGATGAGTTTCAGCGCGGTGTCATACCCCTTGCGAACCATCTCCAGTGTTTCAGATTCATCACGCCGGGTGAGTCCGGCCTGCTGCACTTCCATCTTGCGCCAGCGTTCACCGAGATTGGCGTTCATCTGTTTGAGGATGAGCGAAAAAACGGGCTCATCCATCTGATTCATCGGGCCAAAGACCTTTTCGATATGGGGAGTCCGATAGGTTTCCGCCGTGCTGTAGGCCAGGTCGAATGCGGTGACGACCTGCGAATAGTCCTCCGGCGCGAGACCCGTGTCGCGGAAAAGCGTCATCATGCGAGCGAGGCTGTTGATGTTCTTCTCCATCATGATTGGAGTGACCGGAATGCGTGCGTCCTCGGGTAGCCCATACTGGCGGCGCAGTTTCTCCGGGATTTCCGGGTTGTGGCTCTTGGCCCAGACCACCAGGAATTCCTCGGCCAGCGCCGCGCCCGCGGCCGGGCTCCGTTTCCCAATCTCGACAATGCGATCCGCTGCTTGATCAAACCGGGAGCCGGTGAGAATGAGGCGCGACATGCTGACATCGATCCGATCACGCATGCTCGATGGCAGCGCTGCGGCCCACTTTCCGGCGGGAGCGACGGCAAGCAATTCTTCCGGTTCGACATACTTCCCCGGGTGTTGCTTTGAAATCTCGGTGTGAGTGGTGTCCGCCTGGTCGATCCATTGATCGGCCATCATTTCGAAGATCCGGTTCCACGGCTGCTCGCCAGGCTTCACGACGCCGATGAGGAGGTTCGCGATGGTGGCTTGCGCGGCGAGGTTTTCGGTTCGATTTTCGACCGTGTGGTTGCGTTCATTCTGCACCTTTTGCGTGAAGGCACTGACCAAGCGCATCGCCCCTTCGGGATTAGTCTTCGCGGCTTCTGTCAAAACCGATTCGAGAGTGCTGACCGGCATCTGGGTAAGCACCTTCGCGATTGCGTCGCTCGCCCGGGTTTTCTCCCAAGCCTTCCCTCGCTCCAATACCGGAGCCAGCACTTCGGAAATATTTTTGTCCCAGACCCGCTGCACATCGGCGCGCTGGGCGTTTATGCGTTCCTCCTGGGTTGCGACGAACCTGAGCAATTCCCGCTTCAGCCCTTCGTCGCTGAGTTTCTCGATGTCCGCCATCGGAGGCAAATATTCGCGAGCGAGGTCTTTGAAGTTCGCGGCCATGAGAATACGCGCGGCCGTGAGCCGCGTGCCCGGATCCGTGCCACCGACTTTGTCGGAACCTTTTCTCAAGCGATCCACCAACCAGTAGCTTTCGCCCACAGGCACGGCGATCTTGATGAGTTGGCCAAGTTTACGCAGGTTGTCCGAAGTGAACTCGCCGGGCACCGCGTCTGCGAGACCAAGCACGTCTTCGAGTTGCATGTTGGGCTTCTGGTTCTGACTCAGGTCCGCCAGCACCTTGTCATAAAGTTTGCGAGGCAGTTCCAGTGGCATCTGCGCCAACTCCTCGCGGAGGCGATTCCAATCGCCGGTGATGAAGTGATGGTTGAAGCGGTTCGTCACGGTCAAGGTCGCCGGATCGGCCGTGCCGACGCGATCAAGATGACGCAGCAGATCGCTCGGATCCCGAGAGTATCGCTGCTTGAGCATCTGTTCGATTTCCTTGATGAGCTTTGGGTCTGGCTGAGGCGGCTCGGTAGGCTGCGGAGGCACTGCAGGATCGGCCACGACGGGCGGCTCGGGGGAGGGGGGCGGCTCCTGAGCGTTTGCAGAGGCGGAAACGAAAATGGCGAGAGCCATGGCTGCAGAAGCCGCGATGGATCGTTGAAAATAAGCTTTCATGTAAAAAAAACAGGCGGGTTACCCAATTATGAACCAGGCGTATCCTGCTTCTCGAATTCTTGAAAATCAACGCGGCCGTCTTCCTTACTTGGTGCTCCTGGTGCGACTCCCGGAGGTCCGAAAAGTCCCGCTGCAGCGGCTGCAGCTGCCGGTCCGCTTGGCCCTGAACCCGCCTCGATCAGCAGCGCGGCTTCCAGGTTCCGCTGCTTCGGTACGACGATGCCCTGCACGCCCTTGACGGCGCGAATGCTGTTCACCGCGGCACCGACAGGCGGGGGCTGAGTCACCGGCGTGACGGAATTCGGCGCCGGGGTTTTCACGCCGTCGATCGAGTTGACGCCATCGACCTTTTTTACTCCCACTGCGCTGCTTTCCGCGACCGGAGTTGCGGTTGACGGCTCGATTTTTTTGACGCTCTCCACGGCCTCCTGTTCGACGCCTTTGACGCCTTCGATGACAGTCGACGGTTTCTTATCTTGCTCCTCAGTCATGGCCAGGCCTAGCACGAGGATGGACCCGGCAAGGCAAATTCGGATCGAAGGAGAAATATTCATGGGGATGACTTAGGGTTGATCGTCTTTTGAAACTCGGTCGCCACGCGTTCTTCGTAGTTCGCCAGGGCACCGGGCTCCTGATGCTCGGCTAGGAAACGGAAAATCTGCCGGGTTCTTTCGGCATAAGGCCGCCATTCGGATTCCGCCGCGCCGCTGGTCTTCAGGAGATAGGCCGCGTAATAGTGAGCCTTGCCGAGCGTCTCGCGCACGGCTCGGGTGATCGTCGCATTCTCTCCGTGCGTCCGGGCGGTCTCCCGCAGCAGGAGCGTTAGTTCCTCCGCGGCCATCGCCACGTCGAGCATCTCCAGGCGTGCCTTCGATTTGGCTAGCTGAATCTGGTGCCGCACCAGCGGGCGTTCGTCTCTCGGCAATTTCCCGTCGAGCTTGTCGTAATCCTCGATGATCTGGGCCCAGTCGGGTTCCGCGGCCTGCTCGGCCTCGCGAATTTCCTCCACATGCTTTTGGGCCTCCATCCGGGCGAGCTGATCCTGCCCCTCGTTGTAGTGGTAATACAGCGCGGCCACCGGACAGAGCAACCAGAGCAGGGTGAAAAACTTTCTCATGATGATGTCGTCCCCTCCACGATGACCGGAACCTTCGTGGCTCGGCGTTTTTTCGGGTTCACCTTCCAGTCGCTACCGAAGAACTCCTGGGCGATCGGTAGGCTTGCGTTGATCAACGCACCGAGCACCATCGCTAATATTGCGATCTGCTCCAGGTTCAGCCCACTCTTTAAGGGCGCCAGCGGAACCACCAGGTCGCCGAGCGTCGTGGTGGCGAGATGTTTCGTGTTCACGTCTTCATATTCACCGCCTAACGAGGCCGCCACGCTGCGTAAGGTTCCAGTTTCCTGCCGCGACTGATGCCCGTCGATGTAGAGGCCCTTGTTCGGATTGCCGATGCCAAGCACGAGCACCTCCTTCACCGACTTCGGCCGCTGGGCGATCGGAACCAAGTTCACTGAATCCCCGTCAGTGAACAGGATGATCCGGGTGCTGTTCTCTGGAAAATCAGCCACCAGCTCCAGCGTCTCGTTCACCGCCCGGCCCAGATCTGTTTTTCCCAAGGGCATGGCATAGGTGAGCGGCAGGCCATTGAAGACATTGCGCACCAACTCGGGGTCACGCGCCTCCATCACCACCGGCAATGATTCGGTGTAAAAGCCGATCACCCCGAAGCGAAGATTTCCGCTGACCCGCTGAAGGATGCCCTCCGCCACTTCACGCATCCGGGCTTGCCGGGTCAGCGAGCCGTCGGGTCCCGCGTCTTCCAGGTACATGCTCGGCGAAAGATCCGCCACAAACACCAGCCGTGTTGCTTCGCCGTCCTTTTCATCCGCGAGATCATCGTCCCCGCCCGTCTTCAGAAGGATCAGGGTTGCCAGCCCCCAGGTGAACGCCGCCAGGCTCACCGGCCGCAGTATCGGCACCAAGCGCGTCCAACGCCGGGCTCCTGCCGGCCCGAAAGCCAGCCGTTCCGCCACTCGAATGCGCCTACCATGGAGCCATTCCGCCAACGCCGCGAGCCCGAACACGATCAAGGCTGAAACCACCGCAGTCATACTACTGCTGGAACTTTGCTTTTGGTGGAAGGTTCCTGAAGCAGCAGTTGGACCCGACCAGAAGGGGGAGAAAGGAGAAACGGAGACCGTAGTTTATGCGTGTCGGAGAGCGGTGTCTCGCTTGAAAAAAGCCCTGAACAGGTCTTTTCAGGATCCGGAGATTTTGGTGCTTCCTTCATTGATTAAAAGTAAATTTGCGGGTCCTATTGCCAAGAATCGATTTTGGCAGCGATTGTTTGATGGGAGCGCTTCAAAGCTACAGGTCGTGTCCAACAGTCCTATCACCGGAAGCGAAAAGATTGACTTGTCGGGGGACTATCTTGGGCGGGGGACAATCCCCCCCAAAAAAATGAGTGGCTCGTATTTCGAAGCTCATGGCGGAATCCCTTGAAAACCGGTGAAGCTAACCGCCGTATTTCTTTTTCAATGCACTGTCCCTCTCCGTTGATCCCTCTCGCCTGGCTGTTCGGGACGGTCGTTACTGCGATTGCTCAACCTTCTTTCAAAGAGGATCTGCAACCTTATCTCGAGCAGCATTGCGTCCGGTGCCATGGCGAAAAGAAGCAGAAGGGCGACTTCCGGCTCGATGAGCTTTCGCAAAAAGTGGGAGAGCACGACACTCCTCTCTGGGCCGAGGTGATGGAGCGAATTAGTTCCGGGGAAATGCCTCCGGAAGATGAAGAGAACCTTCCTGCCGCCGATGAGAGCGCTCAAATTGTCGAGTGGATCTCGGAGCGGCTTCGAGAAGGAGAATCGGCACGGATGGCGCGACGGGATAAGGTTTCGTATCATCGGCTGACCCGTGAGGAATATGTCAACGCGGTGCGAGACCTCATTGGGGTCGAGTATGACGCCACCGATCCGGGCGGGCTCTTGGAAGATCCGGAGTGGAATGGCTTCGAGCGAATTGGTTCTGTTCTGACGCTTTCGCCGACGCACATCGAGAAATATATCAAGGCCGCCGAGGTGGTGCTGGATGAAGCTTATCCGGATGAGCCCATCGAGTATCTCGAGGTGAGCAAACGCGCTGCCGAATTGCAGGAGCATCACAATCACTACGACCGTCTCAAAGCAGATGGTCTTCTCGATAAGATACGGGTTCCCTTGACGACATCCGGTGAGATTTTTCGGGGATCGAATCCCTACCGGGGACCGAAGTCTAATTTTCCCGGCGCTGGGATTTATGAAATTAGCTACACCGTTTGCGGCATCACTCCGGAAGGTGGCCAGGCTCCCCGGATGCAGGTCTACGAACACAAGTTGGACCGTATCTTGTTCGAGCAGGATATCATTGCGCCGGAGGACAAGCCGATCACGGTAACTTTTCGTGTTCATTTCCCGGATGTCTGGGGCCCGGAAATTCACGTGCTCAATCAGAACGGGCTCCGGCGTCATCCCCGCACCAACGCGGGCAGCCGAATTCCATTCATCACCACCGCGTATCCCCGGGCTCCCTGGCAGATGAAGATCACCGATGAGGAGGGCAAGCCACGCTTTCCCATACTGATCATCGATTCCATTTCCATGCGCGGTCCCATCATCACCCCGGAAGAACAGAGTCGTCGCGATTCCTACATGGCCGCTGATGAATCGATCAAGGCGGTCCGCGAAGGTCTTAAGAAGATGGCTCGGCGCGCTTTCCGCCGTCCCTTGTATGAGGGTGAACTCGATACTTATGTTGGCATCGTCCAAGCCGAACTAAAAGCCGGTGAGTCGTTCAAAGATTCGGTGAAGGCGGGCATGATCGCGATTCTATGTTCCAAGAGCTTTTTGTTCATTGCCGAGGGCGACGAGAACGTAAACCGATATCAGTTGAATGATTGGGAACTGGCAAACCGCTTGTCTTTTCTCCTCTGGAGTACCATGCCGGATCAAGGATTATTTGAACTTGCGGAGACTGGCAAGCTTCGCGACAGGGAAGTATTGCGGGCGCAATTTCAACGTATGTTGGCGGACTCTCGTGCGGAGCGTTTCACGCAATCGTTTGCCAGCCAATGGCTGCATTTACGCAAGGTGGGAATATTTCCGCCGGACAAGGAAATCTACCCAAACTACGACCAGCATTTGGAGCAAAGTATGGTGGGCGAAACGCAGGCTTTTTTTTCTGAAGTGGTGCATCAAGGGCTGAGCTTGCGCGAGTTCATTGACTCAAGTTGGACGATGGTGAACCCGAGGCTCGCGAGGTTTTATGGGATTCCCAATGTGACTAAAGATGAGTTTCAGCGCGTTTCTCTGAGACCCGATGATCAGCGCGGTGGATTGCTCACACATGCCTCGGTGTTATCGCTGACTTCGGACGGAACCCGTCATCGTCCGGTTCACCGTGGAGTATGGGTATCCGAAGCCATTCTCGGCAAAAGTCCTCCTCCGCCTCCGGCCAATGTCGATCCCATTGAGCCCAATCCCTTGGGTGAGCCCAAGGCGACCTTGCGGATGAAGCTCAAGGCTCACATTCACGATCCGAACTGCGCTTCGTGTCACAAGAGTATCGACCCCTATGGTTTGGCCTTCGATAGCTACAATGCCATCGGCGAATGGCGCACCCACGAAAAGGTGGAGGGAACCGGCGACGATCCGGTGGTCGATGCCAGCGGACAATTTCCGGACGGGCGAACTTTCCAAAACGCCAAGGAGTTCCGAAAGTTGCTCATGACGGACCTGGATTCCTTCAACGCAACCTTTATCGAGAAGCTCGCAATCTATGGCACGCGCCGTACGATGACCTTCGATGATCGCGACGAATTAGAATCGATTGAAGCGATCGGGCGTGCGAAAGATTACCGTGTTCGTGATATCCTCGAAGCCTTCGTTCTCTCAGACCTCTTCCAAAAACGATGAATATACAAAGCAACAACTGGCATCTCAGCCGTCGCCACCTGCTCCGTGGACTGGGTGCCAGTATCGCCCTGCCCATGCTCAACTGCATGGCTGAAACGCGGCCCCAGACGAAGAAGCCCAAGCGCAGCGTCTTTCTGTATATTCCGAACGGCGTCAACACGCTCACCTGGCAGATCGAGAAAGCAGGCAAGGATTTCGAATTCACCTCGCCTTTGAAATCGCTCGAGCGTCACCGTCATGAGGTCACGCCGATCAGCGGTCTGCATCATCCCATGGTGCTGGGGAAGCATCACAACTGCGACAAGGTGTGGTTGACCGGTGCCGATGTTCCCAGCAATGGCGGGGCCTTTCGCAATACGATATCCGTCGATCAATTGATGGCCGAAGTGCAGGGCGTTTCCACGCGGTTTCCTTCACTGGAGATGGCGATTGAAGGTCATTCGCTCGCTTGGTCACGTGATGGCATTCAGCTTCCGGCGGAACGGAATGTGAAGTCGATTTTCGAACGAATGTTCGTTGGCGAGAAAGGTGGAAAAGATGCCGTGCGTCGCCGCTTAAACCGTCGTGGCAGCATTCTCGATGCGGTGTTGGATGATGCCCAACGGGTGAATCGTAAACTGGGCACCGAGGATCAGAGCAAGCTCGATGAATATCTCACCGCAGTGCGTCAGGTCGAAGTGCGCACCGAACGCGCGGATGCCTGGTTGGATGTTCCCCGGCCTGACCTCGCTCCCGGCGAGGTCGGAAAATTCTCGCGGAAGATGGATCAGAATCAGGTTCAGGATTACCATCGCCTCTTCTTTGACTTGATGGTCCTGGCGCTGCGCACCGACATGACGCGCGTCATTACTTGTATGATCTGTAGCGAGTCGAATGGCGGGGCGATCCCGGACATTGGCATTTCGCAGGCGCGGCATGGACTTTCCCATCACAATGGTGATCCCGAACAACTTCGTCGACTCACCCAGACCGATGCCTTTCTCATTGAGCAGTTCAGCTACTTTCTCGATCAACTGAAGGCCCACAAAGAAGAGGGCGGGACCTTGTTGGACACGACGCAAGTCCTCTGGGGCAGTGGCATGGCCTACGGACATAGTCACGGAAACGCGAACCTGCCCACGATCTATGCCGGCGGAAAAAATCTCGGCGTGAAGCATGGACAGCACGTTGATTTTAATCTGCCCACGATTGGGAAATACACCGTGGCCGATGCCAATGCGCATTACAAAATCTGCGGCCGTCCGGTCGATGCCGAGGCCCGGCTCAGCAATCTTCTTCTGACGATGTTGCAACGTGTCGATGTCGAAACCGAAACCTTCCAGGACAGCCTGGGCGTGATCTCCGAAGTGGTAGCGTGATGATGATTTTAAAAATACTGTTTCTCGCCGCAATCATCGTTCCGACTTTCGCGCAGGAAGCCTATCGGACGGACGAAAACAAAGATGAGAGCCTGCCGTGGTTTCAGCCGATCAAAGGTGAGTTCCCCCCGGAAGGTTCCGCGCACCATGTCTCCGGCGAGTTGATTGGTTTCGATCATCCGGAGCGAAAAGTGATTCTCCGGGTCGATCGCAACGATCGCCAGAGTCGCGCCTTGATGGATTATCCGCTGACCGCGTTGATGCTGCCCTACGGATCGATCTATTATCAAAATCAACCCGCAGCGATACAGGACATCCCAATCGGGACGCATCTTCATGGTTGGTTCTACGAACGACCCAAAGGTGAGGAAAAGCATTGGACTCTTCGAAATGGGCAGCTGCACAACGTCAAGGATGTGCGGGCATCGCCCGAGGTCGACTTCACGCGATGCCTGCGTTTGGAGGATGATTTTTCCTACCACGCCCGGCGCAATCAGATTTGGAAAATTGACCATGTCGATCTGGCAACCAAGAAGCTCACTGCCACGCTGCAAGAAGACGGGAAGGCCGTGGGTGGTGATGCCAAGATCTTTGATCTCGTTTCTCACACCGTGGTTTATGAAGGTGCTGGATTTGGAGCCTTGGAGAGCATCAAGCCCGGGCAAACGGTGCAAATGAACCTGACCTGGGCCACGCTCTATGGACCGGGTCGCGTGATTCATATTTGGCTCGATGAAAAGAGCCGCGAGCTGGCATCGGTCCGTCAACTTGAACGTCATCGCAGCAACATTCGAGAGCGCGGGATTCCCGGTCGGGTGGACGCCGTCGATGACAAAACCAAGATCGTAACCCTGACCTTTTTCGATGGAGTCGACCGGGAGTTGTTCAAGGACTTCGACATTATCGTGCCCGAGCCGCTCGGCTGGCCTACCTCCGGTGGCGCCAAGGACGACCTTAAACCAAAGGGAACCATCGCGGTTGCCCGGGATTGCCTCATGACCTACGACCCGGTCAACGATCGCAAAGGCGGCAACATCGTGAAGCGGAGCAAAGTCCCGCTTCGCCCTGGCTGCAGCGGGCTGCAAATTCAAGTGGAGTGCGGGATGTTACTGGAAGGCTATCGACCGGGCGGGGTGATTCGCTTTTTTCCAGCCGCCTGGAACGTGGTGGCCATTCCACGCGAAGAACAATTCCATGGACGCGAATAGACTTATCCTGAAAAAGCGACCGCCGGCGGAGGAGTCGGCAGAGCTGCTGAAATGATTGGGTGCCTCGTTGATTTCTTCTGAGAGCAAGCAGCGGGAGGGTGGACTGACGCGGCTCCGGCGACTGATCCGGGCGGAGTATGAAAACACGATCCGCGATCTCTTCGATATGCCGGGAATCGCCCTTGCAGGTGAACTCCCTCCGGATGGCTTCCGCAACTGGGTGTCGCTCGATCAGTATGCTGCTGAACAGATCGGCAACGAGACGCGTTACCCGTCGTTGGTGCTGGCGATGTCGAATGAAGGTTCGACGCTTAGCTACACCCGCAGCGGTGCTCCGATCCCGTCTGAACGCAGCCCTCGCAAATTGTTTGAAAAACTTTTCCATCAGGGCAAACCCGCCTGATGTTTGAGGTCATGAAGCTCGCCTTGGAGACTGATTCCACGCGTATTATTTCCCTGTTTATCGACACGACAGTGATCCACAACATTACTCACCACGGCGGTCGCCCGGAGGCGATTGCCGAGCTGCGGGGGAAGGAAGAGGCGCAATTCGATGCTCTCAACGATTTCCTGGCCGCGCTCGCTTCCATCGCTTCGTCCATATCGCTGTAGGGGCAATTTAAGACTTAGGACGCGGTTGGGATTTTTCCGCCGGAGAAAGGACCGACGCCAGCCCACATTACGTCGAAAGATAGATTGCCGCAGCTTACCGCGTTTCTAACAAACGCTCGTTTAATCAATTTGCCACCATGAAACACAATAGACAAAGTTCCCTCTTCAGATATTCCGGCCGCCTCGGTGCCGGCCTCCTTCTCATCGGTTCGGGATTCGCGGAAGTGCCCCCCGCTGAAGCCCTCGCGGGCCTCGATGTGGGGGAGGGCCTGGAAGCCAGCCTCTTTGCCTCCGAGCCGATGATGCTGAGCCCGTCCAGTATCGATATCGACCATCTCGGCCGAGTCTGGGTCTGTGAGGTAGTGAACTATCGCGGACATAACGGAAAACGCCCTGAGGGAGACCGCATCCTGGTCCTCGAAGATACCAACGGGGACGGAACGGCGGACAAGTCGACGGTGTTTTACCAGGGTCGGGACATCGATTCTGCGCACGGGATTTGCGTGCTTGGCAATAAGGTGATCGTCTCTGCAGGCGACAACGTCTTTGTCATGACCGACGAAAACGGCGACCTCAAGGCTGACAAGAAGGAAGCGATATTCACCAAGATCGGGGGTGCGCAACACGATCACGGGATCCATGCTTTTTCGTTCGGTCCTGACGGGAAGCTCTACTTCAACTTTGGCAATGCCTCCCGGCAACTCGCGAACGCGTCCGGAGAGACCATCACCGACAAAGCCGGCAATCTGGTGAAAGCTGATCGGAAGCCCTACCAGCAGGGCATGGTGTTTCGCTGTGACATCGACGGATCGAACGTCGAGACTCTGGGCTGGAATTTCCGTAACAACTGGGAGGTCTGCGTCGATTCCTTTGGAACGATCTGGCAGAGCGACAACGATGACGACGGTAACAAGGGAGTGCGGATTAACTTCGTGATGGAGTTCGGCAACTATGGTTACCGCGACGAGATGACCGGAGCGGGATGGGGTGACAAGCGCACCAACATCGAGGAGAAAATTCCGCTCCGCCATTGGCATCTCAACGATCCCGGCGTGGTCCCGAATCTCCTCCAGACCGGACAGGGATCTCCCACTGGAATTATTGTTTACGAGGGTTCCGTTCTCCCTTCCGTTTTCCGGAATCAAGTCATCCACTGCGATGCCGGTCCCAACGTGACACGCGGCTACCCGGCGAAGACTGAAGGGGCGGGATACTCCGCCAAGATGATCAACATCTTGAAGGGCTCCCGGGACAAGTGGTTTCGGCCCTCCGATGTCTGTGTGGCTCCAGACGGATCACTCTTGATCGCAGATTGGTACGATCCCGGGGTCGGCGGACATGCCATGGGTGACTTGAAACGGGGCCGGATTTTCAGGGTAGCGGTTCCCGGATCGAAGCACTCGGTTCCCAAGGCTGATTTTTCGACGCCCGATAGTGCCGCCACGGCGCTGACCAGTCCGAATGGAGCGACCCGCTATCTCGCGTGGACGGCCCTGCACAAGATGGGGGATAAGGCCGTCCCTGCGCTTCAGAAAATTTGGAAAAGCGAGAATCCCCGGCACCGTGCCCGTGCCCTTTGGGTGCTTGGAAAGTCTGCCGGAAGGGGCCAGTCTTCCGTCGATCTGGCGCTCGCCGATTCCGATCCGGATATCCGCATTGTGGGAATCCGTCTCGCACGTCAGCTTGGGCTTAGCATTCCAGAGACGGTCGCCAAGGTCGTGAAAGATAAGTCTCCGGCAGTCCGCCGGGAGGCCGCGATCGCCCTGCGCTTCGATGGATCGGATCAAGCCAACGCACTCTGGACCGAACTCGCACTCCAACACAATGGAAGCGATCGTTGGTACCTTGAGGCTCTGGGAATCGGATCCGATCTCCACGCGGACGCCCGATTCGCCGCCTGGTTGGCAAAGGCGGGCGACCAGTGGAAGTCGGACGGAGGCCGTGACATCGTGTGGCGCAGCCGTTCGAAGGCCGCGCCCGAATACCTCGTCAAGATTATCAAGGACAAGTCGATCAAGGACCACAACTCCTTGCGTTACATGCGGGCCTTCGACTTCCACCGCGGGGAAGAAAAGAAGAAGGCCCTGGAGAGCTTGCTCGACCTCTAACCCGACCTCCTTCATGTGCGCTTATCATTTCCGCGTGGTCGGAGTTTTGCTCCTCTTGCTTGCGCCCTCCGCGCATGGAGACGAGGCGAAGGATGCTCTCATCGTAGAGACCATTCTCCGGCTTGATGATTTCGATTTGGGGGATTCTGAAAAAGCGCAAGGGGCGGTGGCCCGCTACCTGAAGGTCAATTGGGCCGGCGACCGCTACCTCGATTTGATTCGGCGTTTCAACCTAAAAAAGGAAGCTCCCGGGGTTCTCCGGCTCGCCCTTGAAAAGGGAGATGCTCTGATCGGGGCCGAGGCCGCCTCCGCACTCGTCGATCTCGGTAGCGGCGACCTGCTCGTGAAGGCCCTCAAGGGCGAAGATGGCACTGTGGCGGCCCGCGCCGCCAAGGCGATCTCCCTGGCTGGTGATCCCATTCTTCTCGCCGAGTTGCCGAAGGTGCTCGCCGATCAATCCCGACCCGCCGAGGTCCGTTCGGCGGCCCTGAAGGCGATCTACGATCCGAACCCGGGGAAGCATCCTGAACTCCTGGTCATGGTGAAAGCGGGTGAGCTCGCTGATGATCTCAAGCAAACCGCCTCGGACCTTCTCATGCTCTCCCGCGATCCTAAGGTGCGCGAGGAGGCCCAGTCTCTCTTTGCGAGCGGGAAGGGCGAGTTTCCGCTGGTGGTGGAGTTGGTTAAGCGCACCGGCGACGTGAAAAATGGGAGGAAGCTCTTCGCCACCAAGACGTGCACCGTTTGCCATCAGGCGGGTGAGGTTGGGATCAACTTCGGTCCGGGACTCTCCGAAATCGGCGAGAAGCTGAACAAGGAAGCTCTCTACCAGGCCATCATGGAGCCCAACGCCGGGATCAGCATGGGATTCGAAGGTTGGGAAGTCACTCTGAGAGACGGAACTTCCCTCCTTGGAATCGTTACCGAGTCGGAGGAATCCATGACGCTCACCATGATCGGTGGCGCGAGCCGGACCGTCTTGAAAACGGAGGTGGCGTTGAAGAAGCAATATCCCCAGTCCCTCATGTACCCCGGGCTTCACCGCCTCATGACCCCGGAGGAACTGGTTGATCTCGTCGAGTATTTAAGTTCGCTCAAAAAGCCGGCACCGGGGAAGAAATAGCCTGACCAATATCCTGATCGTGAAGCGTATTCGAGTAATGTCCTCCAGATCTCATTTGAAGACGATCATCGTGGCCTTGGTATGGGCGTTCATGCCCCTTGGTGCCTCCGCTGAGACCAAAGAAGTGACCGCCAGCGATGCGGAACTGCCGGCCTGGGTCTCGAATCGAATCGCAGCGTTGCAACCGAGGCCGGAGGAAAAGTGCGTCGATCTCGGCTTTTTCAATGGCTGTGCGGACGATCAGGGGCTGCTACGAATTTGCTTTTGGCGGGAGAGCTTTGAAGTCGCCTTTGGATCGGAGCGGAGGGGGTTAATATTGGGACTTTTCACATGCGACGCCCCATAGCACCCCAATTCCGGTCGCATGTCGTCCACCGCGATCATGAGAACATTCAAGGGCTTTCCCCACAACAAACCGGGCACCACTCCCATCGCAATCACACGCCTTTCGAACATAGTCTCCAGTTTCCGAAATCTCATCCCGCTCACAATGCCTCCTCGCTGGTCGATCCGACTATCCAATTCAACACCCATGATCAAAGCCCTCCCGGGCCTCCAGCGACCCTTCCTACGTCCTAAGGGAATTCTCCACTCGAACTGCCTGATTCGACCGACTCCAGCGCCCCGACTCCCTTGCTTTGGGCTTTCGCGATTTTGTCGCCGAGCAAGCGGCGGATGTGACTGGAAAGAATATTCTGCCGTATGGCCACACTTCCCCGACCACCTTGTCACGGACCAAGCTTGTTGTGATCCCCCAATTCGTGAGGAAATTCACACCGGCCGTGCTGATCCCGCTGCCGGTCCGGGAGACATTGGCCAAGGTGATCGCCATGGCAGCGAGCACGTTCATTCCGATCCCGGTGTCGTCATCGCCACGGGCTGACACGTCGAAGGTTCGACTCAGTGAGGCAAGTTCGTCGGCTTCGTCCACGGGTTTAGCAGGGCTCGGTGTCATCCAATGGCGATCTCCAACACTCGTCGCTCACAAGCAAGGCTCTCATACTCGCCGCGTGCTGCCAACTCTTTGACTCTGGCAAGAGCCAGTGCTTCCTGGAGTCTCTGTCTGCGCTGTGACAACCGGACTCTTCCCAGCGCGAAGGGTCTTCCGGCTCACTGACTTTCTTGAGAAGGTTAACCATCTGGCCTTGGAGCATTTGCCGGAGTCGGATGTCCGGGATTCACGGGTCAGCCGGGTGTTCTCGCCCCGGAGTTTTCGACATTACCAGACACTGGGATGCATCGACCCGCCCGAGCGGGACGGCAGGCAGGTGGTGGTATACGGATTCCGCCACTTCGTTCAGGCCCTTCTTGTGCGCAAGCTTCTGGGGGAGCGGCGGGCCTCCGAAAAGATCACGGAACTCGTGGCGGGCCGAAGTACCGGGGAAACCAAGGCGATGTTGCTCGAAGGGGAGGGGGCGTCGTCGGGAGATCGTTCAAAGGAAGAAAATCAAGAGCACGGCCCCGATGCGGTGGGGCTATGGAAGTGCGTCCGCGTGTCCCCGGGAGTGGAGCTCCACATGAGCTGTGATCTTCCGAAACCGAAGGCGGCCGCTCTTCGGAAACTGGTGGCCGATTTGGAAGCGGCTCTGCGGAGGAATCTGTGAGCGTGGGGGGCTAGCCTTCGTTATCTTTGGCTTACTGTGGAGTCTTCATAGCACCACGATGATGCCATGTCGGACACCCTCGAAAAATCCGCCGTAGCAGTCAGGCGAGCTCGAGCTCAAGCCCTAACGGGATCGCCCGCCTTTTTCGGACGGTGCAGAAATAGGACCAGTGGGTGATTCTTTCTGATACAAGGGCTCTGTTCACAGAACTTCCCGGGGTGTGGGAAGCTCAATGATCGAAACTGGGTATGATTTGCGCCGGGGGGATCAAATTGTGCCTGTTTGCGGGAATTCGCAGGAATGCAGATCATCCCGACGAAGGCCTTGTTGGAAATCGACCATCACAGAAAGGCCTGATCATGGCCGCCTGACAACCTCGTCTCAGAGAGTTCATAGGTCGTAGCTCAAGCGTCGAATCAAAGTCGCACGTTCCGCCGCTGGAGAATGGGCAATGCCGCGCGCGGAGAGTTTTGCCCGCACGAAGGCGTCGATCCGCTTTGGGGCATCCGCGACGGCAGGCACAGCAGGCTTTCTCTAGCTCTTAAAATGCCCAGTCGTCATCGGCTGTGATCAGCTGAGCCGTGCCAAAAGCAGACAACGCGATCGCGATTGGCAGGATTGTATTCGTTGAGTTCACTTGATTGGCTAGCGCAGGTACCTGGCGAGATTGCCGCGCGCGCCGCCGGGGATCACCCTGTCTGCGGCGCAGGTTGGCGCGGTGACCCTGAAGCTGACTGCGAAGGGATACTTTCCCGGAGGGGCTCCTCGTGTGTAGCGGCTTTCGCCTTGAAACTCCCCGTTGGCGACGAGGTCGAACCGGGTGAGTTTGCCTCCATCAGTCACGAGCTGCCCGAACAACTCTGCCACGTATTCACGCTCCCCGTCGGAGCTGCGCAGTTCGATCCGGCCACTGAGCCGGCCGTCCTTCAGTTCCAGCTTGGCCTCGCGCAGTTCTTCGCTTCGCCAAAACGGTGGTTCACCGCGGGTGTTGTCGATGAGATGGTAGCGGACGAGGCGCTGGGTGAGCGTTGCGGGAACCAAGCCCTTCGCGAGTGCTGCCGCTTCATCGCCGCGGATCCACAGGTGGTCGCGACCGAGCGATGCCGCATGCATCTCAGTATTGCGCCCGTCGACTTTTTCGTATCCGCCAAGAACCTTTGAGGTGACGGTGACGATGGTCGTGCCAGCAGGCGGACTGGCGACCTTGGCCGCGACCGGCACTGAATCTGCGGCAGCCGGCTCGAATCCTGTGAGCGCCTTTGCCATTAGACGTTTGACGTGCCCCGCATCGGACGTGTTTGAGAACTCCAATAGCTTGCCCGCCGGGTCGAAGATGTAGACACCCTGCGAGCGTCCGCCAAGGTCGCGCCCGGCCTGTTTGAGCACCTTCGCAAACAGCTCGCCTTCGGCGTTTTTCAGGCGCCGGTGCACGTGTTGGTCGACGGCAATCGGGACAAATTTCTCGCGCAGCGATTCGATCACCGCCTCGTCCTTGAACGCCGACGCACGGTCGACGATGCCATTGTTTCAGACGCAGCCCAGCGGATTCCCGGATCGCACCAGCATGTAGACTGGTTTCTTCTGCGTCGCCGCAAGGGCAGCCGCCTGCAGCACTGAATCCTGCCACGGGAGCCCTCGCCACGCCTCATTCGATGGTGGTGCTAGCTGGGCGTGCAGTTTTTTAAATCCTGACTCGTCGAGCCTGGGTGCCGCTGCGGCAGGACTCGCAATGATTGTGGCGCAGAGTGCTATTACCAAAGTCGTGTTTTTTCTCATCGTTTAAAATTCCCAATCGTGTTGTTCGAGTTCGAGCTGTTCGGCTAGCCACTTGTAAGCTAGGCGCATCGAGTCTTTTGTTGGCTGGTGGCCGCTGGCATGATCGATCATTCCCAGCGCGTGTTCGCGCCCGGCTAGCGAATAGACTGGCCTCGCGGCATTCAGATATTGCCAGCTCTCCGGCTTGTCGTATTGGCCGGCCACGAGCAGGAACGACCGCGGCGCATGCATGGCTAGCAGCTGATGATGGGCGAGCGAAAAACCGTCACCAGTGATCTTGTCCCCGAGATACCAGGGATCTTTCCAGTTGGTGAAATCCCAGCCAATGCCGAAATCGATCGCGATCGTCGCGGTGACGCGCGGGTCGAGGCAGCCGGTGTAGAATGCCATCTTGCCGCCCAGCGAATGCCCGATGAGCACGATGCGATCGCTGTCGATGTCCGGCTGCTCTAAAAGAAGATCGATCGCCCGTCGCGTGTCGTGCACGAGCTTTCCCATGCCGGTCCATCTCGGGTGATCTTTACGGATCTTTTCCGCGGCAACTCGCCACTGATTCAGCCCCTTGTTGTTCTCTGGCTGGGCAACAGTGTTGTAGGGGAACGCTTCGGTGCACACCACTACGTATCCCTGCTCAATCAGGTGCCGGCCGAATTGTGTCGTCAGCTTGTCGGTGATTCTCTTCCGCTTGCCGAGATCAAATCCCGCCATCGCGTCGGGATGATAGAACGGCACAACCACACCGGGGCGCGGCGAAATTTTGATCTTCTTCGGCTCCATCACCAGAACCAGTTGCTGCGCACCGCCCGGCCCGGTCGGCTGCTGCAGGATCGTACCACGGAACTCCGGCTGCTCGAAGGTCTCGATCACCTTTGCTGTCTTCTCGTAGTCACCGCTTGCGAACTCAGGTTTGCCGAGCAGTTGATCCCAGCGCTTGCGCAATGCGGGACCTTGTTTCTCCCAGGCACTCTTTTCGGGCTTGCCGGCAAACAACGATGCAAGCTTCTGATCCTTGCCGAGATCGTCATAGCTGGGCTTGCTCAGCTTCTCGGAAACAGGAGGCTCCCCCAGTACCGCGAAAGGAGTCATCGCAAAACCGAGGATGAGTTGTAAATGGTTCACTTTCACACAGGGACGAGTGTAGGCTGTCCGCACCCCGAGCGTCAACAGCCTTCAATGTGTCGCCCTAGGCCAGCCCCGTCAATGTTCCTGAGCTCGAGCCGAAGGCGTCGGTCTCCACCCCGAGGCGCTGGAGCATGGAGAGGTAGAGGTTGCAGAGTGGTGTGTTCTTTTTGGCGTCGAATGCGGTGTGCTGGCCGAGCTTGAAACCTCCGCCGGCGAGTAGGATTGGCAGGTTGCGGGTGTCGTGCGAGTTGGCGTTTCCGAGGTTGCTGCCGAACAGAACCATGGTGTCGTCGAGTAGCGCGGCGCCCCTTTCCTGTTTCGCCTTGAGTTTTTCCATCAACCCGCTGAAGACACGGAATTGCTCGGCTTCGATCAGCCGCAGTTGCGCGATCTTTTCCGGTTCCCGTCCGTGGTGCGAGAGGTTGTGGTGATCGATGGTGACGCCGGCGACCGGTGGCACGGCGTTGGCGCCCTGGAGGAAGATCGTGATTAGTCGGGTCGAGTCGGTCTGTAACGCGAGCGGGACCAAGTCGAACAGCAGGCGCATGCGGCCTATTAAGTCGCTCCCGTTGTCGATATCTCGCGGTGGCTCGGCGTCGATTTTGGGCTTGGGCTTTTGCACCCAGGCCTCGGATTTGACCAGCCGTTGTTCGAGCTCGCGCACGGAGGTGAAGTATTCGTCTAGCTTGTCGCGGTCGCTGGTTCCTGCGCGGGCAAGGAAACTGCGCGCCTCATCTTGCACGGTGTCCATGATGCTCCGGCCCTCGCGGAGTTTTTGGACTTGGCGTTCAAGTTCGGCGGGAGTGCCGTTGAGAAACAGTTTGGCAAACACGTGCGAGGGGCGGCTTTCGGACGGGATCATCACTCCGCCGCGGTTGTAGGAGAGGCTGGGGCTGCCGGTTCCCAGAACCAGTGATGGCAGGCGGGTCTGCAGGCCGATTTTCTCGGCGGCGAGTTGGTCGAGCGAGACGGTGTTCTTGAAGCCGCCCAAGCCGGGGTGTCTGGCCGAGGTCAACCAGGTCATTTCTGAAGTGTGACCGTTGGCGCCCGCCTGGTCGGGATGAGAGAGTCCCGAGAACAGGGTGAAATCGTCGCGATGGTCTTTGAGCAGCTCGAGGTAGGGCGTGGATTTGTAGTCCTTGCCCGCCTCGCTCGGAAACAAAAACGGCGCATGCAGTCCGAGCGAGGTGCAGATGCACACCATTTTCTTCCGGGAGGGTGCAGCTGATTCTGCACGGGCGTTTGGAAGGAAGGCATCGAGCAGTGGCAGGCTCAGGGCGACGCTGGTCCCGCAGAGGAATCTTCGTCGCGAGAGGAAGGGGGAGTTCGAATGGTTCATGGTGATCCTATTTGGTTTGAAACACGTCACTTTGGACGATTTCGTGGATGATGGTCCGGAGTCCGCCGCCTTCCGATTCGAGCTGAGAAACGATCTTCTCGACGGTCGCGCGATCCGCGAACTGTATTCCGGCACCGGTGGCGTAGACGAGCAGTTTTTGGATCAGGTTGCGGGCGATCTGGTCTTCGCGTTCGAGGAGCAGTTGCTTGAACTCGTCGATGTCGGCGAACTTCCGCCCGTCGGGGAGTTGCCCTGTGGAATCGACGGGGGAGCCGAGTTTGTATTCCCAGACGCGGCGGCCGCGGAACTTGCGGTCTGCCGGGGCGCCTTTCTCGCTGCGATAACGCTCACGCCAGCCGCCGATGGCGTCGAAGTTCTCCAGCGCGAATCCGGGCGGGTCCATCCGGTCGTGGCAGGCCGCGCAAGTCGCGATCGAGCGGTGTTTGGCAAGTTGTTCCCTGATCGTGGTCGCGCCACGTGTATCGGGTTCGAAAGTCGGGATGTCGGCTGGCGGTGGCGGCAGCGGTTCCCCGAGCAATCGTGTTGCCACCCAAGCGCCACGGATCACGGGGGAGGTCGAGGTGCCGTTGGAGGTGACTTTGAGCACGCTGGCGTGAGCCAGTACGCCACCGCGGTGGCTCCCCTCGGGAACTGGCACCAGACGGAACTCTTCCCCAGTCACGCCCGGGATCCCGTAATGCTCGGCGAGGATACGGTTAAGCATGACGAACTCGGAGTGAATGAGATTGCTGATTGGCAGGTCTGATCGGATGAGGAAAGTGATGAACGCTTTGGTCTCGCCCAGCATCGCGGCTTTGAGGATGTCGTCGAATTCGGGGTAGAGCTTCTTGTCAGGTTGGGTGAAGTCGATCTGGTGCAACTCGAGCCACTGGCCGATGAAATTCTCGACGAAGGCTTCGGCTTTGGGCGAGTCGAGGAGACGTTTAACCTGGGCACGGAGCACCTCGGGTTGGTGCAAGGTGTTGTTTGCCGCCAGCTCGCGCAATTCTTTGTCGGGGCAGGTATTCCAGAGAAAGTAAGAAAGGCGTGAGGCGAGTGCCCAGTCGTCGAGCTTGCCCGGTTTTTCTTCGAAGAACAGGAAGCGCGGCGAGGTGAGCACCGCGCGGTAAGCAAGGCGCATCGCGTCTTCGAAGCTGCGCCCTTCGTCGAGCGCGGATTGGGCAAGTTTGACGTAGCGTCCGACTTCAGCGGCCGTGACCGGACGACGGAAGGCGCGGGTGGCGAATTTCAGCAGTAATTTCTCTGCGCCGAGTTCTTCCGACAGGTCAAGTCCGGGTCGACCAGAGCCAGCCAATGGCAGCGGGCCTTCGATGTCAATCCAGTCGATGGAGATACCACGACCTTGGTAAGCATAGGCATCTTTGCCATACAGAGCGCGGCCTTCGGGGTCATAATTCGTATCGTAGGGTTTGAGTTCGAGCAGCCAACCCGCCTCGATGTTGGCGATCAATTCGATCTCGCGCTTGCCACTTGCAGGCAAATCGAAATAGCCGAGCAGGTTGCGGACCTTCCAGTTGGTCGAATAGACTTTCAGCCAAGCCGGGCGTCCGGCGGCCTGCACCGCGGAGGCCGAGATTCGGAGTCGATAACGCCCGCGCTGGCGAAAGGTGAATTGTCGCAAGGCGGTCGGCGAGTTGTCGTCAAAGATCACCACCGATTCGGGCGACACGCGGAACGACTTGGTCTGCCCCTCGCCTTTTTTCTGATCGTCGATGACGCTCTCCTCATCGTGGTAGCGAAGGCGTCGCTTAACCGGCTTCGGCGGATCGCGCAGATCGATCGCTGCTTCGATGGCGTCGTCCGCGGCTTCGAGGAACTGGCCCATGTGAAGCATCGACAATCGCAAGCCCTCGGAGACCTTGTCGAAGCCATGCGTCGTCGAATCTTCAGGCAAGTAGTGTTGCAGCGGCAGGTCGATCCCGAGCAGGTCGTGCAGTGTGTTCTCATATTCGACCCGGTTGAGACGCCGCAGCACGACGCGGCCATCGGACTGCTGCTTGCTCAGGCTGGCCGTGTGCAACTCGTTGCGCAATGCTTTGAGAAATGCGGCGCGCGCCTCAGCTTCGGGTTGTCTCTTCCGGTCGGGCGGCGGCATCTTGCGCCCATTGACTTTGTCGAAAACTTTGGTCCAGCGGGGATCTCCGGCATCCCATTTCAGCGCGGTCAAATCCAGCTTGCCCTTCTGCGAATCCGCGTCATGGCATTCGCTACAATTCTTGGCCAGGAAGGCTTCACGATCGCTGGCAGCCTCGCTGACGATGGTTCCTGCCAGGGTGACAAACAGTGGGATGATGGCGAGACGCTTCAAGTTAGTCAGTGGTTAGTGGCACCGCGGTGAAGGTCGTCTGCAATTTGCCATCGCTGGCATCGTAGAAGCGAATCTGGCCATCACTGCCTGCGGCGGCGAGACGGTTTTCCGTTGGATGGAAGGCGAGGCAAAATATCGCCCCTCCGGCCGGCTGAATGATCACTTTGCGCTGGCCGTTATCAGTCTGGAAGATCCGAACTTCGCCGCTCTGCCCACCACAGGCGAGCTGGGAACCGTCGGCGTTGAAGGCGACCGCATGGAGTGAGGTCGACAAGTGTTCGAATTCACGCACCGCGTTCTCCTCTTTGTTGTCACCTTCCTTGAGACGCCCCCCACGCGGAGCCATGCGATGCAGGCGGACCTTTCCTTCCTTGCCAGTGAAGGCGACGAGATCTTCCGTCGGATGTCGGGCGAGGGCGAGGATCGGTTCACGCGGTCGGGCGGCGTCGTCAATGAGATGGCCGCTGCTGACGTCGATCAATTTTAGCGCGGTGTCGCGGCTGCCGGAGATCAATCTGGAGCCATCGTGGACGAAGGCGGTCCCGAATACCCAGTCGAGGTGGTTGTCGCACTGCATCACTTGTTCGCCGGTCTTCACGTCGAACGCGCGCACCAATTTGTCGGCACCACCAACCGCGACGCGAGAGTTGTCGTCCGAAATTGAAACCCCGTAGAGCGTGTCGCTGCCGGCGCGTATCGAGCGGATGGATTTTCCTGAAGCAACGTCCCAGATCTGGATCTCGCCGAACTCTGAAGGCGCGCCACCGCATGCGACCAGTAGCTGGCCGTCGCGAGAAAACTGGAGTGCCTCAATGCGCGGCGAATCTCCCGGCCAACGAGCAATGATCTCGCTGCCATCGCTCCGGTGGATGATGATCTCGTGATGGGCGGCGAGCGCCAGGATGTTCCCATCAGGAGAAAAAGCCATCGCGGGAACAGCGGGCAGCGAATGGTAGACGGGGGGCGTCGCGGGACGTCGGGTGCCGAGGCCGCCCTCTGGAGTGTCGTCACGGGCGCCTTGGGCGACCCAGCGTGTCAAAATTTCGATCTCTGGGGTGATCAGAAGTTCGCCTTCGGCTGGCATCTCTGCTTCGTCTCCGCTGATAGAGAGGATTAGCTCGCTATCCTCCGGCGCACCCGGCTCGAAGATCGTTCCGTGCTTGCCGCCCTTCGAGAGCGCTGTGAACGAAGTAAGATCGAGTTTCCCTTTGAGTTTCCCCGGGCGGTGACAGGAAATGCAGTTGGCGCGCAGGATCGGCCAGACATCGTTTGCAAAACTCACCGTAGATTGGTCTTCGCCTGCTGCCTTCTCGCCAACTTTTAGCCGGTAAGAGTGCCACTCGCTGCCAAAATCGAGCGCGTCTTGGACGGTGAGGAAAATTGGCCCGTCCTCTATGGGAGTGATTTCGAGAATGCCATCGCGTGCCTCTATTTTTTCGTCGTCTTGCACGCCAAGCGAAGACCCCTGCGCGTCGTAGGCCGTGAGGAGAGGATCGAGTAAGGAGGCGACAGCTCTGGCGACGATCTCGATCTTCAATGTCCGTCCAGCCTTGGCCTCGATCTCGAAGGTATCGACATCACGCTGACCATTGATGAGCCCGTTCACCGACTTTCCCGGTTCGATTTTTTGCGCGGAGCGGAATCCTTTGTTGGGTTCTTTCTCATCGGCGAGCTGTGCGGCTGGGAGGACCTGGAGCGTGACCGGCTGCGCCGTTTTGTCGGCGATTGCGACGGTCAACGCTAGCGGCCCGACTGGATGATCTGCTGCCAGTTTCAGTTCAATTACGACCTCGCTTTCGCCGAGGAGGTCGGCTGACATTCCGCCCGGGGTGCCTGCATCTTTCTTCTCCTTGACGGTGAGTTTGGCATCCGCCCGCACTGCGGTGGCCTCCTTCATCCGAAATCCCCGGATGCGCACGGTGCCCTCAAACCCCTGCGGCACCACCAAGGGGACAAGCGCCGTCACCTTTGGCTCAATCGGCGGCTTGTCAGCGGCGCAGAGCACTTGCAAAAACATCGCGGCCAGCACCAATGTCCGGAAGATTGTCATTAGGCGAACAGTTCATTGACGGTGGCGCCCTCCGCGAGAATCGAAACCGGGCGGCCTTCTGGTGTGACGATCTCCTTGTTTGGGTCGATTCCCAAGGCGTCGTAGATCGTCCACGCGACATCGGCGGGGCGTACCGGTCGATCGGTCACGAACGCGCCGTTCTTGTCTGTCGAGCCAAGGACAAATCCGCGTTTCACGCCTGCACCGGCAAAGATCATGCTGCCTGCACGACCCCAGTGATCGCGTCCGGCCTTGTCGTTGATCTTCGGCGTGCGACCGAATTCGCCAAAGCAGGCAACAAGCGTGTCGTCCAGCAAACCGCGCTCGTCCATGTCGCGGATGAGTGCGGAGAAGCCTTGATCGAACTCCGGCAGTTTCTTGTCTAGCCCAGTGAAGATCTTTTCGTGGTGATCCCATCCGGCGTAGTTCACAGTGACAAAACGCACGCCATTCTCGATCAGTCGTCGCGCCATCAGACAGCTCTGCCCGAATTCGTGGCGACCATAATCGTCGCGCATCGTAGCGGCTTCCTTGTCTATCGAGAATGCTTCTTGCGCCTTGGGCGAAAAAATCATCTCGGTCGCTTTCTGGCCAAACTCGTCGTAGGTGGCGATCTGATCACTGCCCTGCACGCGCGCGCCGAGTTGGTCGATGGCCTGGAGCATGGTGCGCCTGCGCTCGATCGATGCCGGTGTCAGCGACGAGTTCGCGGCGAGATCGCGGACCTTGAAGTTGGCATCGTTCGGGTTGCCGCACTTGAACGACTCGTTTCGTCCGCCGAGCCAGGCGCTCTTGCCGAGTTCCCAGGTGAACGACGGGTTCTTCGGAACCGCGACATAGGGCGGGACGAGACCTGAAAAGCCGGTCTCGTGAGCAACTACGGCGCCGATGGCAGGGTGGTCACCGAAGGGCGTGCCGAAGCGTCCGCTCAGCACCCAGTTGGTAGCCGTCTCGTGGTGATCGTTCTCGTGACTTCCGGAGCGGACGAGCGCGACCTTGTCCATGATCTTCGCAATCTTAGGCAGGAGTTCGCCGACATGTAGGCCGGGGACAGTTGTCGGGATGCCTTTGTATTTGCCGCGGATTTCTTCGACTGCATCAGGCTTGAGATCGAAGGTGTCGTGGTGAGAAATCCCACCACCGAGAAACACGAGGAGCACCGATTTCGCCCGCGCTGAAGGTGCTCCTGCGGCACGTGATTTTTCTGCGGCGAGCAACGAAGGCAACGAGAGCCCGAGCGGGGCGAGCGCTCCGAGGCGCAAGAAATCTCGTCGGCTCTGGCCGGAGCAAAGACCTGAACTCTTGGATGAAAGATTGACGGAAAGCATGTCGTGAGGTTGTCAGTGGTTAAAAGTGAACTCCTTGGAGTTGAGCAGCGCCCAAAAGAGATCGCGAAACACAAGATCGCGTGTGTCGTTGGCCAGCGATGTGTTTACAAGAGTGCGTTCGGCATCAGTCGGGAGTCGGGCGATGCTGTTGAGGTAAAGTGCGTCCGTCACGACCTGATTATCTGGATCCTTCAGCAAGGTCGAGAGGCGGCCGTCGGGCGCTGAGAGCTGGCGTTCCAGTTCACTTCCATTACGGAGATTGAGGAGCTGTGGCAATGTCACCTCGCCGCTACGTTCGCACGCACAGGCAGTGACGCGGTCGGATCTTCCAAACAGCGTGAGGAAGTATGAAGAGACACTCGGTTCTGGCAATTGCACCGCTCGCAGTCCGACCGGATAACCGGCGAACTCGTCAGGGACTCCAGTCGCTGATGCCATCGCGTCGAGCAGCACCTCGGCCGGCAGGCGCCGCGCGTAGTAGTGGGAGAAAAAGCGGCGCTCGGTCTGGTTCTCCGGCCGCGTCGTTGAACTCAACTGATAGGCGCGCGAGGTCAAGATCAGGCGCATCATGTGGCGGAGGTCGAATTTGGAATCACGGAACTCGGTGGTGAGAAGATCCCAGAGTTCTGCATTCGACGGCGGATTGCTGCTGCGTAAATCGTCGACGGATTCGACCAAGCCGATGGCGAAAAAGTGACGCCACAGGCGGTTGACCATCGCGCCAGAGAAATCGGGACTCGCAATGATCCAATCCGCGAGTGCCGTGCGCGGGTCGGCGACGTTCCCGAAATCGATTGCCTTGCCGTCGAGAGCTTGCGCCAGGACTGGCTTTCGGGTGCGTGGGTGGTTTACCTGTGGCGGGCGGGCGCGGAGTTCGGCGAGGCGTTTCTGATGGTTGGCGATCTCGTTCTGGAGGCCGTCGATCTCGTTCTGTGGCTTGCCAGTGTCTTTGGCCTCGCGCAGCCGTTTTTCGGTTTCTGCGATGCGCTTCTTCTGTTCGGTTTCCTCCCGGGACTCAATCAACAGTCGCGTGCCGCCCTTCTGCGGGTCCTTACGATCCAATCCGGTCTTCGCAAAAAACGCGGCGAAATGATAGAAGTCGTCCTGTGTGAAACGCTCCAATGGGTGGTTGTGACACCTTGCACAACCGATGCGAGTTCCGAGAAACGATTGCGCGACACCGTCGGGAACATCGCTTTTCTCCACCTCGCGGTGCTCGCCGATCAGCGTGATGAAATAGCCGATCTCCGGGTGCTCGCGGACGTCGCCCGAAGCTGTCAGGACGTCCCGCGTGATCTGATCCCATCCGGCGTCAGCGGCAAGACGGCTACGCAACCAGGCGTGGAAGGCGCGCACACCTTTGACACCACGCACATCATGGTCGCGTTCGCGGCGGTTCTGTAGAACGTCGCACAGTTGGAGCGTCCAGTAGTCGAGCCACTCCGGTCGGGCGAGCAGGTGGTCGGCCAATCGGGCACGCTTGTCCGCCGCGGGATCTTGGAGAAACGTAGTGACTTCCTTAGCCGTGGGGAGAACTCCGATGGTATCGAGGTAGGCGCGCCGCATGAACTCCGCGTCTCCACAATCTTCAGCAGGAGGCAGGCGCAGAGCTTCCAGCTTGGCGAACAGTGGTGCGTCGATCGCGTTTCGGTGCTCTGTGTAAAGCTCGGGCGAGACCTCGTGATTGAATGGAATGGTGAAGCGCACCACCTGCACGAGGTTGAGAAAGTGAACCCGCACGGTAGCATCTCCATGGCCGCGAGCTGTGACTTTGCCTTCTGGTGTCACGTGTAACAGTGCCTCGTCGTTCGAAAAAAACTGTGCCAGCCAGGTCACGTCGGAGGTGCTCCCATCGGATTCGCGAGCGAGAACTTTGAGCGTCAGGCTGTCTCCTGGCCGGAGCGTCGATTCGGCCGGTGTGACATCGAGTGCCACCGGCATTGCCTCATCCTCGATCGGGCCGGGTGCTCTGGCCTTGATCCAATTGACCAGGGTTTTCCAAGCGGGCGAATCTTTGCGAAAGCGGGTTCCGCCCTCATGCTGAACACCGCCCGATGCTTTCTGGACTAACAGGCTCTTCTCGGGAAACGCGTAATTGATCCGCCGTCCGTTCACGTCGCGCGTGATCCACTCATGATCCCAGTCCGGCGCGAACCCCCGCAAGCTCAAGCGGAATCCATTTTGGCCAGCCTCCTTGCCGTGACAACCACCCTGGTTACAGCCGGACTTGGTCAGCACCGGCAACACTCCGCGCTGGAATGAGAGTGTCGGCTCGTCCGCTTGCAGCAATACAGTGGTCAGCGCTAGCAGTAGCGTAGCGCGAAGAAGATTGAAGAGCTGCATGGGGTATTGATTGATTGCTGGAATTTGTATTTTGGGTGGGGCACTTGATGACGACGTTGAGGGAATCGGAGAGGTGAGAAAGGGGCGGCACATTCGCATTGTGTTGGTGAGCGGTGCTTCGGTAAGCCCCCCCGGGAGATGGTCGGACTATGAGGGAATCAGGAGATTTCGGAGGGAGATTTATGCGTTGAGAACCTAGCATTCCGGGCCGCGTTGCCAAGAATTCTTTAGGCGGCGGTTGTTTGGGGGATTGAGGTAGGGTCACCAGTTGCCTGGTGCTTCCCTCGCAGATCCCAGCGTGCGATTTTCCCACAATAGGCTCCTCAGTCAGTTTATTTGATTTCAAAGAAGCAGGTAGCTCTTATGAAACTGGCGTCCCGCGCTTCGGTTCATCGATGTCTTTCCCCGGGCGTGCCCGGGAGGGGGCGGCGAGAATTTGCTTTAGGGTGGGGGCTTGAGGGCGTCGTTGAAGGGATCGGAGAGGGGGAGAAAGGGGGGCGTCCAGCCAGATTCTCGAAAGCTTTGAGCGCGCTGACGTCGCACCATAGACGGGGCAGGCAACGAGCTTGATCGACGCTAGCGTTCCGGGTTCCCCTCGGGCCTTGTTCCTACGAACGGAAGGACATCGGGCACAACTGCAACTCCGCTTGTCAGTTTCAGTGGGGTTGGTGAGCCATCAATCTTGTAGGTCAGCTCCACGAGAAACGCCGTCCAGCCCTGATCCGGTTTTGGCACGTTGACCGTAATGATGCCCTTGGAATCTGCCTTGAGTTCACGACTCGTCCACACCTTGCCAAGCGTCTCCAGACGGAAATCACGTGCCTTCGGGGTGGTTGCCTGCCAGAGGAAAATTTTCGCGGGCTGGTCCTTGAGCTGCATGCTGATCACCCCGTGGGCCCAGTTGACTTTCCAGTCAAACCGTGGCAATCGCTTGTCATTGGAAATCGCATACTGCCACGAGGCAAGCGTTTCGATGGCGTCGGTATCATGCAGCCCGATCGGCGTTGGGAACGTAGCGGATATATTTTGGCCCTTTCAGCTCGTCAAAGTGAAATCGGTGGGAATCCGGCAGAAAAAACTGATCACCCGTCGCGTTGATCATCAATTTGGGCAAGGTCAGTTGATCACGATATTCATAGGGCTCGACGATCTCGATCAGCTTCTGATACTCGTCCGTATCCTGCCAGTCCATGATGCCGTGCTCAACATAGTTGCCGACAGCCGGGGCGTAGAATCCGTAGGCCTCCCAATGATGTTTGAAGGAGGGAATCGATCACCCGCAGACGCTCGATCAAGCCGCACCGATTCGCCAGCTGAATGCCGAGACCAGGACGGGCGTTGGCCTCCAACACCAGGGGTCCTCGAGCCTCGTCTAGCACGAAATCGATCCCGACGTAGCCCAATTCTAATCCGTGCGCGAGGCGAACGGCGGCCGCCAGCACGTGATCCCAATCGGGAACGATCAGCCCGGCAATGGGAGCCTTTGTATCCGGGTGTCGATCGATTTGTCGCGACCGGCAGACTCCGCCCACCGTTCGGCCATAGCGAAGATCGATGCCGGCGGCGGCGGCGCCTTGATGCAGGTTCGCCCGGCCCCGCGAGCCGTGGGTGGGCAAGCGCACCATGGCCATCGCTGGGACGCCCCGATACACCACGACCCGAAGATCAGGCGTCCCGCCCACCGCGATGCGCTCGAAGGCCCGATGCCTGACAATCCGTTGTTCGATTATGGCACGGTCCGGGCGGCCACCCAGCGAGTACATTCCAGCCAGCACAGCAGACAGATGGTATTGTACATCGGCCGGGGTCAGGGTCTCACCGCCCGCCGTCACAAACAGCCCGGCCCGCCGTGCGGTCACGACCGTGATCCCCCGTCCCCCACTTCCCTGCGCCGGCTTGATTACAAAATCATCGCGCCCAGAGATCAGGTCCGCCCAGCGGCGCACTTCTCCCTGCCGCTCCACCACCGCGTAGGTCTGTGGCACCGCGATCCCTTCTCGTTCGCACACCAGTTTCGTCAGGAGCTTGTCGTCCACGCGAGGATAATGCTCACGCGGGTTACCTGGCAGGATGTAGGTGGCATTGCGTCCGTTCATGCCCAGGACCCCACGCCGCCGCAATTCCCAGGGCCACGCCCAGAAACGCCATTTCGATCGGGTTGCTCCAGATTCGCCGTTCATCCTCGCCTGGTGGGTGCGAAATCCTTGAACCGAAACGGTTCCAACAGCTGGTAGCCCGTGTAGCGCCCGAGCAGCACCAACAGGGCGATCGTGAAGAGGTGCGCTTCCGGGTACGCCAGCAAGAGCGCCGCCGCCGTCTCCCAGCGAAACAGCAGGTAGCAGCAGAATCCGACCAAAAAAGTCCCGCCAAGATGTTGCAGGGCCACCCGCATGCCATCCTCCTGAGTAGTCAGGTAGAAACGCTCGATGAGCATCGTCAGAATCACCATCGGCAGCAGCACGGCCTGCGATCCCGGGGTGATCTGGAGATACTCGAGGGCCGAGATCCCGAACACAATGCAGAGCACCACGAGGGTGAGCATGATGCTCAAACGCGGAAGGATTAGCAGTCTGAGGCGGTCGATTAGATAGCGAGTGCTCACGCCCAGGACGATCACAGTCCCAAAAATCAACAGCACGGTTCGCCAATCGGCAAAGACAAAACTCAGGGCCATGAGGGTCGGTGTGAACGTCCCCGAAGTCCGCAAGCCCACGAGATTGCGGAAGATGGAGGTGGCCAGGGCCCCCAGCGGCATCAGCAGAATCAATGACAGGATCTGCTGCCTCTCCACCGGAAGCCGGGTCAGATCGAGGATGTCGCTGAGGCCGCGCTCCGCCGCCGTCGCCCCCAGCGAGGAGCGGGGCAAAGGTGCCACCGTGAATTCGGTTTCCAAGTCATCCGCCTGCCGGGTAATCACCACTCGCTCGTCGTCGTGGCGGGCCGGAATATAATTGTAGGGCAGGACCTGCTTGTAGCCGTTGATCGGATCGCAGGGCGCCCAGTGATCAATTACCAGCACCTCAAGCCAGATATTGGCCGACCGGTGCTCTCCGGACTGGATGACGAAGCCGGTCACTGGTCGAGCCGGGATTTTCGCGGCCCGGCAGAGTGCAATCATTGCCCGCACGCACCCCCGGGGCGTCCCGCTCCCATCTTCTAACACCGTCGCGGCATCCTCGGCTGCGTCCTGCTCGGCGCAAAGGATGTCCCGGTGGCAGTGTTCGAAAATGGCATGCAAGAGACTGCCCTGATCCGAGCTGCGCTCCCGTAGTTTCGCCAGGGTCGCCTGCACCTCGGGATGGTCGATCGGGATACGCGCACTGGCGCGTAGATACCTCGCTCGCTCGTTGGCGCTGAGCGTTACGGGCGAGCTGTCCCCCGACCAATTCTTTTTCGGATTCAAGCGTAAATCGAAACGAAAAGTCGATTCGCAACGCCCCGGCTTCTCCGCCAAGGCGACGATGTCCCGAGCAAGGACGGACGACTGGCCTCGTGGATCGATCCGTAGGTTCTCCTGGCGAAACTCCTGCCGGAAGACCCGGGAGGACTGCGTGTCGGCTGGCGAGGCCACACGCAGTTCCGCGCCTGCCCGTCGCGCCTCGCACTCGATGGTATAGGTCAAGCGCCAGGCGGTCTCGTCGGAATCGAAACGCATGCTCGCACGCAGGTAATACCGCGCCGCCACGGAAAGCACCCCGCCCACCAGCAGCAGGTAAACCACGCGCCTCCACAGTCGATTTGGGTGCAATTTCATTCTAAAGGAGCAAGCTGAAACTTCGCGAGGAAATGATCTAGCCCGAGTTCCCTAGTTACGGCGAGAGCCATTTTATAGCATACTGATTCAAACGCTAGAATTTTGCTTTTGGCGGGAGGGCCTTGAAGCCGCCTTTGGACCGGAGCGGAGGGGGGAGAATGGGGGTTACGGCTTGAATTCCAGCGAAGCGGAGTTCAAAGGCACGAATTGGCGGGGCGGTGGAAACACGATGAGGTTTGAGGATTTCGGCTGCGAGCGAAGAATGAGCTGAGACGAAATTGGAGTGGCCTCTTGGTGTTTGGGGCTGGGTGGCCCAGAAGGGCTGACTTTGTGATTGCTAAGAGTTTTCGTATTCAACGTGATCTCGAAGAGCGAGCTTGTTCATCTCGGCATTAGTTACTCTAATTTAAAACTGTCCGCTAGACGGGGAAGCTTACAGCCCCTTCGAAGGAGACAAAAACCCGCAGGAGCTTTTACTCCCACAGGTCTTGGTAAGTTTTTGGATCAAGACTGATCGCTTACTCGCCGGTCGTTCCAGCGGCTTCCTTGAGCTTGTCAGCAGCAGCCTTATCAGCAGCAGCTTTGTCAGCAGCAGCTTTGTCAGCAGCAGCTTTGTCAGCAGCAGCTTTGTCAGCAGCAGCTTTGTCAGCAGCAGCTTTGTCAGCAGCAGCTTTGTCAGCAGCAGCATCGGGAAGATTTTCCTTGGTCTCATCACTGCATGAAGCAGCGAAGAAAGCGAGTCCGGTCAGAGCGGAGAAGAGGAGTGTTTTGGTAAGTTTCATAGTTGCGTTGTTCTTTGGATTCCTATGTGCTCTACGGTCATGTCTTGGCTAAAAGCACAAAAATAAATTGGGGTTCTTTGCACAACCCCTGAAAAGTCCCAATCTGAGCGTAAAAGGCTATTCTTCCCCATCCCGAAAATACTCCATACGATCTAGAGCAGCCAGTTCGCCAATTTCTACGAGGGTGTTGTTGACAGCGAAGGCCATACTCTCGTGCTGTGTCCGTTCTTCGAGAGCATTCAATTCCTTGATGAAGTCTTTTGGACTGGCGATCTCTCGTGTTACATAAAAGAGATCAACGAACGTTATTGCAGCAGGGAGACTCTCGTTGTCATCTTGCCGGATCATGTTTCGTGCATAATCGACTGCTTCTTGAAGCAGCCCATCCAGCTCGTTTCTTCGAACCAATTTCTCTAACAACCTCATAGCAGGAATTTTCTTTTGGCGGGAGGGCCTTGAAGCCGCCTTTGGAGCGGAGGGGGGGCTTGGCGCAAATGCTGATATAGTGGCGCAAAATGACTCGTAAGTGTCTCTCTGGGTCAGACGTAGAAAAGCGGAATGCATTTTAAAACGACCTTCAGGAAACGAAGCCTCTTTGCTGGATCGATCAGCCTTTTGTCGGCGCTGTTGCCGACCCCCTTGTCGGCATTCGGAGCGAAGGATGCCGGAACTCTCTACGAAGCCCATATAAAGTCCTTTTATAAGGAGCGGGGAGAGAGCGCGTTTTTGAAGGAGTCAACTGAAGGTGGCTTGGTTTCTTATTGGATGTGGGCGGAACAGATGGAGATGGTCCTGGATGTTTACGAACGAAACCGGGACCGCAAGCGGCTGTCGGAATTTCGTGCTCTCTTCAAGGGCTTCCTGGGAGTGCATGGTGAAACGTGGGAGAAGAACGATTTTAACGACGACATCATGTGGATGGTTATCGCCTGTACCCGGGCTCATTTGTTGACGGACGAGGCCGACTATCTGAAGGCGGCGAAGACCAACTTCGATCTTTGCTATCAACGGGCAAGTTCTGGCGACCTCGGCGGTGGACTCTGGTGGAAGACCGACAATCGATCGAAGAACGCCTGTGTGAACGGCCCGGGTGCCATCGCAGCTTATTTGCTGGGAGAGGCGACCAAGGATGAGGCTTACAAGGTGAAGTCGAAGGCGATGTTCATCTGGGTGAAGGAGAAGCTTTTCAATCCAAAGACGGGAGCGGTGGCGGACAATCTGCATCGCGACGGGCGGATCCACCGTCGGGTCTATAGCTACAATCAGGGGACCTTCGTGGGCGCGGCTGATTTGTTGGGATTTCATGATGAAGCGAGGTTGGCGATGGACTACACGATGAACGAGGTCTGCAGGGATGGCTACTTTCCCCCGGCCGGCGAGCAGGGTGATGGCGGGGGATTCAATGGCATCGCGGCCCGCTGGATAGCACGCTTCATTTACGATCACGGGCATGAGAAAGCCTACGAACCGTGGCTTCGCAAGAATGCCGAAGCCGCTTGGCAGGGACGTCGAAAATCCGACAATCTTTCCTGGTGCCGTTGGCCCGAGTCGACCCCGGAAGGCCGGCGTTATTCCTGGGGAAATAGCAGCGCCGTTGTCTTTCTCCACGTCGTGAAACCAGCCCCAACCAAGGAAGCGGAATGAGACGTCTCTTATGCGCGTTCCTCTTCTCGTCCTTCACCGGAGGCCTGGCGGCGCAGGGTCATCAGGCGGACGACTATCGCAATCATGCGTTGCGTCACGAGGGCGATGTCATTCGGGGGACGAAGCTTTTTCAAAGCGAGAGCTTGATGTGTTCCAAGTGCCATTCGGTGGATGGCAGCGCGAGCAAGGCGGGTCCTGATTTACGGTCGGCAGGCGATGCCTTTGGTCGGCGTGATCTGGTGGCAGCAGTGCTCGACCCTTCGGCCACGATCGCTCCGGGGTATGGCACGGTCCTTGTTGAGACGAAGGATGGGCAGTCGCACATCGGGACCCTGAAGCAGAAGACGGCCGAGAAAGTTGAGTTGATGGGAATGGATGGAGTCGTCGTCACGGTGGCAGCGGAGAACATCAAGTCACAATCGGGAAGCGCAATTTCCCTGATGCCCCAGGGACTGCACGCGAGTTTGACGAGGGATGAGTTCACCGATTTGATCGACTATCTGGTCTCGCTCAAGGAGCCGGAAAGTGCGCTCAAGGACCGGGTGGGGATGCCTCGTGAAATCTTGGAGCTCGTGAAACCGATCGAGCTGAAACCGTTCTTTAAGGAGTCCTTCCAACTTCCCCGCGGCAAAGCGGAGACTGGATTGACGTCGATGCGACAGGTTCCCGGATTGCCGCAGGTCTTTCTGGTTTTGCATCAGAAGGGTGTCATTTGGCGGGTCGAGAAAACAGCGGCGTCGGAGAAGCGTGAGGTTTTTTCCGATCTGAAAACCGAAGTCTTCAGTGATCGTGGTCCGAACGGATTACTGGATGTTTGCTTCCATCCGAAGTTTCGTGAAAACCGAAAATACTATCTCTATTTTCAGGTAATTGAAGAGGGGGAGGTGACGACTCGGATTGTGGAGAAGATTTTCAATGATGACTTCACGGCGGACTCGGGGAGGGAGGCCCGGGAACTGATTGAAATCAAGAGTATCGCCGAGGATCACAGCGGGGGGTGTTTGGACTTCGGGCCGGATGGCTTCCTCTACTTCGCGATGGGCGATACCGGACCACACCACGATCCGAACGGGCATGCCCAGAACCCCGGTCTGCTTTTGGGGAAGATGATGCGCATTGATGTCGATCACCAGGATGCCGGGCGGGAGTATGCCATCCCGCAGGACAATCCCTTCGTGGGCCGGGAGAATTTTCGGCCGGAAATCTGGGCCTATGGTCTCCGGAACCCCTGGCGCTTTTGCTTCGACAAGAAGACGGGTGACCTCTGGTTGGCCGATGTCGGGCAGGATCGGGTCGAGGAAGTGACCTTGATTCAAAAGGGAGGGAACTACGGTTGGAATGTTTATGAAGGGTTCGAGCGCTTCTCGAACCAATACCGTCGGGACGATGGTAAATACCTCCAGCCGGTCTTCGCCTATCGCCACAAGTATGGCAATTCCATCACCGGCGGACATGTCTATCGGGGGAGCGGGAATCCCTCCTTCGATGGCGTTTATATTTGCGGCGACTATAATTCCAAAAGGCTTTTTGGGATCGCCGCGAAGGACAGCGGCTTGAAGTTGGTTCGTCAGATCGGGACGATCTCACAACGCCTCGTTTCATTCGCCGAGGATGAAGCCGGGAATCACTACGCCATTGGATACGAAGGAATGATCTACCGTCTTAATTTCGAATCCGCTCTTTTTGAATGATGAAAATTTCCCTGTTTGCGATCCTGACGATGTTCGTTTCTCCACTCATTGCCGATCCCATTGTTTCGGGCTTTGGCCATACCCGGGGTGGCGAGTTGGTTCGAAAAATCTCTTTGAAGAATGACGGGGGAATGAGAGTGGAGATCCTGACCTACGGGGCCACGATCAAAGGGCTCTTCGTGCCTGACCGGGAGGGAGTTCTAATAAACGTCGTACATTCGGCTGACTCCATCGAGGAATACCAAAAATTCAACGCCGCAGCATCGGTGGTCGGTCGGGTCGCGAACCGGATCAAGGGTGCCCGTTTCGAGTTGGATGGAGAGATTTTCGAGCTGACGAAGAACTCGGGGGAAAATTCCATTCATGGCGGGAAGCCGGGCTTCGACCGGGTGGTCTGGGAACTGGAATCCTCCGGAACGACCGATGCCGGGGAGTCGGTGATCTTGAGCTATCTTAGCAAGGATGGGGAAGCGGGTTACCCGGGGAATCTCCTCACCAAGGTGACTTATACTCTCAACGAGAAGAACGAACTACGGATTGATTACCACGCCACCACCGACCGTGCCACCGTGGTGAATCTCACCAACCACGCCTATTTCAATCTTTCGGGCGGTGGCACTGCGCTGGATCATATTCTCGAAATCCCTTCCGTGAGCTACACCCCCGGCGGTGAGGATTCGATCCCCACCGGTGAGATTCTTCCGCTCGCTGGAACGCCCATGGACTTCCGTAAGCCGACCCGCCTGGGCGCTCGTCTCGAGAAGCTGAAACCTGCGATGAGCGGATACGATCGCAACTACGTCCTACCCGAAGGAAAAGGATTAAAGCTGGCGGCG